>UQYF01000001.1 GCA_900545175.1 uncultured Eubacteriales bacterium
GACAATTTAAGGAAGTTGAAAGTGAAAAATATGAGCTTACATGGGCGGGGAAAAAAGAAAGCAAGAAACTTGCTCAAGAAGATGTTGTTGGAAGAACATTAAAATTTATTCCAGAGGATAGCAAAAATGCAGATACTACGGAAAATTTATATATAGAGGGAGATAATCTGGAAGTTTTGAAGCTGATTCGCCAGAATTATTATAATGCAATTAAATTGATTTTTATTGATCCACCATATAATACAGGTAATGATTTTTTATACAATGATTATTTTAAAATATCTGAGCAAGAATCTGGTAAATTGGAGAAAAATATTGATGAGTTAGGTCAAAGATTTACAAAAAACTTAAAATCTCAGAATCGTTTTCATGCGAAGTGGTTAGACAGTATTTATCCTAGATTAAAGGTGTCTAAAGAACTAATGACAGATGATGGAACGATTTTTATATGTATTGATGATAATGAGTTGGCTAATTTAAAAGAAGTATGTGATGAAATTTTTGGAAATATAAATTTTATTACTGACATAGTGTGGAAACATACTCAGCAGAGTAAAAATGATGAAAGACATTTTTCAAGGCAGTATAATCACATTTTAGTTTATGCAAAAAATAAAGATAAGGTTAAAAATTTTTATTTTGATAGAAGTATAGACGACAATAAGAATTATTCAAATCCTGATGGTGATCCTAAAGGCGATTGGAGAAGTGGTGACGTCAGGAGTCCGAATTATAGAAAAACTTTATGTTTCAATATAATTGCACCGAATGGAAATATAATTGATCCACCAGATAATGGTTGGAGATGGTCAGAAGAATCCTTAAAAGAAAAGATAGCAACTGGAGAAATTAAATTTAAGTCAGATAATAGTGGAATTATTAGAAAGATTTACCTTTGTGATCAACCAGGAAGAATACCAGAAAATCTGTGGCAAGGTGAAAAATTTGGAACTACTAGGCAGGCAACGGCAGTAATAAAAGAATTGTTTAGTGGTGTTGCAGTATTTGATACACCAAAACCATGGGAGTTAATAGCAAAAATAATTTCAATAGCATCTAATGAAGATGATACGGTTCTAGATTTTTATTCAGGTTCTGCAAGTTCTGCACAGGCAGTATTTCAACAGAATATGGAAGATGCGGCTAGACGAAGATTTATAATGATTCAGTTGCCGGAAATATGTGATATTAAGTCCGAAGCATTTCGCCAAGGATATAAAAATATATGTGAGATTGGCAAAGAACGAATTCGTAGGGCAGGAGACAAAATAAAAGATGAGCATCCCGATGCTGACATTGATATTGGATTCAAAGTATTCAGAACTGCTGATACTAATATTAAGTGGAATTCCCTTATAGATTTAGGGCAGATAGATATTAAACAGATGGAAATATCACCGGATACAATAGATTTTATGCCGGGAGCAAAAGATATAGATATTGTATATGAATTGATGCTTAGACAGAATGACGTACCTTTATCATCGAAAATCGAACAAATTTTCGTGGGGGGGGGGTACTCTCGTACTTACCTTTATGCGGATAGTTATATGGTTTGTCTTGAGACAAAGATTACAGATGAATTAATTGATAAACTGGCGAAGATAGACCCTTTGCCAATCAAATTCATTTTCAGAGACTCGGCATTCCAAGATGACATTGCATTAAAAGATGAGACATTCAGACGATTAAAAGCGTTGATAGAAAAGAATAATGGAATGAAAAAAATGACATATGCAGTAGAATTTTTGTAATATTGTAATTACTGCTTTTACTGTATATGTCTGGGTCATAGTGCTGAAAATGAGAAGTTGGAGGACACTATGGAATACAAGAAAGTAAATCAGAATATTAACAATATTGTAAATGATAATGTAAGAAAGTTAGAAAGTATTTTTCCATCTGCGGTAAAGGATGGAGAGGTTGACTTTGAAGCACTGAGGGAGGAATTGGGACAATTTAAGGAAGTTGAAAGTGAAAAATATGAGCTTACATGGGCGGGGAAAAAGAAAGCAAAGAAGCTTGCACAGGAGGATGTTGTTGGAAGAACATTAAAATTTATTCCAGAGGACAGTAAGGATGCAGAGACTACAGAAAATCTTTATATTGAGGGAGACAATCTGGAAATTTTGAAATTGATTCGTCAGAATTACTACAGCTCTATCCAAGCAATATATATTGACCCACCTTATAATACGGGAAATGATTTTGTATATAATGATGATTTTTCTCAATCTAAAGCAGAGTATGAAAATGAAAGCGGATTGTTGGATTCTCAAGGAAATAAATTCATAAGGAATTCTGATACGAGTGGAAGGTTTCATTCAAAATGGTGCTCAATGATGTATATGAGACTTAAACTTGCATTTGATTTATTGAAAGATGATGGCATTATATTTATTAGTATAGATGATAATGAAGCTTATAATTTAAAGAAAATATGTGATGAAATATTTGGTACAGATAATTTCCTTAATGAATTTGTTTGGGTATCTAATATCACTGGGAGACAAATTTCGGGATGTGGAGCGGCTAAAACATGGGAAAGCGTTTTAGTATATTCAAAAAATTCCTTTAAAGCATATGGTTTAAGTGTTGATATTAATTATGCGAAGACAAGAATGCCAGATACATATAAGGGACTTAATAAAGACATAAGAGAAGATGCTAGGGGAAAATTTGCAATTGGAGATACTTTGTATAATCATAATAGAAAATTTAATGAGGAGACTAGACCAAACTTGGTATTTTCCATTTTTTATAACATTGAGACGGGGGAAATAAAAACAGGAGACATAGGGGAACGGATAGATGGATTTATAGAAATACCACCGCATGCTAATGGAGATGGTATTCATAAATATCATGCATGGAGATGGTCGAAAAATAAAATAAAAAATGAGAGCTATGATTTAATTGTATTACCAACGACTAAGAATGGATATGAAATATATACAAGAATTAGAGACTTTAATAAAACATCACTAAAAGATTTAATAACCAATATATCAAATGGAGATGCAGAAGTTCAAGCTTTATTTAATGGAAAGAAGTATTTTGATTATCCAAAATCTGTTGATTTGATAACCACATTGATGGGAAGTATTCCATTTAAAGATGGTATATTTCTAGATTTTTTTAGTGGAAGTGCAACATCAGCACACGCTATAATGAATTTAAATAGTCTTGATAATGGAAAACGAAAATTTATTATGGTACAATACCCAGAAGAAATCGAGAAAAATAAGGTGGCATTTAAGGATGAATATAAAAATATATGTTCAGTTGGTAAAGAACGCATCCGCCGTGCAGGAGAAAAAATAAAGTCAGAGCATCCCGATGCAGATATTGATATAGGCTTTAAAGTATTTAGAACCGTTGACACAAATATTAAATGGAATTCTCTTATGGATTTGGGACAGTTAGATATTAATCAATCTGAGTACACTCCGGACCTTGTTGACTTTATGCCGGGAGCAAATGATATAGATATAGTTTATGAACTAATGCTTCGTCAACGTGATGTTGCTCTTTCGGAAAGATTGGAGCAGTTGTCAGATATCGGCAGTCGTACATATCTCTATGCCAGCAGTTATCTGGTATGTTTGGAAACGAAAATTACAGAGGAGCTGGTTTCTAAGCTTGCAAAACTTGACCCATTACCGATTAAATTTATTTTCAGAGATTCATCTTTTCAGGATAATATTGCTTTAAAGGATGAGACGTTTAGAAAATTGAAAGCTTTGGTTGAGAAAAATGCAGGAACGAATAAGCCGACATATACAGTAGAGTTCATATAGAAAGTATGGCAGACGTATCATCTGCCACAAGGAGGATTGGCGGATGAATGAAGTTATGAAAAGTGTAAGTACTGATATCATGGATAATTTACTTCAGGTACATGATGAAATGGCATGTAACTGGTATGAAATAGAAACACAAAAAGTTATTTTTTATATGCAACAGAAAGATGCAGAGGATGAATTAGGAGGAAAAACAGATGTCTAAACGTATCACATTCCAATTTGAGGATGACCTTGACTATCAGATGCAGGCTATCAACTCTGCTGTGGAATTGTTCAGAGGTCTGTCGAGGCGAGTAGATGGTATTTACAGACCTAGTCGTATCCGTAAATTTGGCGAGGGCGATCCAGTCAGAAATAATGATATTGTTGTTGGAAGCAGATTATTGGAAAATTTGCGAAAAGTGCAGCTTTCTAATAATTTATTTGCTGATAATGTACTTGCAGATGGGAATAATTTCACGATTGAAATGGAGACAGGTACAGGAAAGACGTATGTATATCTTCGTACGATTCTTGAGCTGTATCAAGAGTATGGATTTCGCAAGTTTATGATAGTTGTTCCGTCGATTGCCATTCGCAAAGGTGTCGAAAAATCAATGGAGCAATTAGCCGACCATTTCAAGAGAATATATAATATTGATATTGGAAAGCATAGCTTTATCTATGACAGTAACAACCCAAAACAGATTAGTTCAAAGCTGGTAGAAAGCAATGATTTGAGTATATGTGTGATGAACATTCAGGCTTTCAACAAGGACACTAACAAAATCCGTAAGGAAGATGAATATGGTCAGAACTTGTGGGAAGATATCAAATACATAAAGCCTATTGTGATTATAGATGAGCCACAGAAGATTGAAGGTACTGCAAAGAAAAAATCCAAGTCGTTAGTTGCTATTGAAGAATTAAAACCACTTTTTACTTTACGTTATTCTGCTACACATAAGCAGCTGTATAATCAGATTTACAAGCTGGATTCATATGCAGCATATCAGAGGGATTTAGTAAAAAAGATTGTTGTTAAGACAGTCTATGGTGTGATTCCCAAGGATTATCCATATGTTAGATACCTTGCATTTACATCAGATTTGAAAGCTAAGATTGAAATGTTTTCACAAGACCAGGGAGGAACAATAAGATTTAAAACTTTCAATGTAAGTGGTGGAACATCGCTTGAAGAGTTATCCGGTGGATTGTCTCAGTACAAGGATTTTCGTATTGCAGAAGAACCACATAAGTTAAAACCGTTGTCGATTGCTACAAAGGAAGGATTTTTTGGTCTGGAATTTGGACACAGTAACCATGAGATAGAGAAAAATGAGGCAGTGCGAATTCAAATAAGATTGGCAATACAAAATCATTTCACTAAACAGCTTAATATTATTCATTCGGGCAGAAAGATTAAGGCATTGACATTGTTCTTTATTGATGCGGTAGATAAAGTGCGCGATGATTCAGCTATAGATGGAAGGGGAGAATACTTGCGTATTTTTGATGAAGAGTACAAAAAATATGTGACTACCCATGTGAATGAATTGGAAATGAATAAAGAGTATTTTCCGGATTATATGAATGTGCAGGCTGTCAGAGAAGGATATTTTGCCAGAGATAAAAAGAATAATGTTGTAGATGTAGATGATTGGGATTCTTCCATAGATGATAGTGATGTAAAACTCAAAGCAAAGTCTCAGGAAGATATTGATAGAGGAATCAGTCTTATTCTTGAAAAGAAAGATGAGTTGATATCTTTTGAAGAGCCGCTTGCATTTATATTTTCGCATTCTGCTCTTAGAGAAGGCTGGGATAATCCGAATGTATTTACACTTTGTACATTGAAGGCTGGTGGCTCTGATATTGCAAAAAAGCAGGAAATTGGCAGAGGACTGAGACTGCCGGTTGACGATACAGGCAATCGTTGTATTGACCGTAGAATTAATGAACTGACGGTAATAGCAAATGATTATTATGACCATTTTGCATCTGCACTTCAAAAAGACTTTAATGATAATATGCATTTTGTCAAGGATGAAGTTACTGCTGATATTCTGATTGAGACATTAAAGTCTGCTGGAGTTCCTGAAGAGAAAATTAGTCCTGAGCTGGTAGATATACTTAAAGAGGAATTGGTGTCTGTTGGAGTGATGAATACTGACAATATATTGAAAGGTTTAACACAGCAGATAACCAAGACTTTGGATAATATGATATTTGTTGATGATACATTAAATGAGCACGCCGAATTAATTAAGAAACAGTTCAAGAAACTGATGGTGCAGAAAGGTACAAGAAAGATTGAGATTACTAATGGTGATAATAAACCATATGAAAATAGAATAAGAGCTTATGTAACACAGGGAGAGTTTGAAAAGATTTATCGTGGTCTTCGCGAGAACCTTATGCAGCGTTCTATTTACAGATTTAGAATTGATAAAGATAAATTTATAGATGACTGCATATTTCAGATTAATCAGTCATTGCTATTTAAGAAAGCAAAAAATGAATACAAGGTTGAAATGGGTAGAGCTAAATTTAATACGTCACAGATGTTTGTGATGGAAGAGTCAACTTATGGTGATAAGGAACTGGAAGTAGAAATCCACACGGAACCAAAATCTGATTTTGAAATCGCAAACTTTATAATGTACCATACGATGTTACCTAGACTTGCTATTTTCAAAATTTTGCAAGGGATTACGAAGAGGGATTTGCTTAATAATCAGGATATTTTGGATGATGTGACTCAGTTAATAAAAGGAATTCTTAATGATACTAAGGCTTCAAATATTACATCATATGAAGTGATAAAAGGTTATGAATTAGATGAGCATAATATATTTGAGGTGGACACAATTACAGAAGCGGATTTTGAGCAGGAATGGAGAGTGTTTAAAGCAAAATCAGATAGAAGTTCTGCGATGAATGAGTATTATAAGCTAGACAGCGAAGGTGAGTCAAAATTTGCTCATAAGCTGGAGAACAATGAAAATGTGTTGCTTTTTACCAAGTTGAAAAAGGGCGGATTCGTAATTGATACACCATATGGCAATTATAGTCCTGATTGGGCGGTAGTATGCCGTAAAGATGCTTTGAAAGCTCCATCTGTTGGAATTTATTTTATTGTCGAAACAAAGGCTGGCAAGGCCTGGGCAGACCTTACAGAAGTAGAAAGAAATAAGATACATTGTGGAGAACTTCATTTCCAGGCTGTATCAAAGGATACAAAGTTTGACTGGGTAAATGGTTATGAGGATTTTATAAATAAGTTTGGTGTTGCCGAAAGTGATTAAAGATAAGATTTATAATTAAGAATATATTTAACCATGTTACATATTTTATACCACAAGTATAGTGACAGCTCCAATAATTTGTGCTATCCTTACAAACATACAGAAAGAGAAAAGCGGAGCGGGAAAACTCCACAGAGATAGGAAGGAAAAAGACATGACAGCAATTAATCGTTTTAGTCAGCTTCATAGTGAACGCAAAGCATTAGCACCACTCAGTGATAGAGAGTGGAGCTTTGATTTGATGCACTCATTTAAGGCAGGGCAAGAACGAGAAAATTGTGTTTTGGATATCGCAGCAGGTGCCGGAGAATAACCGGCGGCAGTATATCATATATAGACATGTTTTAGCGTACCGCTTACCTTAGATGAAAGGTGGGCGGTATTTTTTTTGAAGGAGGAAGGACAATGAATGCGATAGAAATAAAAGGAAAGGTAAATACAGCTCTATGCTATGCAAAGGTAGTGGAGGACGAGGCGATTGAGCAGATTAGACGCATGTGCGATTATGCCATGACGGAGGGTTCAAAGATTCGTATTATGCCGGATGTTCATGCCGGGAAGGGATGCACTATCGGAACAACAATGACTATTATTGACAAGGCTGTGCCAAATGTTGTAGGTGTGGATATCGGATGCGGAATGTATACAGTCAAGCTTGGAAAACAGGATATTGATTTTGAAAGGGTGGATGAGGCAGCTCATTTTATTCCATCAGGGCATGAAGTGTGGGATGGAAGACAGGAGAGATTTGACCTGACTGAGCTTCGCAGCTACAGGGATTTGAAGGATACGAAACGTCTTGAGAGGTCTCTTGGAACACTTGGAGGCGGAAATCACTTTATTGAGATTGATGCAGCATCGGATGGCACGAAATATCTGATTATCCATTCGGGGAGCAGAAATCTTGGCAAGCAGGTCGCTGAGCTGTATCAGCATCTTGCAATCAACTTAAACCGTGGGTATGGAGATTATCTTGAAAAGCGTGATGAAATTATTCGTACTTACAAGGAGCAGGGGAGAAAAAATGAGATTCAGGATGCATTGAAGCAGCTTCACTGGCAGGTATATGAAAGTCCTGCAAGCATGCCTGAGGATTTGTGTTATCTTGAGGGCAAATATCTGGAGGATTATCTGCACGATATAACAATATGTCAGGCTTTTGCAAAGAGAAGCAGAGAGAAGATGGCTCAGATAATCTTAGAGCGAACGCAAATGACTTCATATGATGCATTTCATACAATTCATAATTATATTGACACGGACGAGATGATTTTGAGGAAAGGAGCAATAGCTGCACACAAGGGTGAGAAGGTGCTTATTCCAATCAATATGCGGGATGGAAGTGTACTTGCAGTCGGAAAGGGAAATCCTGAGTGGAATTATTCAGCTCCGCATGGAGCCGGAAGAATTATGTCCAGAACAAAGGCAAAAAATGAGCTTGCGCTGGATGAATATAGGAAGACGATGGAGGGAATATATACAACCTCTGTAAATGAAAATACATTGGACGAGGCACCAATGGCATACAAATCTTTGGATGACATTATAGATGCAATCAAGGAATCTGTGGATGTCATTGATGTGATGAAGCCTATCTATAATTTTAAGGCATCTGAGTAGTACACATCCGGCATTTTGGCTGTAGATGTGTACTGCAAAAATGCCGGAACAGGAGAAAAAATGACAATGCCGACAATAAATATGGCAGCAACAGGAGTTAATATTTCAAGAATGAGAGCGGATGCAGGACTCTCGGTAAAGGAGCTTGCGGATATTTTCGGATTTGCCACACCGCAGGCAATTTATAAATGGCAGCATGGCGTGGCTCTGCCGACACTTGATAATCTTGTTATACTTGCAGCAGTCTTTGATGTATCGATGGATGAGATTATTGTCTTAGATAACTGTGCAAAGACGCAGGTCAGCGCATAGATAATGACGGATTAAGTTCAGCTATCATCTTGCAAATAATGTGAAAAGGGAATATTATAATTATGCAATATGGATGAGAGAAATTATCGGAGTGATGGAGGACAGCTGCAGCACACTATCAACGCCGGAAATAAAGAGTTCACAAAAGGAGGTACTGCCGATGCCGCGAGGTGCAAATCAAAAGTTCAAGTTCTGCTATCTCATGAAAATTATGCTTGATAAGACCGATGATGAGCATGGTCTTACGATGCCGCAGATTATGGAAGAGCTTGAAAAATATGATGTCACGGCAGAGAGAAAAAGCATCTATGCTGATTTTCAGGACATGACGGATAAGTTTGGAATCGAAATCATCAAGGAACAGGTCGGAAGAGAGACTTTTTATCATGTCGGTTCGAGAGAGTTTGAACTGGCGGAGGTAAAGCTTCTTATTGATGCAATTCAGTCATCGAAGTTTATAACCAGAACGAAGTCAAGGGAACTTATAGCAAAGATAAAGAAGTTCGTGAGTGAGCATCAGGCAAAGCAGCTGCAACGGCAGGTATTCATTAATGACCGTGTTAAGACCATGAATGAAAGCGTATATTACAATGTGGATGATATACATAGTGCAATAAATCAGAATAAAAAAATACGGTTTAAATATTATAAGTGGGATATCAATAAGAAGCTTGTTCCAAGGCATGGAGGTGTCTGGTTCGTTGTAAGTCCTTGGGTGCTTATGTGGAATGATGAGAATTATTACATGGTTGCTTATGATGACTGGGATCATAAGCTTAAGCATTACCGTGTTGATAAGATGATGCATATTTGCATTGAAGAAGCAGCCAGGGACGGCAAGGATGATTTCAAAAGCTTTGATATGGCTGAATACTCCAAGGCGACTTTTGGAATGTATCAGGGAAAGAAGACAAGAGTCAGCATAGAGTTTGCTAACTATATGTGTGGTGTGTTTATAGACAGATTTGGCAAAGATATTGTTTTCTATAAAGTGGATGACGAGCACAGCGGGCTCAATGTGGAAGTGAACGTAAGCACACAGTTCTTTGGCTGGGTATTCAGTCTTGGCAGTGAAGTGAAGGTGACAGGACCTGAAGAGGTTGTCATGCAGCTTAGGGATGCGGCAAGTGAATTTGTAAAAAAATACGAATAAATACAAGACTCATAAGTACCCCTTTTACCGGATATTTGGTGAAAGGGGTACTTATTATTTTAGTTTAGAATTCTGCCTTTTATGTTGCTGCATATCTGAAAAACAGATGATATGTTTTGATATCTAAGGAACAATAGGAATTAACCTGTTATCTTGAAAATAAAAATGGGCTGTACTTTTTATTGAACACCTGATGAGTATAATGAAATTAACAGATGAGGAACGGAAATCAACACATGTATAGAAAGGAACAGCTTATGAAAAAACAGCAATTTACAATTTCAACCTGTGTATGCCCTCATTGTGGACTTAAATTTCCGATACCGAGAAAAAAGTCCATGGCAAGGGCGGCAGGGCATAAAAAATATTTGTGGTGTCCTGTATGCAGGGAGAGATTGAATTTTGATGAGTACAGATTTAATGATTATATGGTTTAATATTTATACTCACAGGGAGGAAAAGCATATGAATTACATAATTGTCGATTTGGAGATGAATCCGGTGGCAGACAGATATAAGGCAGAGAGAAAAATCTGCCGTTCGGAGATTATTGAGATTGGTGCAGTTATCATGAATGATGAGTTTGATGTTCTTGGTGAATTTAAGACGCTTGTAAGACCTCAATATAATGATGTCATATACAAAAGATATGAGGAGATGACAGGCATAAGTACACAGATGGTATACGGTGCGCCGGTCTTTGCTGCAGCATATGAGATGTTTGTAAAATGGTGTGAGGCCTATGGCGATGCGTATGAGGTTTATGCATGGAGTGACAACGATTACAAGCAGGTTACTTCTGAGATGGAGCTTAAGCATTATGACAGCGAAGCTGTGGAAGGAAAGCTGACAAAATGGTTCGATTTTCAGAAGGAATATACCAATAAGCTAGGTCTTGAGAAGGTCATGTCCTTGGAAAAGGCATTGAATTACGTTGGCATAGAATATAAAGGCCATATGCACGATGCACTCTGCGACGCAAGAAATACAGCTGAGCTGTTCAGGATTGCCAGAGATGAGAACAGCAATGAAGCTCTTAAGAATATCATGGATGTATTAAAGCCAAGCAATATAAGCAGCTCTCTTGGCGAGCTGTTTAACTTCGGAGCACTTATGGCAAAGGTAGGATAGTAGAAATGAAAAATTGATAAAATGATATAAACCAGCCGGAAAAAGTTACCGGCTGGTTTATTAATGTATAAAAGACTGAAATTGCTAAAAAGGTTCGGGTGGCAGAACATGTTTTGACACCCGAACTCTAAAAATAAAAAAGGATTTTCAAGAGAGTATTGAGGATTTATAATAAATATGAGATTAAAGAAGGATAGGAAGAAGATTATGGTTAAAAAGATTGTAAAAGGCAAAAATATTTTCTTAAAGAAGGCGAAGCCTGCAACTGAGGAAGACAGGCAGGTTGTGACAGATCTTATAGACACACTAAGGGCAAATGACAAGATATGTGTCGGTATGGCAGCCAATATGATAGGTGTAAATAAGTCGATAATCGTAGTAGCGGTAGGGCCGTTCCAGTTTGCTATGATAAACCCTGTGATAACTGAGAAATCAGGTGAGTACAGCACAAAAGAGAGCTGTCTGTCATTAGATGGTGTAAGGACATGTACAAGATATGAGCAAATAGAAGTTGATTACCTAGACAGTGATTTTATGCCAAGACATGGAAAGTACAGCGGATTTACGGCGCAGATTATTCAGCATGAGATTGACCATTGCAATGGGGTAGTAATCTAGTGTTGGAAATAAAATAAGGAGAGCAGTCATGGAAATTAAAAGCATATTAATAAAAGACACAACAAAAGAAGAGCGTATAAGAATTGTACAGGAAGCACTCAATCAGTGCGGAGGTGCCTGCGATTTTTGTAACGGATGTGATAATTTGGGTGGAGGTTCCGTTGATACATTTTATGAGCCATATATCAACGGCGAGAAGGAAATCCGTCAGTTGAACGAGGAATACAAAAGCGCAATGGTAAAGTAGTGCAACAGGTAGTTGCTTTTGTCAGCGCATATTCTACTGTATAATTCCTGTATAATATTTGAAGGAGGATGAGACTTTGGAAACAAAAAATATTATTTTGAAGCTTCGCATTCAAAGAGGAATGTCTCAGGATGAATTAGCTGAGAAAATTATGGTAACACGCCAGGCGGTATCGCGTTGGGAAAATGGCGAAACGATACCGAATACAGAAACACTAAAACTTTTGTCGAGAGAGTTTGATGTATCAATCAATACACTTTTAGGAGAGCCAAGAAAGCTTGTCTGCCAGTGCTGCGGGATGCCTATTGACGATGACATATTAGGACGTGATAAAGACGGCACATTGAATGAGGATTATTGCAAATGGTGTTATGCTGACGGAACTTATACTTATACATATAGTAATATGGACGAGTTGATTGATATATGTGTTAAAAATATGGTCAATGAGAATTTTACAGAAGAACAGGCTCGTTCATATGTGATGGAAATGCTCCCTAAGTTGGATTATTGGAAAAGATATGATGAGCTTGGTGACAATGGACAGTTTGACGAGTTTAAGAGGCAACTGATTGATGAGATAAATGACCTTCATGTGGATGGACTTCCAAGAGTTGAGAGGCTTAATGCACTTGTAGGTAAGTATGTGAATCTGGAGTTCACACTTCCAAGCGGCAATAAAGTGAAGTTTTTGGATGATGGGAAGACATATCTGGGGAATCAGTTAGAATCAGAATTCGGAGGCGAAAGATGTTTTGGAATTCTTGCGGATATGGATTTTATAATGATATGCACCTATGAAGCAAATGGTGAAAACCCGGAACTAGTGCTCTATAAAAAGAGATGATTAGGGCAGAATGAGTATTATTTGATGACCATACTGAATCTGTATACGAAGCTGAGGTACATAAGCTTTACATTAGTATATGAGTTTTGTATATATTTTTTATTGAAAAATAAATAGATTAAACCACTGGTATATTTCTTTTTGTTCAGATATATTGTAAAATATGAAATAGTCAGATACAGTTCACAAGAAAATTCTGAAAGGAATGGTGCAAAATGGTTATAATGACATCAGCGTATGCTAATAAGATGCTTAAGAAGCTTACAGAGGATAAGGAGTACTGGTTAAGGAAGGAAAATGAAGGTTGTTCATATATTGCGGCAGCAGATGAGGAGCCTGTGATACCTGATTATGATTATGTGTCGGTGGCTGCTGAGATTGCAGCGATTGATAAGAAGATAATGAAGATAAAGCATGCAATCAATGTGAACAATGTCACTAACAGGATTGACATTGGCGGCGAGCAGATGACTATTGATGAAATACTTGTCAGAATGGCTCAGCTCAATAAGCGCAAGGCATTTCTTGACTCGTTGAGAAAGCGCGCACCGAAGACAAGAATCGGCTCAGTTGCATTTAATGCGAGAAAGACAGCACCGGAGTACGAATATATCAACTATGATCTGGCACTTGTAAAGGAAGACTACGAGCGCATAGATGCACAGATAGCGGCAATGCAGATTGCACTTGACAAGTATAACCAGACGTTTGAATTTGAAGTGGAATTATAGTTTATGAAATAAAAGAGAAAGCACATCAACCTTGGCTGATGGGTTGAACTCTTTTATCCGATGTTTTATACAAGTCCGGTATCAGATAGAGATGCGAAGCATCGATTTTATATGAGCAGAAAGCGGATTGTGGATATCAGTGAGTTTCCGTACAGATATGAAGTCAAATATAAAAAATAATTGCGGTTAATAACGTATATGACGTATTGTTTATTGTTAGTGTTATTGCTTATTTTGTTATTTGTTATGAAATATTGTTTATGGTTTCTTATTGGAGAAGCTTAAATTTTTTCGTATCTGTTAAAAACTTTGCATGCAGGTGCATGGCATGGAAGTACGGTTTCATATGCCTTTTGAATATTGTCAAACAGGTGTGAAAATATTTTTTTACACACCTGTTTGCTTAGGTTAAAAAGATAAGCAAAAATATTATAATAAAAATAAAGAAATATTGAATGCAGATTCAAAGATGAGTAGATTTTATTTAAGCTTGCTTAAAGGGATGGGTATGAGCGTAAGTAAATTAAATTATAAGGTTAATAAAATGTTAAATATCTAACAAACGGTGTCTTGATTTTAGGACACCGTTTTTTTACCGATTAGATAGAGAAACAGACCACATATCGCAAATTGCTTTATTTTTAGTAAAGCATAGATATAATCAAATATATGGAAAAGAGAGGAGCTGCAGATGAAAATAGCGTTTGAGATAAGCGATAAATATAAAAAAACGGAAGTCCATATCTGCTGTGAGAAGGACAGCCTTGAAAACAGGCAGATTTATATGACAGTCAGAGATGCTTTGGAAAAAAGTATAACTGCCTATGATGAAAATGAGCCGGTTATGGTGAGACATAATGACATCATAAGAATATTTACCCAGAATAAGAATGTGTATCTTCTGACTGAGAATAGACAGTATCGTCTGAGGGAGAGGTTGTATGAATTGGAGGAAATACTTGACAGTGGACAGTTTGTGAGAATATCCAATTCTGAGATTGTGAATGTAAGAAAAATAATTAAGATGGATACAAGCCTTACAGGAACGATACAGATGTATATGAAGGGAAATACGCAGACATTTGTGTCAAGGAGATATGTAAGCAGGATAAAGAAGGCTTTAAAGTTATAGAAAATAGAACTTGAAAGGATGAATGAGATGATAAAGAATCTATTGTTTAGAATAGCAAATAGCTTTATGTATGCGATAGGGATAACAACAGTAGTCTATACTTTTATTATTTTTTTTACAGGGGGTATGCCTCTTCTGCCGGAGTATGCAGGGAGGTTTGACAATGATGTGAAAGCGTTGTTAGTACAGCTTATATTGATTGGCTTGATGAGTGCTGTGCTTGGAGGTGGTTCAATAATAATGGAGCTTGAAAGGCTTGGACTGATTGTGCAGAGCATTGTTTACTTTATTATATCGTTGTGTGTATGGCTTTTTGTGGGAGATTTTTGCTGGTGTATTACAAAATATCCTCAGGCTTTTATATCCGTAGTTGTGAGCTACACTATATCATATATTATATGCTGGACGATTCAGTATAGGATATGCAAAAAGAATATAGCCGATATCAATAAAAAATTAAAGGAATTGGAGGAGGATAATCATGGAGAAGGCTATAGTGATTGATGGCTTAAAAAAATATTATGGTGAAAAAGCGGCTGTAGATGGTATATCTTTTGAAGTTGAGCAGGGAACGCTTTTTTCATTGCTGGGTGTCAACGGAGCAGGAAAGACAACCACAATAAAGATGCTCACCGGGCTTGTAAAGCCTGATTGTGGGGATGCTTATGTGATGGGAAGGAGCATAAAAGATGAACTTGACCAAGTGAAGAAGATAGTGAGTGTTTCACCGCAGGATACAGCCATTGCACCGAATCTTACAGTCAGGGAGAATCTTGAGTTTATTGCAGGTATCTATGGTATGGGGCGGAAAAAAGCAAGACAAAAAGCCGATGAGATGATAGAAGAATTTTCGTTTGCTGATGTGGAGAAGACAATGGCAAAGACCTTATCCGGCGGATGGCAGAGGAGGTTAAGCATTGCCATGGCACTCATCACTGAACCGGAGGTTTTATTTCTGGATGAGCCGACGCTTGGGCTGGATGTCATTGCAAGGAGAGAGCTGTGGCAGATTATCAGTTCAATCAAGAATAAAGTGACAATAGTGCTGACTACACATTATATGGAGGAGGCCGGGAGACTGTCGGATAAGGCTGCTGTTATGGTAAAAGGAAAGATTAAGGCGGTTGGAAGTGTGGAAGAGCTGCTAAAAAATACAGGTAAAGCTACCTTGGAGGATGCATTTGTATCGATAGTCGGTTCGGAATAGAAGGAGATGAGAAAATGAGAGGATTAGTATTTGGCAAGAGAACTTTTAAGGAGATATTGCGGGAACCGTTAAGCTATATTTTCTGTATAGGATTTCCTGTTGTTATGCTTGTAATCATGACTATTGTAAATGATGGCATACCTAAGGAGAGCGGCGTTACGGTTTTCAGGCTTAATAGCCTGACACCGGGAATAATTGTGTTCGGTCTTGGTTTTGTAATGTTATTTACATGCATACAGGTGTCAAAAGACAGGACAACAGCGCTTATGATGCGTCTTTACACATCGCCGATGAAAACGATTGATTTTCTGGCCGGATATACACTTCCGGTTATGCTTATCGGGCTTATCCAGTCGATTGTGACATATGTGTGCGCATGGATTATAAGTCTGATTGTTGGCGAAGGCTTGGAGATAGTTAATATGCTGCTGTGTCTGGTATGCCTTATACCTACTGCGATAATGCTGATAGGCTTTGGCTTGCTGTTCGGCTCTTTGCTAAGTGACAAAGCTGCGCCTGGCTTCTGTTCAATAATAATTTCGCTTATCAGTATGGTTGGCGGCGTGTTCATGGATGTTGATATGATGGGTGGTGCAATAAAGAATGTGAGCCATGCACTTGCGTTTTACCATGGAGTGAATATTGCAAGAAGTGCTTTTTCAGGCAGTATGGATGGACTTATAAAATCGTTTGCGGTAGTAGCTGTCTGGGCTGTGGCAGTATATGCAATGGCTTGTATTATATTTAAGAATAAAATGCGTAGAGCATGATTTCGGTTTTAATACTGCTTATATGCAGGCATGATACATCTGTTTATTTATTCTAATGATGTTGGGGTCAAAAGGTCTTTTGCCCCTATGAATACAACAGATTTGATAGAGGCGGGTGGTATCACCCGCCGGTTCGGTCAGCGTCTCCTTTACTTTATTTTGTCGAGGATTTTAATATGTGTCTTGAACATTGAATAATACTTATCGCTCAATTCTTTTTTGTACTTGGTTTGAAGTGCAGACTTAAAGGAATTGAGATTTTTTTTGCTTTTCCAGGAAGCCATGATAAATGCAGGAAAATCTTCCGGCATTGACAGCTTTTCCTCTGACAGCTCAAAAACTATAGAGCAATAAGAATATTGTTTTTCTTTGGTGTCTTCGTGCTTATGTTTGCTGATGTAATTGTTGTAAGCGTTATCCGATTTGAAAGCATTGTAATAGGTTTTACCTTTTTTCGTGCCGAAAAGCTGCTGAAGGGCAAGGTGGAGAAGTTGTAAATTATCTTTACCTATTATATAGAGAATTTCTTTGGCTCTTACATCTATCACTTCAGGGGCAGGTTTTGGCTCAGGAGAAGGCTTTGGCGTGGATGGCTCGTTTTCAGGAGAAGGGATGACAATATCAGGCTTAGCTATAGTCTCTGAGGAGCAGGCCTTGCCTTGAATGCGGCTGACGGGAATATTGCGGTGGGTCCAATATTTCACGACTGCGTCAAAGCCTGTATCATTTGAGACAATAATAAATTCTGTGTCATCTAAATCGCTTACACGGTATCCAAGCTCGGTGCTTAATTGGAAGTCAAGTGCGTTATTTCCCTCGCAGCATTCGATGAAGGTAACTTCTCTTGGAGACTGCTTGAGAAGTACCAGATTTTTGTAATTCATATGCGGGCTTTTCGCAGTGTAAAATACAAGAATCTCATCCTCACCTGCGATGGTGTTAAGCAGAGAAATCCAGCTGTCACCGACATTCTCGCTATCGATAAAATATATTTTATTCATACATTTCATAGCTGACCGGACATGGACATTATATATCATGGAATTAAAATATGCTATATCCTTACACCATAAATTAGCTGAACTTATGTCATAATGAGCGAAAGAGAGCCGGAGGGAGCTTGCTCACTCCCGGCGAACGGCGAAATTATTGAGTGAGCTTGCTTGCAAAATAATGAGTGAAAGAAAGCAATGCCGGCTCTTGAAGAAACGTCAGGCTGTGCTTATATAAAATGTCGCCTTGCAAGCGACAAATATATTAAAGGAGAAGGGGGAAATTCATGAAATAATTTATAAAATGTGCCAATCCTTACATGCCATTATGGGAGCATGTCCCGGATGGTGAGCCTAGAGTTTTTGAGCATAATGGAGTAAAGAGAGTGTATGTGTATGGCTCGCATGATATTGAGCGCAAGCATTATTGCGGACGTGACTATGTTGTGTGGTCAGCTCCGGTTGACGATTTGACTGACTGGACATACCATGGAGTCGCCTATGAGACACATTATGATTCTGTGCTGTATGCACCGGATGTGGTGAAAAAAGGATATACTTATTATATGTATGCGGCTGAGAGGGCGGGGAGCCTTATTGTGGCTGCAAGTTCTAAGACACCGTGGGGACCTTTTGAGAATCCTGTTGAGACTAAGCTTGGCGTATATGAACCGAATAATGGATTTTTATCATACCGCTTCAGCGATTCGCCATTTGGCCAATTTCATGATGGAGGAGATATAAGCTTTAATGGTGGTGAAATCTTAGAGGATGGCGATGGCTGTGGAACAATGACATACCGATGGGGAAATAATCACGGCTCAATCGCACAGATTAATGGCAAATGGTATGTTTTTTATCATCGTCACACAGCTGTCAACGAGTTCTCACGTCAGGCGATGATGGAACCGATAGATGTTGCAATGGGAAAGGATGGTATGCGTGCCATATCTACGGAGGCAGCCACAAAGCATACATAGCGGTTGATTATGACCGCCGTGATGAAATGTCAACGCCGATTGTTAATATTTTATCATGGACAACAGCAGGCTTTAGATATCTGCAGTTTGGAAACAACGCACCGGAGAGGGTGAGCGTTGTCTTAGGCGGCACAGCTTGACTTCGGAATTGTGGGAAAGCACGCAGTTTACTTTGAATTTTTATCGGAGGAGGAAGGTGCGGTTGTCGAATTTGACCGTTTCAGCTTTGATATGCAGCGGTTCGGGATTAGGCTATATTTGATTTAGAAATTCCTTTTATATAGATATGCACGTCCACTCTTTCCGATATGTTCAAGCACACCGATATGTGTGAGGACATTGACGGCTGGCTGAGCTACTGTCAGGTTGACATGGCAGGCTTTTGCATAATCCTTCACAGTAAAAGTTTCGGGAAGCATATCCGGAATAAGTTTTTGGTAGTCTGAGATTGACATGATGGCTTCACACGCATATAGAGCCGTAGGAATACGGTCGCTGCGTGTGGAGCCTTTTTTTCTGTCTTTGCTGTAGCCATTTAAGAATCTGTATTCCTCCAAATCTATGAGCATAAGAAGCAGATGGAAGTTCGGATGCGTCAGGTAAGGCTTAATCTTATACAGTTCATAGAATACGGACTGGAAAACTCCGGTCTTAGGGGATTTGCGGGCAGGGCTTATTTCACCTGTGTCCATGTCAATCCAGCGCAGATACTTTATGTGAGGTATCGGATAAACTACCGTGACAGAGTATTCCGGAAGGAATGCTTCAAGCTTGTTTCTCAGCTTGTTAAACTGTCTTGTCTGAATTTCATAGATTCCGTCAGGCGTGCGTATGTCAGCGACATATCTTCCGGTTCTTATTTCGTGATATGAGGTATCCGGTTCAAGGTAGTTTTTCAATATAGCATGGACAGTCTTCTCGCTCAGTGTACCGATGCCGTTCTCCGTGTGTGCAGAGTGGATTATATTGTCGCATACAGACTGAAAGCGGGACGGATTATATATATTGAATTTGCCATATTCTGTGTTGTCTGACATAGGTGCCTCCGGGAATTTCATGTGAGTTTATATTAGCACGAATATAGAGAACATACAATATATGAACAATTACTTAATTTTTACATTCCCTACACCCTTTTATGATAGTTAAAGCCGGACGGATTATCTATACTTTGATTATAGAAATTAGAAACGAATTGGTTTTGTTATTGCAGTCAGGGAGGGACGATTTATGCCGTCAACATATGCACATTACAGAATTGGAAAAGAAGCAGCGGGTGAGCTTACAGGGGAGGCATGGCATACAATTAGCATGTATCGCCAATTATATCTTATTGGACTTCACGGACCGGATATTTTGTTTTATTATAAGCCGCTCAAATCAAATACAATAAATGAAATCGGGTATGGAATGCATGGCAGACCCGGAATTGAATTCTTTGAGCATGCAGTTAAGGTTATAGAAAATAAGGACAATAAGCTTCCATATCTTGCATATATGTATGGTGTCATGTGCCATTTTGCACTTGATGTCACATGCCATGGCTATATAGATGAGAAGATAAATGAGAGCGGTGTCACACATGCAGAGATAGAGGTTGAGTTTGACAGGATGCTTATGGAGAAGGACGGACTTGACCCGGTAAGACATTCGCTTACCGACCATATCGTGCCAAGCATGAGAAATGCCAGGGTTATAAGCTGTTTTTATGAGGGAACCACTCCTGAACAGGTGAGGATTGCACTTGAAGGAATGATAATGTATAACAAGCTTCTGCTTGCGCCTTCAAAGCCGAAGAGAATGTTTGTAAACGGAATATTGAAGCTGTCGGGAAATTATAAGGAAATGCATGGACTTGTCGTTAGTTATGAGCCGAATCCTCTCTGCGAGGACAGCAATAAGAAGCTAATGTCACTGTATCAGAAAGCAGAGAAGCTTGCAGTACAGCTTATAAATGAATATAGCGGGCTGGATGACTGGAATCCGATTTATCAGTATACATTCGGTTCTAAGCTGATTGATGGTGACATAGTTGATATGAAGGATACTTTATCTGCCATAATCGATGAGAAAGAAAGCGAAAAATCAAGAATGTATCGCAGCGCAGACTCGAAGGATTGCCATGTTATAAAGGGTTGTAGTGGTATAATATATTTGTAACAACTTGTTCGAATAATATATTATAATATTATTCAAATAAGGAGGACATCACTATGTCAGTACGTTACAGCGAAGACTTCAAAAAAGAAGTAGTTAAAGCCTATATGGCTGGTAATAAATCAATACCACAGCTTGCTATTGATTATAATGTTGCAAAAAGTTCCGTTAGCAAATGGGTTAACGAATACAAGGAAGAATGACTTTATACCACTAGCACAACATCTGAATCTAATGAAGCCAAGGAAATCCGGAGATTAAATCAGCTTCTAAACGAAAAAGATAAAGAGATTGCTTCCTTAAAAAAAGCAGCGGCATTCTTCGCGAAGGAAATCGATTAGTGGTATATCGATTCATCGATGAAAACAAAAATATATTTGGTTTAAGATGGTTATGTCAGCAGTTTGGTATTAGTCCCAACTGTTATTACAATTACAAAAAGGATTCAAAGCGAGAATATCACAAGCGTTTGGCACATATTTTTGAACTTATAAAGTACGTTCATTATAATAATAATCGTGTTATAGGTTATAGGGCTATGCGCATTTTTATTAAACGCTATGGGTATGAAGTAAGTAATACCACTATGCATAAATACATTAACAAAGAACTTAATTTATGTGCTGTAATTATGCATTCAAAGCCTGGATATAAAACAGGTAAGAAACACAAAATATTTGATAATCTCTTAAACCAAAACTTCACAGTCGATTGTAAGAACAAAGTATGGTGCACCGATTTTACTTATATGCGCCAGCCAAACGGAAAGTTAAGATATAACTGCTCTATAATTGATTTATTTTACAGATCAGTAGTAGCATCATTAAACAGTAATTATATTAATACTGATTTGGCAATAGAAACCCTCAAAAAAGCATTGGAGCAGGAACATTATCATGAAGTGATTCTGCATTCAGATCAAGGCGTACAGTTTACTTCATGGGATTTCGTAAATTTCTGCAAAGATAATAATGTTACTCAAAGTATGAGCAAGGCAGGATGCCCTTATGATAATGCGCCTATGGAGAGATTCTATAACACTTTTAAAAGCAACTTTTATAACATAACATCATTTTCAAGTGTTGAAATGATGGATGAGCTTACTATGAAGTATATCAACTGGTACAATTATGTTCGACCTCATTCATACAATAATTATTTAACACCTATGGAGGCTCGTTACAGTTAAATATTTATCGAACAAAGTGTTACAAAAAAGCTTGACCACAACAAAAATATAGATTACCATGAAGTTGTATTTTTCTATTTGATGAAGAATGCTAATTTTGAACTTCATAATAGCAAACATACAGACCAGCCGAATGAACATCTATATTGGATTCCTATAGGAAAGTTAGAAGATATAAATATAGTTCCAGTATTTCTAAAGACAGCGATAAAGAATATTCCAAATAATATTGTCCAAGTTTTAACTTATGAATAAATTTGAAGTTTCGTATGAACGATGTCATAACGAGGGATAATAGAGGAGGTGTGGCATATGCAGAAACTATTTTTAGCGTCCTTATTTAAGGATGTGTTTCAAATATTTATAGATTTTGCTAATGAAAATCTTGTAGGTAAGACCGTAACATTTATTCCAACAGCTGCGATACCAGACAAACTAGATTTCCACATAAGATATAGTAAAGAATTATTGGCTAAAATGGGACTTATTGTCGATGAGTTAGAAATTTCCACAGCTTCTCATTCAGATATAGTAAAAAAATTAGAGAATAATGAATATATTTATGTTGCTGGTGGAAACACTTTCTTTCTGCTTCAAGAGATGAATAGAACAGGTACCGGAAATTTGATTAAAACACAAATTAATACGGGAAAACTATTTATTGGCGAATCTGCTGGCGCAATTTTGGTAGCACCTGATATTGAATATTCAAAAGATACGGATAATCCCCTTATGGCACCAAATCTAAAATCATATGATGCATTGAATATTGTAGATTTTTATCCCGTACCCCACTATAATGATGCTTCTTTAAAGGAAGCTGTGGATATTGTAATTTCAAAGTACGGTACTAAATTGCCGCTTGTTCCATTCAGTAATTCGCAAGCCATACTTGTTATAGGCAAAGAGAAACAAATCGTTTCAAAAAAGGATTAGAATCAAGTTATGACTTCGAACTAACTTGTTAGATGTTTTATAAAACATAAAGGAGTGATTACATGAAAGCTATTGAGCAAGGTTGTATCGACATTTGGATTGACGAAATCGTTCCCTGTCTAAAAGATACCGTAACAGGCGATATCAGAGAAACTGTCGTATTCAAAATCGAAAGCCGCACTTACCTTAAGAAATTCCAGAAGTCCAACGGCTGGCATATTAACTGGAACGAGATACCAAAGAATGTTGAGGTATATGCTCTTGCGCTAAAGGATGATAATACCATCCAAGGCTTGGTAGGTGTCAGAAACGATAAGGACTCCCACGCTGCTTATCTTCATTGGGCTTGTACTGCTCCTCATAACAACAGGCATGAGTTTGGCAGTCAGAAATATGTTGGCGTAGGTGGTCATCTATTCGCCATAGCTGCCGATAAATCTATTTAATGGGGCTATGAGGGAGCCATTCACGGATTTGCCGCTAATGAGGAATTATTAAGACATTATATAGATGTATTCCATGCGGAGTATTTGGGAATGCTTCATCAGTACCAGTTCTTTATTGACGATGAACAAGCAAAAAATCTATTGGAGGTGTATCACTATGAATGGAACGAGACCTAAGTTTATGGAAAATCAGATTCCGACGCAGAGCTACTTTGAACAGCCAAATCCATATGTTAATGCACCATCTTGTCATGTGAATTTACTTGAGCTTTCAAGATATGCAAAAAAATGTGGAAAAAAGCTGGTTGAGCTTACACAGGAGGAAGTGAAGAAGTTTTCTATTTAAGTAATGGTGGTCATTTTGACCACCATTTATTATGCTACTACTTAAACATATTAGTTACAGTATCTGCATTCATAAAATTATCATATGATGTATATCTGATTCTAGGACGTATAACCCATGTATTTTCTCCACGAGGAATTTCCGGAATCTTGATGGGTTTTCCTTTAAATAAAACTTTGTATCCATCTTCATAAGGAACAATACTTTCTACTTTTGCATAATGAGTTATGTGATAATATGGTCTGTTTATATAAGCCGACACAGCTCACAGGCAGCATGAGCAAGGGAGTTGGAATGATATCGGTATTTTTTGTACTTGGAATTGTATTTTTTAACATGGCAATAAGTGCTGATGGCAGGAAGAAAGCGGCAGACAAAAAAGCGGCTGGTAAAGCTTCAAAAGCCAATATAAACGATAACTATAAATATCCTATTGACATAGTGTGAATAAATAAATAAAATAAGGTATCAGAGTGTAGGGTGTCAAAGCTATTTTGGCACCCTGATTTATGTCATTTGAATGATGCTATTGATGCTTTCAAAGCTATTTTGCATATTGACAGATTTATGTATAATGCAAAGCTTTTTAAATGATATTTTATGCATTAAAAGTGTTAATGAGTACAGAAGCAGACAAAATCAGGCATATAATTAAGAATTAGAAAGACAGGGAGATTGATTTGGAAGATAATAATTCTATTTTTGACAGTAACAGCTATGGTATGAGCGGTAGTATGGAAGAAAATGTCGATAACAGCAATATAGAGAATGAAGAAGCAGGTCTTGAGGTAAATATAGATGAGCTTGCAAAATATATATCGGACGGATATGAGCTTATCGACATAAGAGATGAGCTTTCATATGCATATGGCAATATCAATGGCAGTATAAATATTCCCGGTGAGGCAATGCTTGAGAATCTTTGCGATTACATCGGCAGAAAGCTGCTTTTATACTGCAAGCGCGGAGAGACAAGCCTTGAGCTTGCCCGGACGCTTCATGAGCATGGTATGGCTGTTGTGAGCCTTAAAGGCGGATATATAGCCTGGCTTATGGCAGATATGAAGAGGATGAGTGAGGAAAAGAGCGATGCCGATTTTGCAGCCGAGGTGGAAGAGAGCATAAGAAAGCGCTTTAAGAAGTCTATATGGTCAAAATTTACAAAAGCGATAAATGAGTACGAGCTTGTAAAAGAGGGAGACTGCGTTGCAGTGTGTATCTCAGGTGGCAAGGACTCGATGCTGATGGCGAAGCTTTTTCAGGAGCTTAAGCGTCACAACAAGTTTCCGTTTGAAGTAAAGTTCCTGATAATGGATCCGGGTTACAGTCCTGAGAACAGGAAGCTTATCGAGAACAATGCGAAAAGGCTTAATATTCCTGTGACGATATTTGAATCAGACATATTTGAATCTGTATTCAATGTGGAAAAATCCCCATGTTATCTCTGTGCGCGCATGCGCCGCGGTCATCTCTACAGCAAGGCTAAGGAGCTTGGCTGCAATAAGATTGCGCTGGGACATCATTACGATGACGTGATAGAGACAATTCTTATGGGAATGCTGTACGGTGCGCAGATGCAGACTATGATGCCGAAGCTTCACAGTACGAATTTTGAAGGAATGGAGCTTATAAGACCACTTTATCTTATTCGCGAGGACGATATCAAGGCGTGGCGTGATGCTAACAGCCTTAAGTTCATCCAGTGCGCCTGCAAGTTCACGGATACATGTTCGTCATGTGCTGAGGATGGGCAGAGTAAGTCTAAGAGACTTGAAGTTAAGAAGCTTATCGCAGAGCTCAAAAAGACAAATCCTTTTGTTGAAGGGAACATATTTAAGAGTGTTGAGAATGTCAATCTGAGTACCATAGTCGCATACAAGCAGAATGGCGTGAGACATCATTTTCTTGATACATATGATGATGTGGCAGATAAGGTAGGAAGTGTGGAAGAGCAGCTGAGTATCGGATAAAATGATTATATACGGTGTGACTATATAATTCGATTGTGCAATTAGACGATTAATTGCTTGAAACAATTAAAAATAATAAGAATAATACCCTTGATGAATGTGCACATCTTTGATGGATACATTTATCAAGGGTATTATTTTGATAAGCTTCATACATGGTGTTATTAGGGTATGCATGAAGCTTGTTTTGATAGAGATGTGAAGCACCTGTTATATACGAGTGAAGAAAAAACAGATTGTGCAATCATTGACTGTCACTATTAATTCTTAGCGAAATCTTCGAGTATCAGACCCTTGTTGCGCTCGCATACCATATTGATGCTCCATTCGTTTACGAAGAGGAGAAGAGGTCTGTCCTTTAAGTCTTTAATCTTCTTCATATCGGATGTGCCTGCAATGCGTGTAAGGTCAACAGTGCTATCAGGTGAAATCCAGCGGATATATTCATAAGGGAGCGGTTCAAGACGTATTTCAACGCCGTACTCGCTCTCAAGCCTGAATTTTAAGACATCAAACTGGAGCACGCCGACAACGCCGACAATGATTTCTTCCATTCCGGTGTTGAATTCCTGAAAAATCTGGATAGCTCCCTCCTGTGCAATCTGGTTAACTCCTTTTATGAACTGCTTACGCTTCATGGTATCAATCTGGCGGACTCTTGCAAAATGCTCGGGTGCAAATGTCGGAATACCTTCATATTGGAACTTCTTGTTGGAAAGACATAGTGTGTCACCGATTGAGAAGATACCCGGATCGAACACTCCTATGATATCGCCTGCGTATGCCTCGTCAATTATCTTTCTTTCTGAAGCCATGAGCTGCTGTGGCTGTGAAAGCTTGACTTTTTTTCCGCCCTGAACATGGTTGACTTCCATGCCTGCCTCGAATTTACCAGAACAGATACGCATGAATGCGATACGGTCACGGTGTGCTTTGTTCATGTTAGCCTGAATCTTGAAAACAAAGGCGGAAAAATCTTCATCAAATGGATTGATAAGTCCCTGATTTGACATTCTTGGCAGTGGTGAGTATGTCATTTTGAGGAAGTGCCTGAGGAATGTCTCGACACCAAAGTTGGTGAGCGCTGAGCCGAAGAACACAGGTGACAATTTTCCGGCGCTTACTTTTTCCTGATCAAATTCGGCGCTTGCTCCATCAAGAAGCTCGATATCTTCAAGAAGCTTGTCGTAGAAAGCGTCTCCTAACTCAGCTCTTAGAGCAGGGTCATCAATGCCGATGGTTGTTGTGTCTACTTCCTTCTGACCGTTCATCTCAGCCTTGAAGGTTGATACACAGCGCTCGTTCCTTTCGTATACCCCCTTAAATTCTTTGCCTGAGCCGATTGGCCAGTTCATAGGGCATGTTGCTATGCCGAGCACGCTCTCAATCTCATCACACAGCTCGAATGGGTCATTGGCTTCACGATCCATCTTGTTGATAAAAGTAAATATAGGTATATGGCGCATAACGCATACCTTGAAGAGCTTGATTGTCTGCTTCTCAACACCCTTGGATGCATCGATTACCATGACGGCGGAATCAGCAGCCATGAGTGTACGATATGTATCCTCAGAGAAGTCCTGATGTCCCGGTGTATCGAGAATGTTGATGCAGTAGCCGTCATAGTTAAACTGTAAAACTGATGATGTTACTGAGATACCACGCTGCTTCTCAATCTCCATCCAGTCGGACACAGCATGCTTTGCTGTCTTTTTTCCTTTTACGGAACCGGCAAGGTTGATTGCGCCGCCGTAGAGGAGAAACTTCTCTGTAAGAGTTGTCTTACCGGCATCCGGGTGGGAGATGATAGCGAAGGTTCGTCTTTTATTAATTTCACTTTTTAAATCTGCCATTTTAGACTCCTTTATAAAAAATATCTTTTCCGAATTAATAGCTTATATGATATCATGTTCAAAAGCCTAACCGTGCAGACACGAACGTCTTTTTGGTCTTTTGATGCTGATATCATATGATTTAAGTATATGTATAATTAATATGTTATACACGCTTAATGTAAATCAGCATTTTTTCACACATAAATCCAATTATACAAAATCAAATAAACTCTTTGCGCATCGGATTGAAAACATCAACCAGCTTTCCTGCTTCAAGGCAGGTTACACCATGGCGGACATTTGATGGCATATATACACTGTCGCCCTTGCTCACAATCTTTGTCTCGTCACCGATTGTAAATTCGAAGCTTCCTTCGGCGATATAAGTTATCTGAAGATGCTCATGCTGATGAAAATTGCCCTTTGCGCCTTTTTCAAATGTTATTTCACACATCATAAGCTCATCTGAGTAAGTAAGTACTTTTCTTGAGACACCGGGCTCACAAGGAGTGGGTGTCACTTCTTTATTATATACAAACATATTATCCTTCCTTTGCATGGAATAAATTCCGACTGTATTTATAAATTACCAAATGGTCATACTTTTTTATCATATCATAAAAAGTTGATATTGAAAATAACAAAAATAGAAAAATTGAAGATAAAACATTTCTTTGCTTTAGTATAATTGCCGAAGATATGCAGGGCATTCAAAATATTGTTGATACAGCTGGGTGTACAAAATATTAGAAAGATAATCAGGCTGCTTATGTTTTGGTTCCTGAAGCATTTGATGTTGTGGTCAGATAAGGTTTTTTATCACACTGTATTTTTTTAAAATTGCTTTATATTACCGCATTAAATCAATTGAACAATTTATTTTATACAGAAACACCACATTGTTAATATTACATAACTTGCAAACAATTAATTTGATTTGCAAATATTTAATTATTTGTCCTTGGCATTATCATTTTATATAAACTTGAACACAGTTGAAATGATTGAAAATTCTGACAATTACTTGAATTTTGTCAGACAAACAAATAAAAGCAACATACAAAAGCACAACAAAATGTTTTAAATTTGTTGTTTTCCTTTGCATTTTTTGACATTATGTTATATAATTAACATAGAATGCAATGCTTGGAATCTGATTTCGAACAGGGCTGCAATATATTTTTAAAAGAGATGCTAAGCATCGATTCTATATCTGCGGGAAGCGAATTGCGGATATCATTAATTTACATAAGATGAGCAAAAACAGATAAGATTATGTATTCGTGTATGAGGAGAAGAAAATATGCTTAAGAGTAAGTTCAACACGGAACCGGTTAAAAAGACAGCGAGAATAGCTGCCATGGTAGAGGATTTGCTGGGGGCATTTCCTGAGATTGAGGCGGACAGAGCGGTTCTTATAACACAGAGCTATAAGCAGACCGAAGGTGAGCCGATTATAACGAGACGTGCAAAGGCTTTTGCACACATACTTGAGAACATTCCTATAGTGCTTCGTGACAAAGAACTTATCGCAGGAAGCACTACGAAGAAGCTTAGAAGCTGTCAGGTATTTCCTGAGTTCTCATATGAATGGCTTGAAGCTGAGTTTGATACGATAGCTAAGAGAAAAGCGGATCCTTTCTATATTTCGGAGGAGACTAAGAAGGCTCTCCATGAGGCATATATATATTGGAAAGGCAAGACAACAAGCGAGCTTGCAGCGTCATACATGGCACCGGAGACTAAGACTGCGATAGAGCACAACATATTTACACCGGGTAACTATTTTTACAATGGAGTCGGCCATGTCACGGTACAGTACGAGAAGGTTCTTGCGATAGGTTACAGAGGAATTATTGATGAAGCTGAGGCTGCAAAAGAGAAGCTTCGTTTCGGTGACGGAGATTACGCAAAGAGGACGCATTTCCTTGATGCAGTTATACTAAGCTGCAAAGCGGTTATAAATTATGCACACAGATATGCAGCGCTTTGCAGAAGTGAGGCGGCAGCATGCAATGACAGCACAAGAAAGGCTGAACTTGAAAGAATGGCATGCAACTGTGACAGAGTGCCTGAATATGGAGCAAGAGATTTCTATGAAGCCTGCCAGTCATTCTGGTTTGTACAGATGCTTCTTCAGGTAGAGTCAAGCGGACACTCGATATCTCCGGGACGTTTTGACCAGTATATGTATCCTTATTATAAGGCTGATATTGAGAGCGGAAGAATTACAAGAGAGTTCGCACAGGAGCTTATTGATAATATCTGGATTAAGTTAAATGACCTTAATAAGGCAAGAGATGCGGCAAGCTCCGAAGGTTTTGCAGGATATGGATTGTTTCAGAACCTTATAGCCGGAGGACAGGACGCAGATGGCAATGATGTTACGAATGACTTGTCATTTATGTGCCTTGAAGCATCAATGCATGTTGCGCTTCCGCAGCCGTCACTTTCTGTGCGTGTATGGAACAAGTCGCCGCACGAATTCCTTTTAAAAGCGGCTGAGCTTACAAGAACAGGAATAGGACTTCCGGCTTACTACAATGACGAAGTCATTATACCGGCGCTTATGAACAGAGGACTTACGCTTGAAGATGCAAGGCAGTATAACATTATAGGGTGCGTCGAGCCACAGAAAGCCGGCAAGACGGAAGGCTGGCATGATGCAGCATTCTTTAATATGTGCCGTGTAATCGAGCTTGTATTTAACAGAGGTTATGACAAGGGCATCAAGGTCGGCACCGATACAGGAGACGTTACTCAGTTTACAAGCTACGAGCAGTTCTTTGATGCATATAAAAAGCAGATGGAATACTGTATAGGACTTCTTGTGGATGCAGACAATTCAATAGATTATGCTCATCGCGAGAGATGCCCTCTTCCTTATGAATCATGCATGGTTGACGATTGCATTGGGCGTGGAATGTCACTTCAGGAAGGCGGAGCGGTATATAATTTTACAGGGCCGCAGGGCTTTGGAATTGCCAATGTCGCAGATTCTCTCTATGCTATCAAGAAGCTTGTGTTCGATGATAAGAAAGTAACTATGGCAGAGTATAAGGATGCGCTTGAACACAATTTCGGACATGTAAATGGGCATGATGGACTGTCAGCTGGTAATTCGGATTTGAGGCTGTCAGGTGAAGAGAAGATAGAAGAGATGGTGAATGCAGTTCTTGCTTCATGCAAGGCGGCAGGTCAGGAATTGACACAGGAGCTTATTGCGAATGTGGTTGCAGAATGCGTCAAGTCACAGAAGGCTGCAAGCGAAGAGGCTATATCTGCTTCGGGTAATAAGTATGATGAGCTTCTTAAGCTGATTAATGAGCTTCCTAAGTACGGAAATGACATTGAGGAGGTTGATGAGTTCGCAAGGGAAGCAGCTTATACATATTCAAGACCTCTTGAAAAATATAAGAATCCTAGAGGTGGTTCATATCAGGCCGGTCTTTATCCGGTTTCGGCAAATGTTCCTCTGGGTCAGCAGACAGGGGCAACACCTGACGGCAGATTTGCCAACACACCTGTTGCGGACGGAGTCGGGCCAATGTCGGGCAGAGATGTTAAGGGACCTACAGCTACTGCCAATTCGGTTGCAAGGCTTGACCACGGAATATGCTCTAACGGTACGTTATTTAATCAGAAATTCCATCCATCGGCACTTGCAGGAAGGCAGGGACTTGAGAATTTTGTGGCTCTTATAAGAGGATTTTTTGACCAGAAGGGCATGCATGTGCAGTTCAATGTTGTAAGCCGTGAGACACTTCTTGACGCACAGGCACATCCTGAAAGGTACAGAACGCTTGTCGTAAGAGTTGCGGGATACAGTGCATTGTTTACGACTCTTTCAAGGTCATTGCAGGATGACATCATCAACAGAACCGAGCAGGGATTTTAAGTTAGGAGGATGACTGTGGAGGATATATACAGACAGAAGGGAAGAATATTTGATATACAGAAATTCTCCGTGCATGATGGTTCAGGAATAAGAACGATAGTGTTCTTGAAGGGCTGTGTTCTAAGATGCCGCTGGTGCTGCAATCCGGAGTCACAAAGATATGATATAGAGACGATGATGGTTGATGGAAGACCTAAGACTATAGGGTATGATGTCACTGTGGATGATGTGTTAGACGAAGTGATGAAGGACAGGATTTATTACAGACGTTCGGGCGGCGGCATAACCTTGTCCGGAGGAGAAAGCCTTTGCCAGCCGGATTTTTGTGAGGCACTCCTGCATGCATCAAAGGAATGCGGACTTGACACGGCGATGGAATCGATGGGCTGTGCGGATTACAGCGTAATTGAGAGAATACTGCCATTCCTTGACACATATTTGATGGATATAAAGCACACTAACCCTGCAAAACATAAGGAGTTTACCGGAAGAAGCAACGAATTGATGCTTGAGAACGCAAGAAGGATTGCCGCATCCGGGCAGACAAGACTTGTTATAAGAGTTCCTGTAATTCCGACATTCAATGATACACCGCAGGAGATTTCAGATATCGCCAGATTCGCATCAACGCTTCCGGGAGTCAGCAAGATACATCTTCTTCCTTATCACAGGCTTGGACAGGACAAGTATGCAGGACTTGGAAGAGAGTACACGATGGCACATATCACACCTATGAGCGGCGAGCATATAAAAGAACTTGAGGCTGCGGCACAGGGATTCGGACTTGATGTGCAGATTGGCGGATAGAATGGAGGAACTTGATGGAATATTACAATGAAAATAAGCAGCGTATTATTCAGGAGCTTGTGCCGGGCAAGCAGATTACACTTGCACATGTCATAGCGAACCCTGATAAGATATTATATAAGAAGTTAGGACTTGACCCGGCAGTCGATTATGCACATTCGGCTATCGGAATTATAACTATGAGTCCTGCGGAGACTGCTATTATAGCAGCCGATATAGCTACAAAGGCATCAGGCGTTGAACTGGGTTTTGTGGACAGATTCAGCGGAACACTCATAGTTACAGGAACAGTGTCGGAGGTGAATGCCGCAATGAAAGCAGTCAACGATTACTGCTTGGAAAAGTTACATTTTAGTGTGTGCGAGATTACAAAGACCTGATTTTATGCACAGCAGAATATGTGGAGTAGAGCTTGATGAAAAAGATAATTTTTATGGGCAAAACAGGCTGTGGCAAGACAACACTTACGCAAGCTATGCGCGGTGAAAGGATAGCATACCACAAGACACAGTATATAAATCATTTTGACTGTATCATTGATACACCGGGCGAATATGCGGAGAATAAGATTCTTGGAAGGGCGCTTGCGCTATACAGCTATGAGGCGGATGTTGTCGGACTTTTGCTGTCGGCAAGAGAAGAATATTCTCTGTTTCCGCCTTGCATTACATGTATGTGCAATCGCGATGTTATAGGTATTGTGACTCAGATTGACAGAACTGATGCAAGACCGGAGAGAGCCGCACAGTGGCTTAGACTTGCCGGATGCAGGAATATATTCTTTGTGAGCTCTGTCACCGGCGAGGGAATTGGTGATATATTTGATTATTTGCAAAATTAACCGGGTAATTAACAGTTCATTTGAAGGTTGTGGAAAGAAAAAATATTAATATATCAATTACAATCACATATTGACAAAAAACAACCAAAACCCACATTTTTTTACTGATTTGCGATTGACGTTTTTTTAACAAAATGGTATAATTTAATTATAAATCAACGCAAAAACAAACAAAACAACATATAATTTTTAAGGAGGGTTTCGTAATGGTTTCAGAGTACGAAATTAAGAAGCAGATCTGCGAGATTGGTAAACGAATCTACGACAGAGGCATGGTTGCAGCTAATGACGGCAACATTTCAGTGAAGCTTAACGATAACGAGTTTTTATGCACACCTACAGGTGTGAGCAAAGGCTTCATGACACCGGACTATATCTGCAAGGTTGACAGAAATGGCAATGTTATCGAGGCTAATGGCAGATTCAAGCCATCATCTGAGATTAAGATGCACATGAGAGTATACCAGAAAAGACCTGATGTAGGTTCTGTAGTACATGCTCATCCATCATACGCAACAGCATTTGCTATTGCCGGTATTCCACTTACAGCCCCGATTATGCCGGAGGCAGTTATCGCACTTGGATGTGTACCTATTGCGAAGTACGGTACACCTTCAACTAATGAAATTCCGGATGCGGTTGAGGAGTATCTTCCATATTATGATGCTGTTCTTCTTGAGAATCACGGAGCACTTTCCTACAGTGTTGATTTACTCTCAGCTTATCACAAGATGGAATCACTTGAGTTTTATGCAGAGCTTTTATACAAAGCAAGACAGCTCGGCGGCCCTAAGGAGCTTAGCAAGGAGCAGGTAGAACGTCTTTACGAAATCAGAAGACAGTTCGGACTTCCTGGAAAGCATCCTGCTAATCTTTGCCCTAATGCAAGAGAAGGCAAGCCTAACTGTCATAGCTGCGGCGGTTCATGCAGCAGCACAGCTGATGCATCTCCGGAGCTTGTAGCAGAGATTACACGTAAGGTTTTAGAGCAGCTTAACAGATAATCAGTTGATGGAAGAGGTGGTTTTGTGGATTCTTCACAGATTACTGAGATAGTAAGAAATGTCATAATGCAGCAAAAGCAGGATATGTCACTTGAACTTGCAAAGACTCTTGCAGAACGCGTGGAGGAAAGAGCAGCCATGATGGGTGTCAAGGCTGTGGTTGTTATCATGAACAGCGGTGCCAATCCGGTACTTGTCCACTGCATGGACGATTCATTTATTGCAAGCTATGATGTTGCATTTAACAAGGCATATACAGTTGTAGGTCTTAAGATTTCAACAATAGAGCTTAAGAAGCTTGCACAGCCGGGTGGTCCGCTTTATGGAATACAGAACACCAACGATGGAAAGATAGTGATATTCGGCGGTGGTGAGCCATTAATGATTGGCGGACGCATTGCTGGCGGACTTGGAGTAAGCGGCGGTACGGAGGATGAAGATACCGCACTGGCGGCTTACGGAAGACAGGTTTTTATGGAACTTGTTGGTAAGACAGTTTAGAAAACGGAGGATTTTGACGTGGATTCATCTAATATTGAAGCTATTGTAAAACAGGTATTAAAAGAAATGACAGGAGGACAGACAGAGCAGCCTGCACAGGCAGCACAGTCCACAGGAAGCACTGCTTCAGCAGTTATCCCTAAGACAGCACATGTTGCAATGCTTACATCACTTGAGCATTTTGATGTAAAGGAATTCCCTATTCCGGAGCTTGGAGATGGAGATATTCTTGTAAAGGTTGAGGGCTGTGGTGTATGTGGTACTGACGCGCATGAGTTTAAGAGAGATCCGTTCAGCCTTATCCCTGTAGCACTTGGACATGAAGGAACAGGCGAGATCGTCGCAATGGGTAAGAATGTAAAGAAGGACAGTGCCGGCAAGGATTTACATATCGGAGATAAGGTTGTAACATGTATGATTTTTAAGGATAATCCTGATATCACAATGTTCGATCTTAATAAGCAGAATGTAGGCGGAGCTGATGTATACGGACTTCTTCCTGATGATGATGTACATCTTAACGGATGGTTCTCAGACTATATTTTTATCAGAGAAGGTTCAACGGTATTCAACGTAAGCGATCTTGATCTTGATTCAAGAATACTTATTGAGCCATGTGCGGTTTTAGTACATGCTGTAGAGAGAGCTAAGACAACTAATATTCTTCGTTTTAACTCAAGAGTAGTTGTTCAGGGATGCGGCCCTATCGGTCTTATCTGTATCGCAGTATTAAGAACAATGGGTATCGAGAATATTGTTGCGGTTGACGGCGAAGCTAAGAGACTTGAGTTCGCTAAGATGATGGGTGCAACAAAGACAGTTAACTTTAAAGAGCATAAGGGAATTGAGGCTCTTACAGGTGCAGTTGAAGCAAGCTTTGACGGACATCTTGCAGACTTTGCTTTCCAGTGTACAGGCTCACCTGTTGCGCACAGCAATATCTATAAGTTCATCCGTAACGGTGGTGGTTTATGTGAGCTTGGTTTCTTCATCAATGGAGGAGATGCTACAATCAATCCTCATTTTGATATCTGCTCAAAGGAAATCACAACAGTCGGTTCATGGGTATATACACTCAGAGATTATGCTACAACATTCGATTTCTTAAAGAGAGCTAAGGGTATCGGTCTTCCGATAGAGAAGCTTATAACACACAAGTTCCCACTTGAGGAGATTAACGAGGCACTTAAGACTAACTTAAAGATGGAAGGACTTAAGATAGCGATTGTCAATAAGTAGCATTTGGTTAGCATCACAGAGAAGAGGATAGATTATGGCACAGGCAGTCGGACTATTAGAAGTATATGGTCTTGTCGCAGCATTTGTTGCAGGTGATGCAGGATGCAAGGCGGCGGATGTTACAATGGAGACATTTGATAAGAATAAGCCTGCCAATGCGGATAAGCTGCCGGTACCGCTTTTAGTTACCGTGAAGTTCCGTGGCAGTATATCGGCTGTGAGAGCTGCTATGGATGCAGCTAAGCTTGCGGCAGAAGGTGTGACGGGAGTTGCATCGGAGTATGTTATTCCGGCACCGGAGGATGATGTGGAGAAGCTTTTAAAGTTATCTGCACTTGACAAGAGTTAATCATGTTATAAAAGCCTTATGGCATATAAGAAAGCATGACAACATAAAGCATAATACATGAAATTAAATCAGAATATATTTTATCCAAGGAGGACAATAAAATGGCACAGGAAGCATTAGGAATGATCGAGACAAGAGGTCTTGTAGCAGCAGTAGAGGCAGCAGATGCAATGGTTAAGGCAGCAGAGGTTTCACTTGTAGGAACAGAAAAGATTGGTTCCGGACTCGTAAGTGTTATGGTAAGAGGAGATGTAGGCGCAGTTAACGCCGCAGTTGATGCAGGAAAGACAAGCGCAGCAAGACTTGGAGAGGTTGTTGCTACACATGTAATCCCAAGACCACATGCAGATGTAGAGAAGATTCTTCCAAAGCTTAAATAAGGAGCATAATCGATGAAGTCTATTGGCTTAGTTGAAGTACCAAGTGTCACGGCAGCCATTGATTGTCTTGATATCATGTGCAAGACAGCGGATGTTGAGTTTGTGACCTGGGAGCGTAAGTTAGGAGGCCGCCTTGTCACAGTGATTGTTACAGGAAATGTATCAGCATGTACAGAGGCAGTCGAGGCTGCATATGCAAAAGCTATAAAAAAGCCTGTTGCAAAAGCAGTGATAGCTAATCCTTGTGACGAGGTTGTAAGAATACTCAATCTCAGCGCAAGCAGAATGACAAAGAAGAATCAATAATTGCCAAAAGGACTTGGGCATATTATGACGGATTCGCTTTTGTAAAAAAGAAATTTGCAGGATATATATTTTTTATTTTGAATTTATGGAGGACAATAAAATGGCACAGGAAGCATTAGGAATGATCGAGACAAGAGGACTTGTAGCAGCAGTAGAGGCAGCAGATGCAATGTTAAAGGCTGCTAATGTAACACTTGTAGGAACAGAGAAGATTGGTTCCGGACTTGTAAGCGTTATGGTAAGAGGAGATGTCGGAGCTGTTAACGCAGCAGTTGATACAGGTGCCGCTACAGCAGCAAGACTTGGCGAAGTTGTTGCAAAGCATGTAATCCCAAGACCACACGCAGATGTGGAGAAGATTCTTCCGGTTTTAAAATAATCAGAGAAGATTACAGATAGTATTTTAGTATTAATGCTAAGAAGAATTAACGTATGTGAGGCAGAGCATGATAGTCGGAAAAGTCGTAGGTAGTCTGGTATCTACCAGAAAGAATGATAACTTGATTGGCAGCAAATTTATGATAATCGAGCCTCTTGCAAAGATGCAGTCAGCATCTTTGCAAGGAGAAAATTGCCGTATTGTAGCGGTTGACAATATTGGTGCCGGTATTGGTGAGACGGTACTTGTTGCCACAGGAAGTGCTGCAAGGGTTGGATGCGGTATGCCGGATGCACCTATCGATGCAGCAATCGTTGGTATTGTAGATGATGGTATGGGGCTCTAAGCTTTGAAGGAGAAATTACAATGAGCATGAATATTAATGAACTGGGCAGAATCATGAGAGAAAATGGTATTGTCGGCGCAGGCGGAGCGGGATTCCCAAGCTATGCAAAGCTTAACGAAAAAGCTGATACCATTATCCTCAACTGTGCTGAGTGTGAGCCGCTTTTAAAGCTCCACAGACAGGTGCTTGAAAAATATGCATTTGAGATAATGACTGCACTTACTGCAGTCAAAGAGGCAACGCAGGCGGAGCGTGTCATAATCGCTGTCAAGCCTGCATATAAAGGAGCAGTGGAAGCAGTTAAAGCTAATCTGTCATCCTTTAAGGATATATCAATCGGTTACCTTCCTGAGGTATACCCTGCAGGTGATGAGGTAATCACAATCTATGAGACAACAGGAAGAGTGGTTGCTCCGGGAGCAATTCCTATTTCTGTAGGCTGTATTGTATATAATGTTGAGACAATGCTTAATCTTTATTTTGCAATGACAGCAGATAAGCCTGTAACAACAAAATACATAACAATAGCAGGTGAAGTTAAAAAGCCTGTCACATTAAAGGTTCCTCTTGGAATGACTGTCAATGAACTTATTGAACTTGCAGGCGGAGTTACAGTGGATGACCCTGTATATATAAGCGGTGGTCCTATGACAGGAAGAATATGCAATGGCTTTGATACAATAACCAAGACTTCCAATGCGATACTTGTAATGCCTAAGGATCATTATATTGTACTTAAGCGTTCACAGAGCACAAAGGTAAATGTTAAGAGAGCAATGGCTTCCTGCTGTCAGTGCCAGATGTGTACTGATCTTTGTCCGAGACATCTTCTCGGACATCCTATAACACCGCATATGTTCATGCGCTCTGTATCAAGTGGAACAGCGCAGGACATCAAGCCTTTGCTTGATACAATGTTCTGTTCGGCATGTGGACTTTGTGAGATGTATTCCTGTGGACAGGGTCTGTCTCCAAGAACACTGATTGGCGAATACAAGGGTGCATTAAGAAAGAACGGAGTGCCTGTTCCTAAGGATGCAGTGCTTAAGCCTGTAGCACCTTACAGAAACGAGAGAAGAGTTCCTATGGAGCGTCTCACAGCAAGAATAGGTCTTACAAGATATGATGTACCGGCACCGATGGTTGATGAGGAAGTTAAGGCAAAAGCAGTTAAGATTCAGCTTACTCAGCATATAGGTGCGCCTGCTAAGGCATTTGTTGCCGTAGGTGACAAGGTAGCAGCCGGACAGCCTATCGGTGGTGCCGATGATGACAAGTTAGGTGTTAAGATACATGCAACAATAAGCGGTACGGTAACGGATGTAAATGATAAGTTCGTTACAATTAAGGCTTAGGAGGATTATTATGAGCAAAGCAATTGGAATGGTAGAATACAGGACAGTCTCGACAGGTGTACAGGCAGCGGATATTATGCTTAAGACATCAAGCGTTGATATCTTAGAGTCCTCCGTTGTATGTCCCGGCAAATATATTGTCATCATTACAGGTGATTTATCGGCAGTAAAAGCAGCAGTAGATGCTTCTAAGACAAGATTTTCAGCAGAGCTTATCGACAGCTTTGTGCTTGGAAATCCGGATGAAGCGATTTTCTCTGCAATATATGGTGCTACAGAGGTTAAGGATGTAAAGGCACTTGGTATTTTAGAGACATTTTCAGCAGCCTCTATTATTGTAGCGGCAGATGCTGCAGCGAAGACTTCGCAGGTAGAGCTTATAGAGCTGCGCCTTGCAAGAGGTATGTGCGGAAAGTCATATCTTATGCTTACAGGTGAAGTTGCAGCTGTAACAGCGGCAATAGAGAAGGCTAAAGCATCCGTTGCAGACAATGGAATGTTCTTAGAATCTTCTGTGATTGCTAACCCTGATAAGAGATTGTGGGATACAATACTTTAATAGTTTGGTTTATTATCACGATATAGGCTATATAAAATGGGTGGATGGTTAGATTATGCTGGCAATAGAGAGAAGAAATGCGATATTGGCGAGACTTCAGGAGGAAAAGAAGGTTGTAGTCAGCGACCTGAGTGAATTATACAATGTAACTGAGGAGACTATAAGAAGGGATCTTGAGAAGCTTGAAGCAGAAGGACTTGCCAAAAAGACTTATGGTGGTGCTGTTATAAATGAAAGCCTGAACACGGATCTTCCGTATACAGTGCGAAAAAAATCAAATGTTGCCGGCAAACAGATAATTGGTGAGATGCTTGGCGGAATGATTTCCGATGGCGACCATATTATTCTTGATGCCAGTTCAACGGCTCTTTTTGTTGCAAAGAGCATTAAGAGTAAAAAGAATCTTACGATTATAACCAATTCAATAGAAATTATGCTTGAGCTTTCCGACAGGAAGGGATGGAAAATCCTTTCCACCGGAGGCTCAATGAAAGATGGTTCGCTGTCTCTTGTCGGATATCAGACAATCAGAATGATTAATTCATTCAATGTCGATATGGCTGTTTTCTCGGTTAAAGGAATTGATTTGCGGCATGGAATGACAGATTCAAATGAGAGCGATGCACAGGTTAAGATGGCATTGCTTGAAGCAGGAAAAAAGAAAATCCTTGCTGTTGACAGTTCAAAGTTTGACAAAATATCCTTTACGAAGGTGGGAGAATTCAGAGAGGTGGATATGGTAGTCACGGATACCAGACCATCGCAGGAGTGGATGCAGAAGTTTGATGCTGCCGGAGTAGAGGTTATATATCCACAGGAATAGAATAAGCGATTATTAATTACATCAAAATGATATTCCTGTATGGAGGTTGGGATAATGAAGAGATTTAAAATTAAGACAGAGGTATGCTTTTCGGAGAATGCGATAGATGCACTGTCTGAGATAAAGAACAAGAGAGCTGTTATTATAACAGATTCTTTTATGTCAAGTTCAGGTGCGGCAAAGAGAATTGCTGATAAGCTTACAGGCTGCATCAGTGTTGATATATTTGATCAGGTTCGTCCTGATCCGCCTATAGAGATGGTTGTTGCAGGAGTTAAGTTCCTTACAGAGCATCAGGCGGATGTTGTTGTTGCTCTTGGTGGGGGTTCATCGATAGATGCTGCCAAGGGAGTTGTCCTGATGATGAAGAAGACACGTCCTGAGCAGAAGATATCGCTTATCGCAATACCTACAACAAGCGGTACAGGTTCGGAAGTTACCGAGTTTGCGGTTATCACTGATAAAGAGAGAGGAATTAAGTATCCACTTGTAGATGAAGAGCTGCTCCCGGATATGGCGATACTTGATCCGTCTCTTGTTGTGACTGCACCGCCTTCAGTGACAGCGGATACAGGCTTTGATGTAATAACACATGCACTTGAGGCGTATGTATCTACTAATGCTTCGGATGCTTCGGATGCATTGGCTGAAAAGGCATTGGAGCTTGCTTTTGAATATCTTCCGAAGGCTTATAAAAACGGAAATGACCTTGTAGCAAGAGAGAAGATGCATTCGGCATCATGTCTTGCAGGTATGGCATTTAATGCGGTCAGCCTTGGCGTCAACCATGGTATTGCACATCAGCTCGGTGCTAAGTTCCATATACCTCATGGAAGAGCCAATGCCATGCTCCTTCCTTTTGTAATTGAGTTCAATGCAGATTTAGAAGGACATTTCGGCGAGGCGGATTCACAAGCAGCAGTTAGATATGCCAAGGTAGCTAAGAGAATAGGTCTTCCATGCAATAATGTGAGAATGGGAGTTCTCTCGCTTGTAAATGAATTGTCATATATGTTAGACATGATGAAGGTTCCGAGAACCCTAAGTGCCGCAGGTGTCAATGAGAGCGATTATAAAGCTGTGAAGGCGGATATACTTAGAGCCGCTGTTGCAGATCCATGTACGGCAACTAATCCAAGACATGTCGGTGAAGCGGATGTTGAGCTTATTGTCAACAAGCTTATTGACTGGAATTTATAGTTTTTTAATAATTTCCGAGACTTTTTAATAAATTAGTTGTTTTTTTTAAGAAGATGATATAAAATACTTGTGGTAGCATACCGCAAGTATTTTTTTGCATATTTTTATATACATGCATGTATGCATACTTATATGTGTACATAATGGAGGCAGAGGGGAAAGAATAATTATGAGAGATATTATATTTAGGAATTTTAGTGATATGAACATATATCAATGCATTGTATGGTTTTTTATATACAGCTTTCTTGGCTGGTGCATGGAGTGCGTTGTCATAAGGGTTCAGCTTGGATACTGGGAGAACAGAGGCTTTGCAAAGCTTCCGTTTTGCGTGATTTACGGTTTTGGCTGTGTGGGTGCATTCACACTTTTTGCTCCGTTTGCAAAATATCCGCTGGCACTTTTCTTAGCAGGCTGTATAGGCGGAACAATATTTGAATACATAGTTGCGATGGTCATGATAAGACTGTTTGGAGAGCTTTGGTGGAATTATGACCATAAACGCTTTAACTATAAAGGAATACTCTGCCTGCAAAGTTCATTTGCGTGGGGTGTCATTTGTGTATTGCTGTTTATGGTAATTAATGTTAGAATAAAGTATATGGTGCATGCTATTAACCCTGTCATTGTCAGACCTTTGGCGATAGTTCTTTTTGTATCTTATACAATAGATTTTGCCCATCAGTTTTATTGTTCCATAAAAGACAAGAACAGTGAAAAAAATACGGAGCGGATGGCATAGCATACTTTTTGTTGAAAAGAGCCTGCATTAATGAAAAATCTTGTGAAAGATAATTTTACTTTACTGAAAAAGTGCGGAAAGACACTGGTGATATTTGAGCTTATCTATAAGATGGTTGCAGTCGCCATGTTTTATCCGCTTTTTTTGCTGTTATTTAATATAAGTCTTAAATTAGCCGGAATCAAATATCTTACAAACGGCTATATCCTGAGATATTTTACTAATCCGTTTACAATCATTATGATTATTTTGCTTGTACTTCTCATAGCAGTATATAATTTTTTTGAAAAATGTTGTATATCAGTATTGATAGAAGCGGGTGTGATTGGAGAGAAAGTAAATGTGTTAAATGCTTTTTATGCAGGATCACTTAATTTTCGCGCAAAATTCAGGATACGCAATGTCTCGTTGATTTTATACGAGATATTTTTGTTTTCTTTTTCAAACATTATTATTCTTGGTCTTATCATGACTAACCTTACACTGCCTGAATTTATAACGAGGGCATTCGGAAGCAGAAATATGATGTATCTTGTCATTCTTATTGCATGTTTTGTGCTTTTTGTGCTTGCGATAAGAGAAATATTTACGCCGGATTATCTCATTTACGGAAGCGAAAATGTGAATGAAGCGTATAAAAGAAGTGCGTCCCTGCTTAAGGGAAGAACGCTTAGAACTATTCTTCTGATGCTTTTTTGGAATATTATGATAAGTGCTGTCGTAGGTGTTCTTTTTTTGCTCATTTCTGTTATTGTGATTGTCGGAAGCAGACTTCTCAATTTTACCAGAGCAGGAATGGCAATATATCTTACTGTCATCAAAGGTTTTAAGAATACGATAACACTCATCCTCGTGCTGATATCGGCACCGGCATCGTATATTGCAATAACAAGTATGTTCTTCCGCTATAGAAAAGAGCTTGGAAGAGTATGGAGAGTATCTGATAATACCAAAAAAGTCATAGATAAACCTATAGTGATAAAGCTATGGGGCAAAGCATGTACTATTTTCGCCACGGTTATAGCCGGTGTTATGATTTGCGTATATATATTTATGGGTGTTGCAAAGAATCCTTTTGCAAAGGTCGAGCTTTTGAAGGTGCCTGATATAAGCGCACATAGAGGAAGTTCGATAAATGCGCCTGAGAATACGATGTCGGCTTTTAAACAGGCTCTCTATGACCTTGCAGATTATGTGGAACTGGATGTACATCTGACATCGGATAATGTTGTGGTTGTCATGCATGATTCAAGCTTAAAAAGAACGACAGGTCTTAATAAAAATATATGGCAGGTATCATATAGCAGGATTAAGGAATTAGATGCAGGAGGCTGGTTCTCTCAGGTCTATGAAGGAGAGCCGGTTCCAACATTGGAAGAGGTTATAAAGGAAATTGGCCCTTTTGCAAAGCTGAATATTGAAATAAAATATAACAAAAAGGAAAGTGACATCACGAAATATGTAGTTGATATAATTGAGCGCAATGATTTTGTTGACAGATGCGTGGTCACATCCTCAGATTATACAGTATTACATGAAGTTAAAGAGTTAAATCCGGATATCCAGACAGGCTATGTGCTGTCTGCGGCATATGGTGCATACTATTCAATCGGTTATGTGGATGTGATAAGCATTAACTATTCGTTCGTTAATAAAGCGCTGGTGGATGCGGTTCACAGGTATGGCAAGGAGATATATGTCTGGACTGTGAATTCGCCATCTGTTGTGAAGTCTCTTGCAAATATGGGAGTTGATAACATAATAACGGATGATCCGGTTATGGCGAGGGAAGCTGTATATTCGAGATATACAGGCAAGGAACTGGTCAACATTCTTGACTATGTGTTTTCGATGAACGGATATTAAAAACAAATTGATGCGTTAAGCGTGAAAAGAAGCTATGCATAGAGCTTACACAGCGAATGAAGCCGGTAATGCGTTAAGAGTGCAGGTAAATCATGCACACGGCTTGCACAATGAATGAAATTGTAATGTGTTAAGTGTGTAAAAAATCATGCCCGGAGCTTACGCAACAAATGAATCCGGTAATGTATTAAGTGTGCAAAAAAATCATGCACAGAGTTTACGCAATAAACGAAGCCGATAATACATTAAGAGATAACTTAAAAAGTATAGTGATTTGAAGGGAGAATATTATTAATGGATTATGATTTAAGATACCTAAGAAGCGTGGCGAGGACTTATCCGACAATCGCGGCAGCTTCCACAGAGATTATAAATCTTCAGGCGATTATGAATCTTCCTAAAGGAACAGAGCATTTTCTTACAGATATACATGGCGAGTATGAGCAGTTTCAGCATGTGTTAAAGAATGGTTCGGGTTCCGTAAAACGCAAGATTGACGAGGAGTTCGGCAACACGCTAAGCAGCAAGGACAAGAAAAGTCTTGCCACACTTATATACTACCCGGAACAGAAGCTGGATGTAATTCTTGCAAATGAGGATAATCCGGATGACTTTTATAAAATCACGCTTCACAGGCTTATAAAGATTCTCCGCCGTGTCACATCTAAGTATACAAGCTCTAAAGTAAGAAAGGCTATGCCGAAAGAGTTTGCCTACATAATAGAGGAGCTTATACATGAAAAGACGGAGGTTACAGACAAGGAAGCATATTACAATTCAATAATAAATACCATAATCAGGATTGGAAGAGCGGATGCTTTTATCATAGCGTTGTCACAGCTTATACAGCGTCTTGTTATTGACCATCTTCATATAGTGGGTGATATTTTTGACAGAGGACCCGGAGCACATATCATAATGGATACACTGCTTGATTATCATTCTGTTGACATACAGTGGGGGAACCATGATATTGTATGGATGGGTGCAGCGAGCGGACACAGGGCATGCATAGCTAATGTGATAAGATTGTCGGCAAAGTATGGCAATCTGAATGTGCTTGAGGAAGGATACGGAATCAACCTTATTCCTCTCGCACGTTTTGCAATGGAAGTATACAAAAATGACCCTTGCGATTGTTTTGATATAACATATGCCAAGGATAATTATAATGAAAATGATTTGGAACTTGACAAGAGGATGCATAAGGCTATAGCAGTTATACAGTTCAAGCTTGAAGGTCAGATAATAAAAGAACACCCGGATTTTTTGATGGATAAACGTCTTTTACTCGATAAGATGGATTTAGAGGAAGGGACAGTCACGATAGGGCGCAAGAAATATACACTTAATGACACGAACTTCCCGACAATCAATCCTGAAGACCCTTACGCATTGTCTGAGGAAGAAAAAGTGATAATGGACAGGCTGCATGTGGCATTTATGAGCTGCACTAAGCTGCAGCAGCATGTCAGATTCTTATTTGCCAAGGGAAGCTTATATAAAGTATATAACGGAAATCTGCTTTTTCATGGCTGCATACCTCTTAACGAGGACGGAACCTTCCGCAAAGTGAATATAGGTGGCAAAAAATTTTCGGGAAAAGGTCTATATGACATTTTGGAGTACTGGGCACGCAAGGGATATTTTGCCAAGGACGATGTCGAACATCGCGAGGAAAAAGCGTTCGGACAGGATATAATGTGGTTTATCTGGTCGAATGAGAACTCACCTGTGTATGGCAAAGAGAAGATGGCAACCTTTGAGAGATATTTTTTGAAGGACAAGGAAGCACAGAGCGAGAAGAAGGATTTTTATTATCAGCTCATAGATAAAGATGAGATTGTTGATAAAATATGTGAGGATTTTCACCTTGACCCTGCATGCGCACATATCATAAACGGACACATGCCTGTTGAGATTAAGAAGGGAGAGAGTCCGGTAAGATGTCACGGAAGAGTGCTTATTATTGACGGAGGTTTCTCAAAAGCCTACCAGTCAAAGACAGGAATCGCCGGCTACACGCTCACATACAATTCTTATGGACTGCGGCTTGTATCGCATGAGCCTTTTGAGACTGTTGAGGCGGCGATTTTAAAGGAGAGCGACATACATTCCGAGACAGTGGTTGTAGAGAAGATGGCGGCAAGACGGCTTGTCGCAGATACGGATATCGGAAAACAGTTAAGAGAGAACATCAGAGAGCTCGAAGCACTTTTGAATGCATATTATGAAGGCTTGATACCGGAAGGAAAATAGTGCCTGTGAGCTAGGAATGTGTTATGGATTGAACCGCTTAAAATAATAAAGCCGGATTACATAAGTGAGTGGCATTTTGTAATCCGGCATTTTATTTTATAATAGGATTCTTGTGTAATGGTAAATTTCGTTGAAATTCCCCATTATAAAGTAATTATGACAAAGCATTCTGAAACTTTGATAAATACGTTCTAATGGAAAATTATTTGGTGACTGTGGTTCCGCATTTGCCAAGAAGAGCATCCTTAGCGTGCTCAAGGTTAGCAATGACAGCCTTGCGTCCTGTGCCTGCTTCAACAAATTCAATGGCTGCGTTTACCTTAGGAAGAGTGGTTATAGGACCGAAATCGCCTGTTGTCGCATATGGCTTAAGCTCTGCCGTAGTAACATTGTCAAAGGAGTGTTCATCAGGAGTACCGGCATTGACAGTGAGCTTGTCATAAACTGTGAGGAAGAGGAGTGTATCTGCCTCTGTGAGTTCGGCAAGGCGTGCTGCAACATAGTCCTTTTCTATAATTGCACTCGCTCCTTTTAATTTGGTGCGCTGCTCAAGAACAGGGATTCCGCCGCCGCCTGCTGCAATGACAATCTGGTGTGCGTCAAGAAGTGCATTGACAGCGTCAATCTCATAGATGTCCATTGGCTTAGGAGCTGCGATGATTCTGCGATAACCTTCCGGCTCTTCCACAACATAGTTGCCTTTGGCTTCCTCAGCTTCAGCTTCTTCCTTGGTCATGTATCTTCCGATAACCTTGGTAGGATTAGAAAAAGCAGGATCAAATGGGTCAACCTTCACCTGAGTGATGATAGTTGAGACTGTCTTATATATTCCGCGGTTCAAAAGCTCTGTACGGATAGCATTCTGCAAATCGTAGCCGATGTAGCCCTGGCTCATGGCACCGCAAAGTGACATAGGTGCGACAGTATAACGATGATCGAGACGGGAAAATTCAGTCATAGCTGTCTGAATCATACCAATCTGTGGCCCGTTACTGTGTGTGATGACGATATCGTACTTCATTTCGACAAGATCAGCTATAGCTCTTGCCGCCTTGCTTACATTCTCTTTCTGCTCCGGAAAGGTCTCACCGAAAGCATTGCGCCCTAGGGCAACTACAATCTTCTTGTTAGCCATAATAATCCTCCATAGTTATATGAATGTTTAATCATGATAAAATAAAGTAATAATAAAATGTACATTGATTAAAAGTTATGTACTATAATTAATGATTATACTATATTTTCAGCAAATAAGGAAGTTGTTTTTGTGATTAATAAAAATTTTAGGTTAAAATCAGAAGATAAAATTTGAAAATGAATTTCATATTTGCATTTATAGTTGACAAGTGCTATAATGTGTAACGGTTCAGAAGCAGACAATGGCTGATTGACAGCAGCCGTGTATATGACTCCTGAAAAGATGAGCATTATTTATCATTTTTGGAAAGGAATGAGATTTAAAGATGGCAAAGGTAACAATTATTTCAGGTTTTTTAGGCGCAGGTAAGACAACCTTCATTAAGAAACTCTTAGAGCAGGTCTATGCAGGTCAGAAGGTAGTGTTGATAGAGAATGAGTTCGGAGAGATTGGTATTGACGGAGGCTTCCTTAAGGATGCAGGTATTCAGATTACTGAGATGAATTCAGGATGTATATGCTGTTCACTTGTTGGAGATTTCGGAAAGGCACTCATTAAGGTTTCCAAGGAGTATGCTCCGGACAGAATCATTATTGAGCCTTCAGGAGTAGGCAAGCTTTCTGATGTTGTAGCGGCAGTTGAGAAGGTTAAGGATGAGGCAGGTCTTGAGCTTGACTGCTTCTTGACAGTGGCAGATGCGACAAAAGCAAAGATGTATATGAAGAATTTTGGTGAGTTTTACAATGACCAGATTGAACATGCGAGCACGATAGTTCTTTCAAGAACACAGAACATGGATGCAGCCAAGCTTGAAGCAAGTGTTGCACTTATCCGTGACAAGAATGCGGATGCAGCAATAATTACAACACCTTGGGATGAACTCAAAGGTGAGCAGATTATCTCAGCACTTGAGAAGAAGTCTCTTATGGACGAACTTTTAAAGGAAGCACTTGAGCATTCCGCAGAGCATCATCATGATGATGACGAAGATGAGGACGAGCATGAGCATCACCATCATCACCATGAGGACGGCGAGGAGTGCTGCTGCGGACATCACCACGATGACGACGAAGATGAGGATGAGCATCACCATCATCACGATGATGATGAAAACGAGCATGAACATCACCATCATCACGATGATGATGAAAACGAGCATGAGCACCATCATCATCATGAGGATGGTGAGGAGTGCAGCTGTGGCTGTGGACATCATCACCATCATCACCATGCGGATGATATATTTACAAGCTGGGGCAAGGAGACACCTCATGTATATACCAAGGAAGAGATTGAGGATATTCTTGTCAAGCTTACGGAAAAGTCTGAATTTGGCATAATTTTGAGAGCTAAGGGTATGGTAAGCGGTGCTGACGGCAAGTGGATTTACTTCGATGCAGTACCTGAGGAGTATGAGATTCGTGAAGGCGGAGCCGATTATACAGGAAGAATATGTGTAATCGGACAGAATCTCAATGAAGAGAAGTTAGAGAAGCTTTTTAAGCTTGCTTAGTATTATAGCCGGGCAAAATGCGCACTGTCGTGTGCAACTTAGATAATCTAAAAAAGAATTTTGAATGCAGAATAACCGTCTGATTTTAACAGGCGGTTACTCTGTTAATTTGGAAAGGAATGGTGTAATGGAAGTACCTGTATATTTAGTTAACGGATTTTTAGAGAGTGGCAAGACACTTTTTATCGATGATGCATTAAAAAGTGAAGATTTTGCCGATGGTGATAAGACACTTCTCATAGCCTGTGAGGAAGGAATGGAGGAGTATGACGAAAAGCAGCTTACACCGCTCAATGTGGCGATAGAGTATATTGAGGATGAGGCACAGCTTAATAAGGACAACCTCAAAAAGCTCTGTGATAAGCATAAGCCTATGCGTATATTCATAGAATTTAACGGCATGTGGAATATGAAGAATTTCCTTGAAAATGAACTTCCGACATTTTTTGTCATGGCACAGGTTATCACACTTGTCGATGCATCCACCTTTGACATGCATATGGCTAACAATGACATGAAGTCCATAATGATGGAAAAATTCAAGCTTTCGGATATGGTCATCTTTAACAGATGTGTAAAGGATACCAACCGTGCCGGCTACAGAAGAAGCGTAAAGGTTGTAAACGGAAGAACACAGGTTTATTTTGAGTCATCTGACGGAAGCTCCAATGAGGTTGAGGAGATACTTCCGTTTGACTTAAGCAAGGATGTGGTTGAAGTTGCAGATGAAGATTTTGGTATATGGTATGTTGATGCAATGGATAATCCTGAAAAATATAAGGGAAAGATAATGAAGATGAAGGCGGTTGTATACAGACCGAAGTCACTTTTTAAAGATAATTTTGTCCCTGGACGTTTTGCAATGACATGCTGTGCCGATGATATAAGATTTATCGGCTATAAGTGCAAATGTGACAAAAATACGGCGGAGCAGCTTAAGGCATTCAAGGATAGGGATTTTGTGATGCTCACAGCTAAAGTAAATGTTGAGTATCAGATGGAGTATAAGGGAAAAGGTGTTGTTTTATACGCAACAGATATACAGCCTGCAAAAAAGCCGGCTGACGATATAGTATACTTTAATTAATAGGGAGGATTTTTCCATGAGCAAAAGAGCGGTTCCAGCCAACATTTTGAGAAGAGCATTGGCAGTCGTACTTGCGGGAGCCATGACAGTGTCACTTTTTGGCTGCAATGCTGAGACTAAGGAGCAGAAGGAGCAGAGGGAGTTTAACGAGTACTGTGATGAGCTGTTCAAGGATATGTTAGGGGATGATGTTTTAAGCGTTCATTATAAGCTTGCAGACCCTGAGAAGATGGGAATAGAAGTAAAAGATTACACACTTGGGGATTTTACGATTGAGCAGATTGAGAAAGGTGAGAAAGAAGTTGACGCAACCTTAGAAAAATTAAATGGTTTTAATGCTGAACTTCTTACCGATAGGCAGCAGCTTTCCTTAAAGACATTGAAGGCATATTATGAGCAGCAGAGTGAATATGATGGACTTTATATGTTGCAGAACATGTTTGGAAGTAATTCGGGACTTATAGCTAATCTGCCTACTAATTTCGTTGAATATGTGTTTGATGATGAGCAGGATGTTAAAGAATACCTTGACCTTGTGAAGGATACCAAAAGATATGTTGATCAGGTGCTTGACTTTACAAGAGAGCAGGCGGAGGATGGCAAGTTCATGGCATCCTTCTGCGCACAGGAAAATATAGATATGTGTAATAAGTATCTTGACGAGGAAGTGAATCCGCTTATCGCTTCCTTTGAGGAGAAGCTTGAAGAGCTTGATATTGATGATGCAAAAAAGAGCGAATATATCAAGACAAATGAGCAGTATGTAAAAGAGTATTACAATGCTGCATATGAGGATGTGATTTCTGTTCTCTCAGAGCTTATGGAAGGTGAGACGAATGATAAAGGCCTTTATTACATGGATGGAGGAACTGATTTATATACTGCGATAGTACACGAAAAGACTTCAACACAGATGACTCCGGAAAAGGTTATTGACCTTTTAGATTCTGAGCTTGAAAGCCTTTTTACGGAATATGCTACACTATACTATTCGGATACATCACTTCTTGATCAGGAGATGAACCTTGATACAGGAATGACAGAGCCTAAAGAAATGTTGGAGTTTCTTGCAGATAATTGTTCAAGCGAGTTTCCCGAGCCTTACACAAAGGATTTTGTAGTGCAGTACCAGAGCAAAGCTACAGAGGTTGAAGGAACTGTTGCATATTATCTCACAGCGCGGCTTGATCAGTTAGACTACAATTCAATCAAGGTAAATGGCTCGGCAGTTGAGGGCGATGATGTCAGCTTATATACGACACTTGCACATGAGGGATTTCCGGGACATCTTTACCAGTTTACAAGCGTGTATAATAATGCTGATATTCCTAATGCGCTTAAGATGGTTGATTTCATTGGCTTTACCGAAGGATATGCACAGTATGCATCTGACAGGTCGTATCGTATGCTTGGCTGCAGCGAGGAGCTTTCACAGATGTGTGTACTCGATGGAATGTTAGGATACATTCTTCAGTCAAGAATTGACCTTGGTGTGAATTATGAAGGCTGGGGAATCGATGAGATTTCGGAGTATTTGTCAGATTATGTGACTGATGTTGACAGCGTAGCAGAAGCAATGTATGAATCTGTTATTTCGGATCCGGGCATTCTTCTTCCTTATACGGTTGGACATATCAAGATGATAAAGCTTCGCGAGAAAGCGGAGAGAAAGCTTGGAGACAGCTTTGATGCAAAGGAATATCATCAGCTCATTCTTGATACAGGAATAGTTACTTTTGAGATTATGGAGGAAGAGTTAAATAACTATATCTCAGAAAAGAAGAGTAAATAAATGTAATTACATAAGCACGTTAAATATAAGCCCCTGTAGGTTAAGACAAAGCTGTCTGATTTACAGGGGCTTTTGTTCAAGAAAGTGTTTGACATTTAACAGTCCGGCACCTTGGCAGTTTGCAGGAAGTCCTACATCGGCGGCACTCAGCTTGATATTCTGCTTTATAATATTGTTGGAGGTATTTGGATACTTTTCAAGATAGAGAGCTATTGCACCTGATACAACAGGCGTTGACATTGAAGTACCGCTCTTGACTGTATAACCGTTGTAGCGGTTGTGACAGCTTATTATATTATGACCGGGAGCTAGAAGGTCAGGTTTGCTTATATTACATTTTGTCGGGCCTTCTCCCGAATGGGACTTTGCACCGCTTCCATCGCCCGAATATAGTAAGAGAGCGTCACTTCCGACGGTTATGACATTTTCACATGTTCCCGGAAAGGTTATTGTGCCGGGGCCGGGGCCTGAGTTGCCGGCTGAGACGACAATGCATATTCCGAGATTCCAAAGATGGTTGATGGCTGATGCAATCTCATCCTTCTCCTCGTTGCAGTCAGCCGTATCAGAGCCTATTGAAATGTTAACAATGTTAATGCCATAATTTATATAATTATGCTGTATCCATCGGCAGGCGTTAAGCAGCGAGTTCTTGTCGCCGCTTCCTTTTTTGTCAAGAATCTTAAGCGATACAATGCGGCAGTCGGGAGCCATGCCTTTTAGTATTCCCTGACTTGAATATCCGTTTCCAGCAATAATTCCTGCCACATGGGTTCCGTGTGAGTTGTCATCATATGCATTTTTTCTGCCGTTTACAAAGTCGTGGAAGTAGGAAATGTGGTCGGCTAAGTCAGGATGGGGGTATATTCCGGTATCGAGAATTGCAGCGCAGCAGCCACGACCTGTGTAGGGGATGCTCTCAAGCCTGTAGATGTCATTGACACAGTAGGTTTTATTTTTTATATGCATGGAAATGAGACCTGCTAACGGTATGATTTTATATATTATATGCATTGCAATGAGAAAAAGTGCACTTGAGTTTAGTGATTGTTTATGATACAATCACAGCTATCAGCAGGAGGTAAGGAATGTTTATGAGAGAAGTCAGAATCGGTGAAATATACAGACATTTTAAGGGAAATCTCTACCAGATAGTTGCGGTAGCAAGACATTCCGAGACGAATGAGAATTATGTGGTTTATCAGGCACTATATGGGGACATGCAGGTATGGCTCAGACCATATGAGATGTTTGTCAGCGAAGTGGATCATGATAAGTATCCTCTTGTCAGGCAGAAGTACAGATTCGAGCTGCTAAATACACTTGTAAATGCAGGAAATATGGCTTGCAAAGAGATACCGCACCCGGATACGGAAACGGCGGATATCGGACAGCCGCATATAGACACAAAGACTGAAGATAAAGCTGTTGTGGAATCAATGGCGGACAATAGTTCTGTGGACTCTGCAAATAAAGAGAACGACAACTATTCCGAGCTAGCCAAGCAGGGCGTTGATGTACGTCTACTTGAATTTCTTGATGCACCTACATGTCAGGATAAGATTAATTATCTCAATCTTATAAGGGCTAATATTGATGATGAGCTTATCAATAATATTGCGGCTGCGATGGATATAACAGTGGATGACGGTCCGATAGATGCAAGGTTCTTCTCGCTTAGAAGCTGTCTTATGACTAAGGCAAAATATGAGTGTGTAAGAAGGTAATCAATACTTGCACAAAACTTTGCTAAATGTTAAGATATATATGTATGTACTATAAGATTCCTTGCTGCGCGGGAATACAGGTATATACAGCATAAAAAGACGCAGTGCGGAGGATATAATGAGAATAGCATTAATTAACGAGAACAGCCAGGCTGCTAAGAATGCCATGGTTTATGAGAATCTCAAGAAGGTTGCAGATGCTAAGGGCTATGAAGTAGTCAATTACGGAATGTATTCTGCGGACGATGCAGCACAGCTTACATATGTACAGTGCGGTATTTTAGCAGCGATTCTTCTCAACAGCGGTGCCGCTGATTTTGTTGTGACAGGCTGTGGTACAGGTGAGGGCGCTATGCTTGCACTCAATTCATTCCCAGGTGTATTATGCGGACATATTGTTGACCCTTCAGATGCATTTATGTTCAGCCAGATTAACGCCGGTAACGCTGTGGCACTTCCTTTTGCAAAGGGCTTTGGATGGGGCGCAGAGCTTAACCTTACATATATTTTCGAGAAGCTTTTCGAGCAGGAGCCGGGTGGCGGTTATCCTAAGGAGAGAGTTGTGCCTGAGCAGCGCAATAAGAAGATATTGGATGAAGTTAAGAAAGTGACTCATACAGATATGCTCCATATACTTAAGAATATTGACCAGGAGCTTTTAAAGGGTGCTGTAAGCGGTGAACATTTTGCCGAATACTTCTTTAAGGACTGCAAGGATGCACAGATAGCTGAGTATATCAAAGGCTTATTGGCATAATAGATGATAATATTATAGAGATAGTAATTTTTTCCTATATTATTTCTAAAATTTACCTAAACACTACGATTATACTGTTGCTTTTTGAAAAGTGATTATGTATAATAGCAAAAGAATGTGGTTAATCCATTTCTACCGATACATTATAAGAAAAGAGGTTTATGCAAGATGGCAAAGATCGATTTAAGCAAGTACGGCATCACAGGTACTACAGAAGTTGTCTACAATCCTTCTTATGAGTTATTATTCGAGGAGGAGACTAAGTCTTCTAACGAGGGTTATGAAGTAGGTAAGGAGAGCGAGCTTGGTGCAGTTAATGTTATGACAGGTATCTACACAGGACGTTCACCTAAGGATAAGTATATCGTTGTTGATGAGAACTCTAAGGACACAGTTTGGTGGACATCAGACGAGTACAAGAACGACAACCATCCTATGACAGAGGAGACTTGGGCAGCAGTTAAGGATATCGCTAAGAAGGAGCTCTCTAACAAGAGACTTTTCGTAGTAGATGCTTTCTGCGGAGCTAACAAGGATACAAGAATGGCAGTTCGTTTCATCGTTGAGGTCGCTTGGCAGGCTCACTTTGTAACTAACATGTTCATTAAGCCTACAGCAGAGGAGCTTGAGAACTTCGAGCCTAATTTCGTAGTATATAACGCTTCTAAGGCTAAGGTTGAGAACTTCAAGGAGCTAGGTCTTAACTCTGAGACATGTGTAGCATTCAACATCACAAGCCGTGAGCAGGTTATCGTTAATACATGGTACGGCGGTGAGATGAAGAAGGGTATGTTCTCTATGATGAACTACTACCTTCCACTTAAGGGCATCGCTTCTATGCACTGCTCAGCTAACACAGATAAGAACGGCGAGAACACAGCTATATTCTTCGGTCTTTCAGGAACAGGTAAGACAACACTTTCTACAGACCCTAAGAGACTCCTCATCGGTGATGACGAGCACGGCTGGGATGACAACGGCGTATTCAACTTCGAGGGCGGCTGCTATGCTAAGGTTATCGGACTTGACAAGGAGTCTGAGCCGGATATCTACAATGCAATCAAGAGAAACGCTCTTCTTGAGAACGTTACAGTTGATGCAAATGGTAAGATTGATTTCGATGATAAGAGCGTAACAGAGAACACTCGTGTATCTTATCCTATTGATCATATTCAGAATATCGTACGTCCAATTTCTTCAGCTCCTGCTGCAAAGAATGTAATCTTCCTTTCAGCAGATGCATTTGGTGTACTTCCTCCTGTATCTATCCTCACAGAGGCACAGACACAGTACTACTTCCTTTCCGGATTTACAGCTAAGCTTGCAGGTACAGAGAGAGGTATCACAGAGCCTACACCTACATTCTCAGCTTGCTTTGGACAGGCTTTCCTTGAGCTTCATCCTACTAAGTATGCTGAGGAGCTCGTTAAGAAGATGGAGAAGAGCGGAGCTAAGGCTTATCTTGTAAATACAGGCTGGAACGGAACAGGCAAGAGAATTTCTATTAAGGATACTCGTGGTATCATCGATGGTATCCTTAGCGGAGCAATCAACAATGTTCCTACTAAGAAGATTCCTTACTTCAACTTTGAGGTTCCTACAGAGCTTGAGGGCGTTGATACAGGTATTCTTGATCCAAGAGATACTTATGCTGACGCTTCCGAGTGGGAGAAGAAGGCAGTTGACTTAGCTGGAAGATTCATTAAGAACTTCGCTAAGTATGAGGGAAATGATGCAGGTAAGGCATTAGTTGCTGCAGGTCCTCAGCTTTAATTAGAATTTCTTTGTTGATTGACAGAGAATGCGATGAATAATGACCGGATGTGGTATATGCCACATCCGGTTTTTTGTATAATAAATTAGAATGTCAAAACGTGCCGATTTAGGCTATGAGTGTATAACGAGTTATGGTTATGCATATATCTTCGCTGTCCGAAGCAAGATGTTCTAAGGACTCTGGTAAATGCTTTCTATACTATATAATGTGGCTGGCATGAGTGCCTGGTTTGACAAATAGCAGGATATATGATATTCTTTACAAAGTTTTATTTTAAGTGTGGACGAAGGGAGAACGTATTTTACATGAAAAAAAGGAGTTCACTGGATATCATATATAGTATTACGTCACAGCTTGCCATTATCGTATCATTGTTTGTGTGGCTGTTTGCGATAGCACCGTTCTCGTATTACAGTCAGACATGGACGGACGATGTTGTAAGGTTTGTGCACATCTGTAATATAATAAATCCTATTGTTTTTCTGATATTGCTTTCAATAACATTTTTTTGTGCGTTCAAGCTGAAGAAATTGGGCAGACCGGGGATGACAGCCATATGCTCGCTGATTATCTTTGTAGTGCATATTGTCATAAGAATTAATATGCTTGGAACATATCAATGGTCGGATGCTTCTTTATACTATTCGAGTATAGAAAAATTCGCATATTATCCAAATGGGCTTTTGGACAATTTTATTAAAAATGGATTTGTGTTAGCCCATATAGGTCATGGATTTATTTTTGTCACGATGCTTGGACAGCTTTTAAATGTTCCCAATGCCATGGGATTTCAGTATTCATATATGGTGATGGGGGCGGCTGCGGCAGTCTGCCTGTTCCATATATTTAAGGTGATATTCCCTAAGAAAAAGGACTATGTCTGTGCGATAGCAGCGTTCGTTGTGTCGGTTCATCCTATTTTTCTTGGGTTGTCTACAACGATACATATGGAGTATCCGTTGGCGGTTATGTTTATATATGTATTGTGTGCTTATCTGACAGGAAAATATATACTGATGTTGTTCTGGCTTGTGATGCTTGGAACATGCAAAGAAACAGGAGCTATGATGGCCTTTTCCATGCTTTTCTTCATAGTTGTATATGAAATGGTGTCATATATTAAGAAAAACGGAGGAATGAAGAGCACTCTTAAGAAGCTTAAGCCGGGACATTATATTGTTTTTGGAGTATTTATAGCGGCATGTGTGGCAGCGTTCGTAAAAATAATCAATATTCCTATGTGGGGTGGAGTTAGAATTATAGACGTATTGAAGGTTGGCGGAGAAGATACGATGAACTTTCAGTTTGAAAGAGAGCATTTTATGATGAAGGTCCGCCAGCTCTTTATACTTAATTTTTCATGGTTATGGGCTGTGATATTGTGTGTGTGTGTTATTGTCTATATAGCGGTTTCGTCAGTCAGAAAGCGCAAGGGGATGAATGTAAGAGCGTTCTCGTTCGTTTTGATACAGTATTTTGTATACACATTTTTTCTTCTGTTCTTTTTAGAGGCAAAGCAGACAAGATATAACATTCTGTCGGACACACTGTTCTTATTTATTACAATGGTTATGGTTATAAGAGTGCTTGACGGAAAAAGAGAGTATATTTGTGTGTCGGCAGTTATTGGTCTGCTTGCTTTCGTGGAGACATATCTGACCATTGACCCGGTTTCGCTTGCTGTATTTACGAGAGTCAATACGGGAAGGGTGCCTATGGTCTGGACTGCATCTACAAGGGATAAGTTTGAATACATGGATATCAATGTGGGTGATTTCGGATATTATAATTATCAGTACACAAGCATGGACAGAGCGGTTGACAAGATGCTTGACAGGGTTGATTATCAGGGCTGGTACAGGATTACATCGTCTTTTGTGGAATTGACGGAGGATCAGTTTGCGAGCGAAAACTTGTTATGGGATTCGGTACACAGGATACGTACTTACAGGAAGCCTGACGGTGAAGTGAATCTGCACGCGATACAGAGACTGCACTATACAGAAGAAATAGTATATCTTGACCATAGAAGTATATATGTTGAGATTCCATGGTGCAGAAACCACACTGAGGAAGCACTCGCAGCACTCGGAGAAGGCTACGATATTGATGGACCATACACAACATCGGGTGGGCTTGGGTGTTCACTTTCGTACTATGTTTTATATCGTAAATAAAGAAAAATGTTGCTAAATATACTTTAATGTGGTATACTTTGTTCAGTTGAAAGATATAATAGCATTAGATAATTAATAGGTTTGAATCCTGGGGTGTACGACAATCTTACTTTTTTGAACCTACATTTACGTTCATGGGATTCCAATATTTATAAGTGGATGCCGGGCCTCCTTTTGCAGTGGATGGCTGAAGCTTATGTGAGGTTGCCCACCTAGCTTGAGCTAGGGCGTCAAAACTGTAGGAAACGGCATTTTGGGATATTAAGACAGCTTATTAATTTTCAAATAGAGTAGACTCCGAAAGGGGTCTACTTTTTCGTTTAAGCTAATACAATAGAGCATGTGGATTTGGTCATGCTGTCACAATACATGATAATGGGGGGATTTTGACGTGAAATATAAGTTTGAAGGAAGAGAAAGATATAAAACAAGTAGTCAGGCATCTGCTTATAGGTATATGCCAAGGAAGCTGATGCCTGTTTTTACTGTTACGGCTATAATTGTAGGCTTTATTGTTTTTATTACTGTATTTCTTACACGCCAAAAAGACAATGGCAATTATATCAGCAGAGCGCTCGCATCGAGAATGCTTGTGCTTCTTGATATGGATAAGCCTTCCACAGCGGGCATGGCATCCGGAAAGGAAAATGCCGGGTACGATGCGGATAATCCGTTGTTATGGTATGTAAAGTATATGGATGAGTTAGATAATGATGGCTATATTGAGTGGAGCGATGATGAGTATTACGAGCAGGAGTTTGCATATAATGCATTTACATATGGAGAGTTAAGAGAGTACCTTGTAAGTAAAGACTGGGATGTGTCGAATATGGTCGAGGAGACCGGAGTGGACATAAAGAGGGGAAAGGCATCTAAGAAAATTAAAAAGACTGAATTTGATAAGATATATGATTATATGGTGCTTGTAAATGGAAATGCAGGAGGAGTTGTAAGGCGTGAGCTTACGATTGTCGGAACACCGGCTAATATGACTGCTAAGCAGATAAGGCAGTTCGGCTCATGGAGCTGCGTTGCACAGGAAGGCGTATTTGACTTTGAAGGATTGACAATGGATGCATATTCTGACAGGAAAATATGTGTATTTTCAAGAGGAAACAGCGTTATATCGGTACTTGCGGTTGTAGATGATTCGGTCACATACAGCAATGTATGGCTGTGCAGTACGCAGGATAATAAGCTGGAAGCGTACATATCGGGTGTATACAGAGAGTTCGAGATTTCACCGCTTGAAAATGACTTTGAAAATACAATAGCAGACATTGGAATTGAGTCCGGAAAAGTAAAACAGCTTACAATAAAAAATGATACAATAAGCGGAAAAGTGCTTCGTGTGAGCAACACGGCAGTTGAAATTGACGGATACGGAAGCGTTGATATAGCCGATAATTTCCGTGTCTATAAAAATTATGGGATACTTGAGGAGAAAAGTATTGACGATATTTTAGTCGGCTATGAGCTTGCCGATTTTGTTGTCGCAGATGGAAAGATATGTGCGGCAGTAATCAAGAAGGAGCTTCATGCAGAAAATATCAGAGTACTTATTATGAATACAGGGTATGGTTCTATCTTTCACGACAGAGTGACACTGACATCGGATGCAGGCTTTGTCATACATAAAAAGGATGAAGACATAACGATTGCAGGTGGTGAGCTGGTTGATATCTATCCTGACAGCGAGTATATGTCCGAAGGCAGAATCACAATGACACCGATGGGACTTAATAGTACGATAACAGTGCTGAGTGTCGAGCGTTCTTATGGAAATCCGTATTATGGCGGAACACTTGAGATAGCATCTGAGGACAATGGACTTGTCATCGTAAATGACCTTCCGTTAGAGGAATATCTGTATCATGTTGTTCCGAGTGAGATGCCGGCAGGCTTTGGAGTTGAAGCTTTGAAGGTGCAGGCGGTATGTGCAAGAAGCTATGCATATATGCATATTATGAATAATTCATACAGAACCTACGGAGCACATGTCGATGACAGTGTGGGGTATCAGGTTTATAATAATATCAAGGAACAGCCTGATTCAACCCAGGCGGTGAAGGAAACCTATGGTCAGGTGATGAGAAGTGATGATGGGATTGTTGCGGCATATTATTATTCTACATCATGCGGATATATGTCGGATTTGTCGCTGTGGGGCGGTCAAAAAGGCGGAATATACAACGAAAAAACGGTCAATCCAGATGGAGAAAGCATTGATTTGTCCGATGATGAGAAGTTTAAAAAGTTCATAACTTCGGAAAATGAGACTGATTATGACTATGAATTTCCTTTTTACAGATGGAGCGTTGAGCTTGACAGGGATTATCTGACCGGCAGAATCAATGAATATCTCGGAATCAGACACACATCGGAACCCGGAAATATCCTTATAAAAAACACAGCCGGCGAATATATGTCCGTGGATAATACGTATGTGGGTGACGTGCTTTCTTTTGAAACAGAAGAGAGAACATCCTCAGGTGCCATAAGAAAATTGATTATACATGGAACTGATGCTGATGCAATGGTGTGCGGTGAGCTGAATATAAGGTATGTTCTTGGACCGGGTGAAAATAAGATAATGACGCATACACAGACGGAAACGAGTTTTGATTTCCTTCCAAGTGCATATATATACATAGAAGAATTGTACGATGATGGAGCTGTAAGCGGATACCGGATATCGGGAGGCGGCTATGGACACGGAATAGGTATGAGCCAGAATGCGGTATCGGCTATGGTGAAGAGGGGAATGAAGTATGATGATGTCCTTGAATTTTTCTATAATAATGTTGACATTGTGAATATATACTAGAAAAGTGAATATTTAAAATTTCTTAAATCAAAGAAGCTGATATCTGTATGCAGACGACAGCTTCTCTGATTGGGGATTTTTTATACTATACCTTGAAAATGTGCATTGATTTCAGCTCCGATAAAGAGCACATTCATGCATGCATACAACCACAGCATGATAAATACAAGTGTGGCAAGACTTCCGTATGTAACAGCAAAGCCCTTTGACATGTCTACATATATGGAGAATACATACGAAAATATACTCCAGCCAAGCGCTGTAAAGACTGCTCCGGGAAGCTCATGCCTGATTTTGGATTTGCGGTTAGGCACAACAATGTAGAGCACAAGAGAGAATAGTGTCAGCACGCCGATAAATATCAGGAATCTGAATCTGAGTATAAATTGTATTGCCGAACCTACTAACGGCCAATGGACATTAATAAGGTCTAACAGACGATTTCCGAATACCATCAAAACCAGAGAAAAAATAATAATCACAATGAGTGCGATTGTGTAGAGCATTGCATGGAAGCGCAGTACAAAATAGTTGCGGGACTCACCGCCTGTATCATACACATCATTAAGTCCCTGAATTATTGAGACAAAGCCTTTTCCGGCAGCCCATATCGCAGATACGGCAGTCACAGACAGAAGCGTGAAGGATGAACTGTGATATATCTCATTGATTATCGAGATAATGAGCGGCTGTGTCTTAGAAGGCAGCAGGTCATATACAAGTGTGAGCAGAAGGCTTTCAGTGATATTTGTATAATTAAGTATACATAAAAGCAGCATTATAAAAGGGAAGAAGCTCACAATTATAAAGAAAGAGGACTGGGCAGAGTACATATTTACCTTGTCCTTCTTCACTTTTGTGACAATTTCTGCTATCATTAAAATCAGTTTCATCATATGATTTGTTTCCTTTGCTAAGAGACATTCTGTCTATAGTATATGCTAAGGAAAACAAATTGACAATGAAAAAGTTAGATTATGAACAAATAATGTATTTGTATACAAATCAAGAAATATTAAATTATAGTAATAGAAAGCGGATGGCAATGAAAAAGATAGTTAACTCAATTTACGACATTTATTCCGAGAAGCTTCCCAAAAGCTTTGATGGAGTGAAGATAGTGATGCTCAGCGACCTGCATGACAATGTGTACGGTATCTCATTGGAGAAGCTTTATAGGATGATTGAGGAGCAGCAACCGGAGTTTGTTATAGTTGCGGGGGATCTGCTTACAAGAAAACACTCCGATGGCTCAGATGAGGTTGTGGCACTCTTAAAAAGGCTGGCAGATAAGTATCCTGTATTCTTTGCAAACGGCAACCATGAGACTAAAGTTAAGATATATACAGAAAAATATGGCGACAGATATGACAGACTGATGGATGCCCTTAAGAATGCCGGAGTAAAAATCTTAAATAACAAGCATATTGATTACAGAAAAAACGGTGAGATTATACACATATATGGTCTGGAGATTGATAAGGATTTCTTTCTTATCAGGAACCGTCCAAAGATGGAGGATGACTATATATCGAGTGTTATAGGAGAGAAGATTGACGGTTTTGGAATCTTAATCGCTCATAATCCCATGTATTTTGAGCAATATGCGGCGTGGGGAGCTGATTTGGTGTTTTCAGGGCATGTGCATGGAGGAATAATAAGACTTCCGTTTGTGGGAGGAGTGCTTAACCCTGATTACAGCCTTTTTCCGCATTATGACGGAGGAATGTTTGATAAAGAAAAAAGTGTGATGCTTCTTGGAAGAGGACTTGGCACACACACGATAAATGTGAGGATAAATAATCCTCCGGAGCTTGTAACGGCTGTACTTCATACAAAGGAGCGCAATGGCTGATAAGATACTTACGAAATAAATGGAGAATGGCTGTGCTAATTTGCTACTTGTCATAGATGAGATTTTGCGGTATGATTATTAAATATGGGTTACTGTGTCAATATAGAACGGAGACAGAACCCGGATTCCTTGACAAAGGTAGGAGACAGATGGCTATTCCGATAAAACTTGAGGTGTTCGAAGGTCCGCTTGACCTTTTATTGCACCTTATTGATAAAAACAAAGTTAATATTTATGATATACCGATTGTGCTTATCACGCAGCAATATATGGAATATGTCAACGGCATGGAAAAAAAGGATCTGAATGTAGTCAGTGAATTCTTGGTCATGGCGGCAACACTTCTTGACATCAAGTCTAGGATGCTTTTACCTAAGGAAGTTAATGAGGATGGCGAAGAGCAGGATCCCAGAGCTGAGCTTGTTGAGAAGCTTCTCGAATATAAAATGTACAAATATATGTCATATGAGCTCAAGGATATGTATATTGATGCAGATAAGTCGATGTACAAAATGCCGACCATACCTAAGGAGATTATGGCTTATAAGCAGCCGGTGAATCTTGAGGAGCTTGTAGGTGATATGAATCTGGCGAAGCTGCGGGCAATATTTGACGATATCATGAAGCGGCAGGAGAACAGAGTTGACCCTATAAGAAGCAGGTTTGGCAGAATTGAGAAAGAGGAAGTAAGCCTTGAAGAGAAGATGATATATGTAAGGAATTATATCATGGAGCATGAGCATTTTTCGTTTAAGGAGCTTCTTGGCATGGCATCTGGTAAGGTGCAGGTTATTGTGACATTCCTTGCTGTTCTTGAGCTTATCAAGATGGGAAATATTACTGTGGAACAGGAAAATCGTGAGGATGATATTGCGATTACGGTTAAAAGCACAGATTTTGATGAGACAATGTTTGCCGGGGAGGAGAATACACAGGCATGAGTATAGATAAAATGTATGCAGCCATTGAAGCGATACTTTTTACTATGGGAGAATCGGTTGAGACATCTAAGATAGCTGCTGCAATAGAACAGGATATCCCTACAACGGTAAAGCTTATACATCGTTTGATGGAGCGGTATGACAAGCAGGACAGAGGAATTAAGATTATAGAGTTGGGTGACAGCTTCCAGCTTTGTACCAAGGCTGAGACATATGAATATATTATAAGAGTTGCATCGCAGCCTAAGAAGCAGGTGCTGACGGATGTGCTTTTAGAGACACTTTCGATTATCGCATATAAGCAGCCTATCACGAAGCAGGAGATAGAAGGAATAAGAGGCGTAAGCTGCGACCATGCTGTCAATAAGCTTGTAGAGTATGGGCTTGTCGATGAAGTCGGAAGGCTTGATGCTCCCGGACGCCCGATTTTATTTGGAACAACCGAAGCATTTTTACGAAGCTTCGGCGTGAGAAATGTCGATGAACTTCCTGTTATCAGCCCCGACAAGGTGGAAGTATTCAGAAAAGAAGCAGAAAATGAGACTGATGAAGTGCAGGAAGATACACAAAAACATGAAGCTGCGGACGCAGCAGAAGACAGCGTCGAAGAGCTTGATCTGCAAATTTAAATAACATAATATAAAGGAGTAAACACATGGAAAGAAAAAATGTATGGTCTGTATCAGATGCAGCCAAGAAGGAAATGATATTCAAGTTTTGTGAGGATTACAAGAAGTATATTTCCGATTGTAAGACAGAGAGAGAATGCGCAGCAGAAGCGGTTAAGATTGCAAAGGCAGCAGGCTACAGAGATTTGAAGGAAGTTATTGCCGAAAACGGAAAGTTAAAAACAGGTGACAAGGTATATGCATGCCATATGGGTAAGACACTTGCTCTTTTTAATATCGGAAAAGAGCCGCTTGAGAATGGTATGAAGATTCTCGGAGCACATATCGACTCTCCTAGGATTGATATAAAGCAGAATCCGTTATATGAGGATTCGGACATGGCTCTTCTTGACACTCATTACTATGGTGGAATCAAGAAGTATCAGTGGGTGGCACTTCCGCTTGCAATGCATGGAGTTGTTGCGCTTAAGGATGGAACAACAGTGAATGTTGTAATAGGTGAGGATAAGGATGACCCTGTTCTTGGAGTTACGGACCTTTTAATTCATCTTGCGGCAGAGCAGATGGAAAAGAAGGGTGCTAAGGTCGTAGAGGGTGAGAATCTTGATATCCTTATCGGAAGCATACCTGAGAAGGAAGAAGATAAGAAGGATGACAAGGATGCGAAAGCAAGCGTAAAGACAGCAATGCTTCGTATATTCAAGGAAAAGTATGGCATTGAGGAGGAAGATTTCTTTAGTGCTGAGCTTGAGGTTGTTCCGGCAGGGCCTGCAAGAGATTACGGTATGGACAGAAGCATGATTATGGGATATGGTCATGATGACAGAGTATGCGCATATACTTCACTCATAGCTATGCTTGAAGTCAAGGATGTCGATAAGACAAGCGTATGTCTCTTAGTTGACAAGGAGGAAATCGGAAGTGTAGGTGCAACAGGTATGCATTCTAAGTTCTTCGAAAATATGGTTGCGGAGGTTCTTAACTGCCTTGGCGATTATTCTGAGATTAAGCTTAGAAGAGCACTCGCCAACTCTAAGATGCTCTCATCCGATGTAAGCGCTGCATTCGATCCATTATATGCATCCGCATTTGAGAAGAAGAATGCCGCATTCCTCGGTAAGGGTATGGTATTTAATAAGTTTACAGGTTCAAGAGGAAAGTCCGGAAGCAACGATTGTAATGCAGAGTTCTTAGGTGAGCTTAGAAGCGTGCTTGAAAAGCATGAAGTAAATTACCAGTCAGCAGAGCTTGGAAGAGTAGATGTAGGCGGCGGCGGAACAATCGCATACATTCTTGCACAGTATGGCATGGAGGTTGTAGACTCAGGAATACCTGTACTTTCAATGCATGCACCTTGGGAGATTGTAAGCAAGGCTGACGTATACGAGACAATGCTTGGCTACAAGGCATTCCTTATTGGATAATATATATTGCATATGTACAGGGTGCTGTATAAAAAAGTTATATAAAAATTATGAAATATATTAAGTACACAAAAGTGCGATGTAATATATTTTGATGGAGAACAGATATGAAGTGGAAGAAATTCAGGATAACAACAACGACTGCCGCCGAGGATTTAGTGAGTGGCATGCTGATTGAACTCGGAATTGACGGAGTGCAGGTAGAAGACAATGTACAGCTTTCTGATAAAGACACTAAAGCCATGTTCATTGATATACTGCCTGAACTCCCTCCTGATGAGGGAATAGGCTATGTAAGCTTCTATATTGATGAGGACGATGCGACAGAAGAACTCATGGAGAGCGTAAAAAAAGGACTTGAGGAGCTTAAGGACTTCGTGGATGTAGGTGCATGCACTATAGAGGAGTCGGAGACAGAGGATAAGGATTGGGTAAATAACTGGAAAGAATACTTTAAGCCGTTTATGGTGAAAGATATCGTCATAAAACCTACTTGGGAGAGTGTTCCCGATGACATGAAGGGAAGAATGGTTGTCAATATAGATCCGGGAACAGCTTTCGGAACAGGCATGCATGAGACGACACAGCTTGTCATAAAGCAGCTTGAAAAATATGTTACATCTGAGACGGATCTGCTCGATGTAGGAACAGGAAGCGGTATCCTTGCAGTTATAGCCAAGATGCTTGGAGCAAGAAGCATTATCGGAACAGACCTTGACGAGAATGCTATCACGGCAAGTGCTGAGAATATGGAAGCTAACGGCTTTAAACCGAATATTTTCAGAGTCATTCAGGGAAATATTATAGATGACAAGGCAGTGCAGGATGAAGTCGGATATGAAAAATATGACGTAGTCACAGCGAATATTCTTGCGGATGTCATCATGCCATTGTCTAAGGAAATCGCACAGCATATAAAGCATGGCGGAGTCTTTATCACATCGGGAATTATTGATATGAAGGAAGAGGCTGTAAAAAATACAATCATGGAAAATCCTGAGTTTGAGATAGTGGATATCTCTCATCAGGGAGACTGGGTGTCAATTACGGCTGTCAGAAAATAGAGTTAGAGAGATAAAAGATGTATCATTTCTTTGTTGAAGAAAATCAGATAACGGATGAAAAAATATATATAAACGGAGCGGATTATAATCATATTAAGAATGTAATCCGCCTTAAAGCAGGCGATGAGGTCATGGTAAGTGTGCGAAGCTCACAGATAGGAGAAAAATCATGCAATTTTATGTGTGAGCTTGCGGAATATACCGATAGTGATGTCGTGTTTGATATTACCGACAAAGATGCGCTTGATACCGAACTTCCGTGTCAGGTCATACTTTATCAGGGACTTCCTAAGAGCGATAAGCTCGAACTTATTATACAAAAAGCGGTTGAACTTGGAGCTGTGCAGATTGTGCCGGTAGCTATGAAACGCTGTGTTGTCAAGCTTGATGACAAGAAAGCGGCTGCAAAGCTGCCAAGATGGAATGCCATAAGCGAGAGCGCCGCAAAACAGAGTAAACGCTCAATCATACCTAAAGTCCGGCCTGTGATGAGCTATGCGGCCGCGCTTAATGAGGCAGCTAAGTGCGATATAAGTTTTGTGCCTTATGAAAATGAAAAAGGAATGGCAGAGACAAGAAGGCTGGTAAGCTCGATATCTGCCGGGAACACAGTTGCCGTGTTCATAGGCCCTGAGGGTGGCTTTGAGGATGATGAGATAGAGGAAGCAAGAAAGCTTGGTATGCACACTGTCACGCTTGGAAAGCGCATACTCAGAACGGAAACGGCAGGAATCGCTTTTCTTTCAATGCTTGCGTATGCATTGGAATGATTTTATTTATGATGAAATGTACCGTCACACGGCGGACAGATAAGGAATATTATGAAATCGGAAATTTATTTGGATAATTCGGCTACAACGGCGGTATATCCGGAAGTTGTAGAGCTTATGAGCAGGATTATGCTTGAGGATTATGGAAATCCTTCATCGAAGCATGACAAAGGTGTTGCGGCTGAGCATTATATAACACAGGCAAAGGAGACGCTTGCATCAATACTTAAGTGTGACAAGAAGGAAATTCTTTTTACATCGGGCGGTACAGAGTCCGACAATATGGCGTTTATAGGAACAGCAATGGCTAACAGGAGGCGTGGGAATCATATAATTACTACAATGATTGAACATCCGGCTATTCTGGAGACTACTGTATTTCTTGAAAAAAACGGGTTTGAGATAACATATCTTCCTGTAGATTCTACAGGCTGTGTAAAGCTTGATGCGCTTAAGGATGCACTTCGCCCTGAGACTATCCTTGTGTCGATAATGTATGCTAACAATGAAGTGAGCGCAGTAGAGCCTGTAGCGGAGGCGGCAACTATCGTAAAAGAGTATAATCCGGAGATTGTATTTCATACGGATGCGGTACAGGCATTTGGAAAATATAGGATTATACCTAAGAGAGAGAATATTGACCTCATGTCTGTAAGCTCACATAAGCTTCATGGTCCTAAGGGTGTCGGCTTTTTGTATATTAAGGATAAGACAAAGATAAATCCTATAATATTTGGCGGCGGTCAGCAAAAAGGCATGCGTTCAGGCACAGAGAACGTGCCGGGAATCGCCGGCATGGCTCTCGCAGCAAAGATGTGTTATGACAATTTTGACGAAAAGATTGAAAGACTCTATGAGTTGAAAGAATATTTTGTTGAAAAAGTGCTTGAGATTCCGGGGACGACTTTCAATGGAAGAAGAGGATATGAAGGCACACCGCATGTGATAAGCATAAGCTTTGAGGATGTGCGAAGTGAAGTGCTTCTGCATGCACTTGAAGATAAAGGAATATATGTATCATCGGGTTCGGCTTGCTCATCTAATAAGCCGGCTCTGTCAGGCACACTAAAAGCTATCGGAGTTAAGAATAATCTCCTAGATTCCACTATACGTTTCAGTCTATGCACTATGAATACCAAGGAAGAGCTTGACAGGGCAGTGGAGGCACTGTGCGAGCTTGTGCCTATGCTTAGAAAATACACAAGACATTGAGATTTCATGATATTAAAATTGCATGATATTTTAGTAATATATAGATTCGATAGGAAATAGTTACAGGATATCCGATATTAAGACTATAATACACATAACATTATCCGGAAGGAGGAAATATGTACAAGGCTTTTTTAATAAAGTACGGTGAGATAGGTACAAAAGGAAAGAACAGATATATATTTGAAGATATGCTTGTCCACCAGATACGCCATGCTCTAAAGAAGGTTGACGGCACTTTTGATGTCACAAAAGAGAATGGAAGAATATATGTTGAGGGAACAAGTGAATTTGATGATGAGGATGCTATCAATGCATTAAAGAAGGTGTTTGGCATTCTCTGGATATGCCCTATGCTGCAGGTTAAGGATGAAGGCTTTGATAAGCTTGCACAGGATGTTGTCGATTACCTCAGGACAATGTACAAGGGAAAGAAGATGACATTCAAGGTAAATGCAAGACGTGCAAGAAAGAATTATCCGCTTGATTCAATGGGAATCAATATGGCTATGGGTGAGAAGATTCTTGATGCAATGCCTGAGATGACAGTGGATGTCCACAATCCCGATATTTATGTGAATATTGAGATAAGAAGCAGAATAAATATATATACAGAGCTCATTCCGGGACCGGGTGGAATGCCTGTAGGCACCAACGGAAAGGCAATGCTTTTGCTGTCAGGCGGTATAGACAGTCCTGTAGCAGGCTACATGGTTGCAAAAAGAGGTGTCAAGATTGATGCTGTATATTTCCATGCTCCGCCATACACCAGCGAGAGGGCAAAGGAGAAGGTTATAGATTTAGCGAGAATAGTTACACAGTATTCAGGGCCTATCAATCTTCACGTTGTCAATTTTACGGATATACAGCTCTATATCTATGAGAAATGTCCTCATGATGAGCTTACAATTATTATGAGACGATATATGATGAAGATTGCAGAGCATTTTGCAAAAGAATCAGACTGTCTTGGACTTGTTACAGGTGAGAGCATCGGACAGGTTGCAAGCCAGACAATGCACAGTCTTCTTGTCACGAATGCAGTATGTGAGCTTCCTGTAATAAGACCGCTTATAGGCTTTGACAAACAGGAAATTATAGATATATCCGAGAAAATCGGAACCTACGAGACATCTATACTTCCATATGAGGATTGCTGTACAATATTTGTCGCAAAGCATCCTGTAACTAAGCCTAACAAGAAGGTTATAGAAAAGTCAGAGCTTAAGCTTTCGGGGAAGATAGATGAGCTTGTAAAGACAGCGATTGAGACAACACAGACAATCTGGGTTGAATAAAAATATACAGGGTAAATAAAAGAATATTCATTAGATTTGCCGGATTCCTAACCTGCGTCAGAGCGTCTAAGCGGCATAATCTAGTTCTGCTTAGAGGTGTGTTCCCGGTCGGAGAACTTTTGTATAATAGGATATTTCGATGGAATTATCGATGGAATTTCCTATTATACAAAAAAGGATTCTGCAATGCAGAACCCTTTTAAATATTATCTTATGAAAGCTATGTAAAAATGCAGCTTATACAAGATATGGAGCGAGAACTGAAAGAATGGTATCAACGTTCTCCTCAGCATGAATATTCAGGTCGATAGGCTTGCTAAGGTCAAGGGAAAAGATACCCATAATGGACTTAGCGTCGATAACATATCTTCCGGATACGAGGTCGAAATCGACATCGAACTTAGTGATATCGTTAACAAATGACTTAACCTTATCGATAGAATTAAGTGAAATCTGAACTGTTTTCATGGTACACCCTCCTGATAATTTTTATTAACTCAATGATACATTTTTAGGCATAAAAAGTCAATACAAAATGTCAGAAAGAAGGTACTAAATTTATGAAATGTACATTACATAACCTTGGATGCAAGGTGAATTCTTACGAAACAGAGGCCATGAGACAGCTTTTAGAGGCGGCAGGATATGAGATAGTTGAATTTGGAAGTGAAACGGCGGATGTTTATATAATTAATACATGTACGGTTACTAATATTGCGGACCGCAAATCCAGACAGATGCTCCATAAGGCAAAGAAGGATAACCCTAACGCTGTTGTGGTTGCGGCAGGCTGTTATGTACAGGAAGCAGGGGAAAAGCTTCTTGCGGATGAAGCGGTTGATTTGATAGTGGGAAACAACAGAAAAGGACAGATTGTTGAAGTACTTGATGAGTATTTTAAAGGAAGAAATATAGAAGATTCATTTATTGATATAAATAAGACAAAAGAGTATGAGAAGCTTGAAATAAATGCAAGTCTTTCACACACAAGAGCATATATAAAGATACAGGATGGCTGCAACCAGTTCTGCACATATTGCATAATTCCGTTTGCGAGAGGAAGAGTTAGAAGCAGAAGCCTTGATGATATAATGTCGGAGGTGAAAAAGCTTGCAGACAGCGGCTGCCATGAGATAGTTGTGACAGGGATTCACTTGAGCTCATATGGACTTGATTTTGATAATAAGGAATACAATTCACAGCCTGTTCCGAATGCGGAGAGACTTTTGCAGGTGCTTGAAGCGATAGCAAAGGTTGAAGGAATAGACAGGATAAGACTGGGTTCTCTTGAACCTAGAATAATCACCGATGAATTTCTCTTGCGTCTGTCAGCGATAGAACAGATATGTCCTCATTTTCATCTATCACTTCAGAGCGGATGCGATGAAACGCTTCGAAGAATGAACAGAAGATATGATACTCAGGAATTCTATGCTGGTATTGTCAAGATTCGTAAATATTTTGACAAGCCTGCAATAACAACAGATGTGATAGTGGGATTTCCGGGTGAGACGGATGAGGAGTTCGAAGTTACGAGAAAGTATCTTGAGAAGATTAATTTTTTTGAGATGCATGTATTTAAGTATTCGAGAAGAAAAGGTACGATAGCTGACAGAATGGAAAATCAGATTCCTGAGAATATAAAAAGTGAGCGCAGTGATGTGCTTATAGAGCTTGATGAGAGACTCTCAAGGGAATACAGGGAGAGCTTTGTGAACGAATATGAGAATGTGCTTGTCGAGGAATATATAGAGCTTGAAGGAAAAAAGTATGCGGTGGGCCATACGAAAAGGTATGTGAGAGTGCTTATCGAACTTGAGGATGAAAATTCAGATAATGTACACATAAATGACGAAGTGTCTGTAATAATAATGGGACTTTTGGGAAAAGATAGTGTAATATCCAAGGTGGCTCTTGCAAATTAGGAAAAATTATATTATGATAAAATGTATAGTGCAAAGGACGTGAAGATTATGTCGGATATGACAAATACACAATTTTTTAGGGTTGCGGATGAACAGCATATAGAAGTTTCAGATATTCTTAATACTGTGTGTAAGGCCTTGACTGATAAGGGATATAATCCTATCAATCAGATAGTGGGCTATATCATGTCGGGAGACCCTACATACATTACCAGCCATAATAATGCACGTAGTCTTATTATGAAGGTTGAGCGTGATGAACTTGTTGAGGAGCTTCTCAAGAATTATATTTCAGTTAAAGGACTGTAAAAAATGAGAATATTAGGTTTGGATTATGGAACTAAGACGGTGGGCGTTGCAGTCAGCGACCCGCTTATGCTTACTGCCCAAGGGTTGGAGATTATCCGCCGGAAGGAAGAAAATAAGCTCCGCCAGACGCTTGCGCGCATAGAGGAGCTTGTCGAGGAATATGATATATCTTTGATAGTATTAGGGCTCCCTAAGCATATGAACAATTCGGATGGAGTCCGTGTCGAGAGTACAATGGAATTTAAGGAAAAGCTTGAACGCAGGCTTGGACTTGAGATTGTGATGTGGGATGAGAGACTCACAACAGTCGCTGCTGACCGCACAATGATGGAGGCGGGAATACGCAGAGAGAATAGAAAAGAATATGTTGACATGTTAGCAGCACAGTTTATCCTTCAGGGATATCTTGACAGTCTTGCATTTAAGAAAAAACAGGAACAGGAGAATTAAAAATATGGCAGATACAGAAAAACTTGTATTTCAGACAGAAGATGGCAAAGAGGTTGAGTTCGAGGTTGTTGAATCCACAAGAGTGAATGGTGCAGATTACCTTTTAGTGACAACGGATGATACAACTGTGTATGACAGTGAGAACGATGATGATGACAGTGAGGCAGTATTTATCCTCAAAGATACTTCTGCACCGGAATCCGAGGAAGCATTATATGAGTTCGTGGATGATGAGGAAGAGCTTGATGCTGTTTTCAAGATTTTTGAGCAGCTTTTAGATGAAGAAGAGTAAGAGTTAGTGCATCACGCAGGATAGTATTTTCATAGGCTGAAAATACTATATGAAATGTGCAGTGACTAGAATTTTGCTGTTGCAGGGATGAGAGAACCATTTATGTACATGTAAGCATGTACGAAAAAAGTAGAACGTGATTTTTTGGAGGTGTTTTTTTGAAAACGGATACAACTGAAAAGGTGAAGATAATTCCACTCGGCGGATTAGAGCAGATTGGAATGAACATGACTGCCTTCATGTATGGAGACAGTATTATTGTTGTAGACTGCGGTCTGTCTTTTCCTGATGATGACATGTTAGGAATAGATCTTGTTATTCCGGATGTCACATTTTTGAAGGATAATATTGATAAAGTAAAAGGTTTTGTTGTGACACACGGACATGAGGATCATATAGGAGCTTTCCCTTATGTATTAAGAGAAGTGAATAAGCCTATATATGCGACAAAGCTTACAATGGGAATTATAGAGACTAAGCTTAAAGAGCATAATCTTATGGGAACTACCAAGCGCAAGGTAGTAAAGTACGGACAGTATATTATGCTTGGAGATTTCAGAATTGAATTTATCAGAATAAATCATAGTATTGCGGATGCATGTGCATTAGCAATCTATACTCCGGCCGGGATAATAATCCATACAGGAGATTTTAAGGTCGATTATACTCCTGTGTTTGGTGAACCGATAGATTTACAGAGATTTGGTGAGATTGGAAAGAAAGGTGTACTTGCAATGCTCTGCGACAGTACGAATGTTATGCGTCCGGGCTATACAATGTCTGAAAAGACAGTCGGCAAGACATTTGACAATATTTTTTCCGATAACCAGAACAGCAGAATAATTGTTGCAACATTTGCATCCAATGTCGACAGAGTACAGCAGATTATCAATTCGGCTGCAAAGTATAACCGTAAGGTGGCTGTTGAAGGCCGCAGCATGGTAAATATTATAAATGTTGCTAGTGAGTTAGGCTACCTTGATATTCCTGACGGAATGCTTGTTGAGACGGATGAACTAAAGAAATATACTGACAGCCAGACTGTAATTATTACTACAGGAAGTCAGGGAGAATCCATGGCGGCGCTTTCAAGGATGGCTGCTTCAATACACAAGAAGGTTACAATCAAGCCGGGAGACGTTGTTATAGTCAGCGCAACTCCTATACCGGGCAATGAGAAATCTGTTGCAAGAGTTATAAATGAGCTCTCAATGAAGGGTGCTAAGGTCATTTTTCAGGATACACATGTCTCCGGACATGCATCACAGGAAGAGATTAAGCTTATGTACTCCATAGTTAAGCCTAAGTATGCCATTCCTGTACACGGTGAGTACAGACATTTGAAGACACATGCAGACCTTGCTGTGTCAATGGGCATTCCTAAGGAGAATGTGTTTATTCTCTCATCAGGTGATGTTCTTGAGCTTGGAAGTGAGAGCGCCGGCAAGACGGGAACCGTGACGGCGGGAAGTCTTCTTGTCGATGGTCTTGGTGTCGGCGATGTCGGAAATATTGTACTTCGTGACAGACAGAATCTTGCAGAGAACGGTATAATAATAGTTGTGCTCACATTGGAGAAATATACGAACCAGCTCCTTGCAGGGCCTGATATTGTTACAAGAGGTTTTGTATATGTTAGAGAGTCAGAGACACTTTTAGAGGATGCTACAAGCGTTGTGAGAGAGTCTGTTGACAGATGTCTTGAAAAGAATATAAGTGACTGGGGAAAGATAAAGAACATTATCAGGGATGATTTAAGTGATTATCTTTGGAAGAAGATGAAGAGAAATCCTATGATTTTGCCTATCATTATGGAGGTGTCATAATTGGGTGACAGCAGGAACAAAACTTATGAAAACCGTCCGGTTGATATAAAGACAGAAGAGCTTGTTGCGGCAGTGCTTGAGAGCGAAGAATATAAAGAGTATCTTGAATATCTTGCAAAGATAAAAGAGCAGCCGGAGCTTTATGAGAGAGTGTGCGATTACAGAAGGCGCAATTTTGAACTTCAGAATATGGATGTAAATGATAACATGTTTGATGAAGTCATGCGTTTTCAGATGGAGAACGCAGCTATCAGAAAAAATGTGCTTGCTAACGAGTTCCTAAAAGCAGAGCTGTCGGTGTGCAGAATGCTTCAGGACATAACACGCACTATATCGGAAAGAATTGAGCTGGACGTTGACTTTTTGTAAGCAGGATGTGGATGAGGATTGTATGGAAACCAGAAATGCGATAAAGACAGTGATAACAATTTCATATAAAATGATAATATTTGCACTTGTCGTGATACTTATCTATTATGCCGGTGGAGCAGCTTTCAGATTCGGAGTAGCAATATTTAACGAGTCATCCATGAGCGATCCTTCGATGGCGAGAACGATTACGGTTACTATACCTGATAATCCGTCAACCGCTGAAGTGGCAGATGTGCTTGACAAGGCGGAGCTTATTGACGGAATATTGCTATTCAGGGTTCAGGCAGCTTTGTCCGATTACAGTAAGTATTTTGTCGGTGGAACATTTGAACTCAATACAGGTATGACACCTACACAGATAATGGCATCGATTACCGAGGAGAGCCGGGCAAAGGCGGCTGAGGAGGAATCGAAGTGATAACGGATGAGAGGATAACGTCATATATACATTCGCTAGCGGGAAATGACAGTCCGATATGTATGCAGATTGAACGAGAGGCTTTAGCTGACAGAGTACCTATAATTAGAAAAGAAATGGGCAGCTTTCTTAAGACGGTTCTTGCGCAGAAGCATCCTAAGAATATTTTGGAGGTCGGTGCCGCAGTCGGCTATTCATCAATTCTTATGAGTGAGAATATTGATGAAGATGCTAAAATTACAACAATCGAGAATTATGACAAGCGCATAATAAAGGCTAGAGAGAATATAAAAATGGCTGGAAAAGAGAATGTCATAACACTGTTAGAGGGCGATGCAGGACAGATTTTAAAGACGCTTTCAGGCAGCTATGATTTTATATTTATGGATGCCGCAAAGGCGCAATATATTGTCATTCTGCCTGAGATTTTGAGGTTGCTTTCATCCGGCGGAATACTTATAACAGATAATGTACTTCAGGAGGGCGACCTTGTGCAGTCACGTTTTGCAGTCTGCAGGCGTGACAGGACGATTCATTCACGCATGAGAGAATATCTTTACGAGGTCACTCACAATGATGAGCTTGTGACAAGTGTCATACCGCTTGGGGATGGAATAACTTTCAGCGTTAAGAGATAGAATACTAAATGTGATGGAAATGAGGAATACAATGAAATTACCTGAATTGTTGATACCGGCGAGCAGTCTTGAGGTTCTTAAAACTGCTGTGATATATGGTGCTGATGCGGTCTATATAGGTGGAGAAGCTTTCGGACTCAGGGCAAAGGCTAAGAATTTTACAATCGATGAGATGGCAGAGGGTGTTAAGTTTGCACATGAGCATAATGTCAAGGTATATGTGACAGCCAACATTCTCGCACATAACAGAGATTTAGCTGGTGCGCGCGAATATTTTAAGGAGCTTGGAGAAAAGGTGCATCCCGACGCACTTATCATATCGGATCCTGCTATTTTTACGATAGCGCAGGAGACACTTCCACAGATGGAGCTTCATGTAAGCACACAGGCAAATAATACCAACTATGGAACTTACAATTTCTGGCATAAGCTTGGCGCTAAGAGAGTTGTCACTGCAAGAGAGCTTTCACTTGCTGAGATAAAAGAGATTCGTGAGCATATACCGGATGACCTTGAGATAGAGACATTTGTTCATGGCGCTATGTGCATTTCTTATTCGGGAAGATGCCTTCTTAGCAGCTTCCTCACAGGAAGGGATGCCAATCAGGGCGAGTGTACCCACCCGTGCCGCTGGAAATATGCGGTTGTTGAGGAGACAAGACCTGGCGAGTATATGCCTGTATATGAAAATGAGAGAGGGACATATATATTCAATTCAAAGGATTTGTGCATGATAGAGCATATACCTGAGATGATCGATGCCGGCATAGACAGCCTTAAGGTTGAAGGAAGAATGAAGACAGCACTGTATGTTGCTACGGTTGCAAGAACTTACAGGATGGCTCTTGACGATTATGCAAAGTCGGAGGAGCTTTACAGAAGCAGAATACCTGTATATAAAGAGGAGATTGCAAAGTGCACTTACAGACAATATACAACAGGATTTTTCTTTGGAAAGCCGGATCACAATACGCAGATATATGATTCGAATGTGTATATGAGAGAGTATACATATCTTGGCATTGTCGGAGACAGGAACGAGGAAGGAATGTATGCGATAGAGCAGAGAAACAAGTTCTCAGTCCGCGAAGAAATAGAAGTTATGAAGCCTGACGGAAGAAATATTGCAGTCAAAGTATGTGCGATTAAGGATGCGGAAGGTAACATGCGTGAGAGCGCACCTCATCCAAAGGAATTGTTATACATTGACCTTGGCACAGAACTTGACAAATACGATATATTAAGACGAAAAGAAGATTAGATATAATGCCGGTATGCGTTTTTGAGCATGCCGGCATTTGTATTTGTTGGAAATTAACAGTTAAAATAAATTATGGTCATGCACGCAGGCTGTATTTGCGGCATAGAATGATAGTAATCCTTAATCGACAGGGATGATTGCAGGATGAAGGTATTCGACAGACCGCTTACGGCTGCACAGGAGAAGATTTATCTTGAGAAGTTTCACAGCGGAGATAAAAGGGCTAAGGAAATTCTTATAGAGAAAAATATGAGACTGGTTGTGCATATGGTGAAGAAATATTCATGCAGCGAGTATGAGCTTGAGGACATGATTTCTATCGGAACTATAGGACTTATAAAAGCGATAGACAGCTTTGACGAGAAGAAGGGCAGCAGGCTTGTGACATATGCGGCGAAGTGCATAGACAATGAACTGCTGATGATGTTCAGAAGTGAAAAAAAGCGCTCAAAAGAAATTTCACTCAATGAGCCGCTCGGAACGGATAAGGAGGGCAATAAGATATGCTTTCAGGATGTGACATTTTCAGAGGATGAGGATGTGGTTGAAAGGCTTCAGAACAATGAAGATATAATAAGGCTTAGAAAGGCATTTGACAGCAGGCTTACAGACAGAGAGCGAAAGATTATTGCATACCGGTACGGCTTGTATGGTAACAGACCTCGCACACAAAGAGAACTTGCAGCGGAGTATGGGATAAGTAGGAGCTATGTGAGCAGAATAGAGAAAAAAGCGCTTGAGAAGATGAGAGAGGTCTTTGAAGAATAAAGTGTTGCCCTTATGTGATTAAAATGATATAATAAAGAGAATATTGCGAAAAATATATAATAAAAAATACGCCAAAACAGCGTTTCTAAATACAATTAATGTCTTAAGACAAAGGCATGGGAGATTAACATGAGTTTTAAACAGCCGGAATATTGCAGTGTATTGGGAGTTCATGTGACAGTGGGTGATATGAATTCAATAAAAAAATGTGTGCTTGATAACATTGAAGAGCTGCGCGGAAAATATATATGTGTTTCAAATGTTCATACAACAGTTACTGCATACGAGAACCGCAATTACAGAAAGGTTCAGAATGGTGCGGCGATGGTATTTCCCGATGGAGGACCGTTAAGCATTGTGTGCAGGCTTATGGGACATAAGAATGCCAGCCGTGTGACGGGGCCGGATTTTATGGGTGAGATGTTTAAGGAAAAAGGTGTGCGCCAGTTCTTCTATGGCAGTACACCGGAGACTTTGGACAAGCTCAAAAGCATATTGGAAGAAGAACATCCTGATATAGAAATATGCGGTATGTATTCGCCGCCATTTAGAACTTTGTCTGCAAAAGAGGACGAAGAGATTGTGAATATGATAAATGATGCAAAGCCTGATATCGTGTGGATTGGTCTTGGAGCACCTAAGCAGGAAAACTGGATGGCGAAACATGAAGGAAAGATAAATGCAGTCATGGTAGGTGTAGGTGCAGGATTTGACTATTTTGCAGGAAATATAAAAAGAGCACCTATGATAATGCAGAAGCTTTCACTTGAATGGCTTTATCGACTTGTGCAGGAACCTAAGAGGCTGTATAAGCGTTATTTTTCAACAAATACAGTATTTCTCGTAGCATGTTACAGGCTATGGAAACAGTCTCGCAAAATTAAGAAAAGAAGATAGGGATTCACATGGATAGAATTAAAAAAGTGACAGGATGGGCATATCGCAATAATGATATTTTTTACTATTTTTCATTTTTGAGTCTTGTATTTGCAAAATCGCTGGGATTTTATTCCGGCAACACGGAGTACAGGATAATAATGATGTTCTCAATGCTCTGCCTTGGTTTGAAGCTTGTGTTTACAAGATATTCTGTGAAAGAGCTGCTTATAATGGGCGCAATAGCTGCGTATGCAGTGTTTATCTACCTTAAGACAGGATATATAACTTTTACAATTACGGTTGTGACGCTTCTTGGGGCGAAGGATATTGATGTGCATGATCTTATGAAAAAGGTACTTTTTGTGAGACTCATATGCATGACTGTGCTTGTAAGTGCAAGCATGGCGGGAATTATCGGCAATTATGTCAAGGACCAGTTCGATGACGGACTTACATTTTCATACGGATTTCAGAACCCGAATGATTTCATGGTAAATGTTTTTGTTAATATAGCACTTATTTTTTATCTTAATTATAAAAAGCTTAATATACTTTACTTTTTGTTGTCTGCATATGCCTTTTATGCAGTTTTTTGTGTGACTAAGAGTACAACCGGACTGATGCTTGGAATATTTCTGCTGATTGTATTTCTGTGTCTTAAGCTTTTTGACAGATTCGGTAAAAGAGGTCAGAAGCTTAAGCAGATTGTGAGCCTGCTTGCAATACCTACGAGCTTTTTGTGCTTTGTCGGAACATTCGTTGTGTCGGTCGTTTTTGATGTCAATAACAGATTCATGTTTATTTTTGATCAGCTTGTTTCGGGAAGACTTAAGATACAGCATCAATATTGGCTCAATTACGGTTTTTCACTGTTGGGAAAGGATATAAGCAGAGCTGCCGCAAGGTGGGACGGTGTGCAGATAAATAATGGATTTCTTGACAGCAATTATTGGTGTTCTTTTTATAAGTATGGCTTTGTGTCCGTAATGTTATTTATAGCATTTCTGGTTATGGCATCGTTATATTTCCACAAAAAGAAGAATTACAATATAGTTATTATATTGAATACTTTATGCATATATGGACTTATGGAGGATTTTTTGATAAGCTCCATAGTCAATCCTTTTCTTCTTTTGGCTGCGTATGCAGTTTATCAGACCTTTGAGGAGAACAAAAGCCGGGGAGGGCAGGAGTCTTGAAAAAAAAGATTGCTATAATAACTAATGTTCCATCGCCGTACAGAGTGGATTTTTTCTATTATTTACAGACACATTATGAGGATTATGAGTTCTCGATAATATACTATTGTAATGACAATATGTCACGCCAGTGGAAAGCTGATGAGGACAGGATATTGAATTCATATTATGTGCCATCTAAAACTATAAGAATCAAAAAGAGGTTTGATGACCATTTTATATCTTTTCCTGTAGGTGTCGGACGGCTTCTTACGAAGCTTGCACCTGATGCTGTTGTTGCAATGGAATACAGTCCTGCTATACTTCAGGCGATGCACTGGTGCCAGAAACACAAGATACCATATGTAAGCTGGACGGATGGAACAATCAATTCGGAGAAGAATATAGGAAGGCTTCAGAAGCTTTCACGCAGATATATATTTAAAAGGGCTGACGCTTTCATAGGAAGCAGCCATGCAGCGATGGAAAATCAGCTAAGATACGGCGCTTTAAAAGAACACTGTCATATAAGCATGCTTACGGTTGATTTGGACAAGTATTATATCAATGACAGGAATGGCTATCCGGATAAGCTTTTATATGTAGGAAGCCTTATAGAACGAAAAGGAGTTGATTTGCTTTTTAATGCGCTTGCACAGTGCAATAACACAAATATAACTCTTGTCATTGTGGGTGACGGAAAAGAAAAGGAAAATCTTACAAAGCTTGCAAAGCAGCTTGGAATAATTGACAGGATAGAATTTAAGGGATTTTTAGCCGGAGATGAGCTTAGACAATGTTACAGGGATGCCGGTGCATTCGTACTTCCGACAAGGGAGGACTGTTTTGGACTTGTGCTTATTGAGGCGATGTGTGCCGGACTTGCGATAATAGCATCAAAATATTCGGATGGTGCGGCTGAGACTGTGACAGATGGTGAAAACGGATATATAGTTGATCCTTATGATGCAAAAGAATTTGCCAGAGCGATAGATGCCGTGTTCGCTGTGGACGATACAGCGCAGGCAAGGCAGCAGCTTGGTGCGGCAAGCTTTAAGGCAACGGATAAATTCAGGTTTGAAAATGTTGCCCTCGGATACCTTGATGCCATTGAGGATGCACTTGGTGCCAAGTAATGCAGAAAGCATTGAGAAGTTAGAGTGAATATTTGAAACGAATATATTGAGTGAGGACAGAATGGTTGTAGTTAAGATTGGTGATGGTCTGGGAAATCAGATGTTTAATTATGTATGTGGATACTCGGTTGCGAAGCACGATAACGATACGCTTCTTCTTGATACTTCGGAGGTCGATAATTCATCGTTCAGAAGCTATGGACTTGACCAGTTTAACATAGATTATACTGAGAGGGAGAGCTTTAGCAATAAGAATTTCTTCTTGAAATTATATAAGAGAATCAGGCGCAATTTAAAGTACAATGTGATTATGGAGAGAAAGGACGAGAGCATTCCGCTTGACATGTCCGTATATAAGAAAAAGAGATTGAGAAATAAATATCTGTACGGATATTTTCAGAATCTCTATTATTTTAATGATTGCCGTGATGATATAATAAGACAGTTTACGCCGAGCAGGAAGCTGCGAAGTGAAGTTGACAGCCTTATAGAGAGGTTTGCCGGTGAGAACTTATGTTCCCTTCACATAAGAGGCGGAGATATAACTCCTCTTTCGCTTGATTACTATGCGGCGGCAGTAGGAGAGCTTGAAAAAAGGCATGGAAATATCAAGTATATCATATTTTCGAATGTGCATGATTTTGCCGAGGATTACATAAAAAAGCTTGGCATAGATGCCAAGTTTATCTGGGATTTGGGAAAATTCACCGATGTTGAGGAGCTTTTTTTGATGAAAGCATGTACAAGACATATTCTGTCCGACAGTACATTCTCAAGATGGGCAGCGCTTTTAGACGAACGTGGAGGTGATGTGGTTGCACCGCCTTCCCTAGATGCGAAAAAGATTTATATGCCTGAGTGGATTGTGATAGATAATAATGGAAATGGAGATTAGAGATGAACGCTTTAAAGAAAATGCTCTCTATGTTTGACACAAAACAAAAGTTTAAACTGCTTGGTATGTCCATGATAATTCTTGGCGGAGCAGGAATGGAGCTTATTGCACTTTATGCATTTAATAATTTTATCGAGGCTATCATGCTTCCTGACAGTTATATGGACAATGCTTTTATTGCCATGATGAGCAATCTGTTCGGTCTGTCAGGGTACAGGAGCGTTGTTATATTCTGTTCGGTATTTATAATTGCGGCATATCTGATTAAGACGGCATATATAATAATGCAGAATAATATCATGTACAAATTCATCTATTTCGGGCACAAGGATTTGTCCTGCATGGTGATGAACAGCTATCTTGAACAGGATTATTTTTTTCATGTAAAGAACAACAGTGCAGACCTTATAAGAAATGTATACAATGACACTAATATGTTCTATGTTGCAGTAATGAATGTGATACAGCTTGTATCCGAACTGTGTACGATAACAGCAATCGGAATATATCTTTTTGTTAAGGACGGAATGCTGACATTGGGAATCGGAGTTATTGTAGGCTCATTCACATTTTTCTTTATGCGTTTTTACAAGAACAGATTAAAGCATATGGGAGAGGATTACAGAAGACTCTATGCGGGCATTGTAAAGTGTATGCAGCAGTCGTTCGGAGGCATCAAGGAGATTAAGATTGCTAACAGGGAAAAATTCTTCGGCGATGAGTTTGATTCCATAAATTATGCTCTTGCGAAGAACCAGAAGGATAATGCACTTTTAAATTCAATCCCGAAGCCGGTAATGGAGGCTGCATGCATAGGTTCCCTTATGATAATCGTAATTATCAAGGCATGTATCGGAGATATAAGCGTTGCGTTCGCAACGACTCTCGGCGTGTTCGCAATGGGAGCTATGAGACTTCTGCCTTCGGTCAACAAGATAAGCTCATATATAAGCACACTTATGTACAGCAGAGCATTTGTTGAGTCGGTATATACCGAGAGACAGAGAATGATTGCATTGTCAAAGCGAAAATCGGAGGAGAATACTGTAGACAGCATCACTTTTGACAAAGAAATTTCGGTTGAGAATCTGTCATTTACATATGATGAGGGCGTTGACAATGTTATAAACGATGTATCCTTTAAGATTGAAAAGAATACATCCGTTGCATTTATAGGTCCATCAGGTGCGGGAAAGACAACCATGGTTGACATTATGCTCGGCGTTTTAAAGCCTCAGAAGGGCAGCGTGAAGGTTGATGGCAGCAATATTGCCGACTGTATGGATGCATGGCATAAGAAGGTCGGTTATATCCCTCAGAATATTTATCTTATGGATGAATCCTTAAGGAGAAATATAGCCTTCGGAGTACCTGAGAACGAGATAGATGATGAGAAGGTATGGCGCGTCATAAAGGAAGCACAGCTTGAGAATGTTGTAAAGGAAATGGATGACGGGCTTGATACTGTGATAGGTGAGATGGGAGTGCGTCTGTCAGGCGGTCAGAGACAGCGTATAGGTATTGCAAGAGCACTATATAAGGAGCCTGAGATACTTGTGCTTGATGAGGCGACATCCGCACTTGATACAGAAACTGAGAGAGCGGTCATGGAGGCTATTGACAGCCTGCATGGAAAGATGACATTGATAATTATAGCGCACCGACTTACCACAATAAAGAACTGCGATGTTGTATATGAAGTCAAAGAAGGCAAGGTGACTAAGAGCAATGAGTCATTCAACTGATGAGCTGATAAGTGTTATTGTTCCTGTATATAACACAGGAAAAGAATTTCTTTTGGAATGTTTTGAATCGGTAAGGACACAGGATTATAATAATATCGAACTTATTGTAATTGATGATGGAAGCACTGATGAAGCTACAGAGAACTTTTGCAGGGAATATGCAGAAAATAACGAGAATTTAGTAAAATATGTACGCCAAAAAAATGCAGGTGTGTCTGTCGCAAGACAGAACGGACTATCGTTATCGGATGGCAGATGCGTTATGTTCTTAGACAGTGATGACTCGCTTGAACAGGGCTCAGTGAAGAAAATGCTTGAAGTTCTTGTAAAAGAAAATGCGGATGCCGTAGTTGGAGAGGACTATGTCAGGGAAGGCATAGACGATGTCATGGTTTATGAAAAGCTCGATATTTTGAAGGCTCTGTTTGATAATGTCAATGCGTCATTCGGCTGGGCATTGTGGGGAAAGCTATTTGATGCGTCAGCCATGAAGAAATATTACAAAGCCTATGATGACATTTATTACGGTGAAGATTTGCTTGTGAATGCAGAGTTTTTCAGCCATGCACAAAAAGCGGTTGTTATAAACGAGAAAGTGTATAATTACCGGGCAGACAATGATTTGAGTGCGACACATCAGAAAATTACACCTAAAAAGCTTTCGCTTATCAGGATGTGGCAGCTTATGTGGGGGATATACAGTGCACATGGGCTGACGGATGAAGCGGAGAGAATTAAAGCCAATTATTATGATTCAGTGAGAAACGGACTGATTGAGTGTGAATGTTATCATTATGATAATTACAGAAAGCTTTCAAGAGAATACAGAACAATATTGAAAAAGAATTACAGTGACATAAAAAGCAACAAGCATGTAAATGCGAAATACAAATATATAATTGCTATTTATTTCATATGGCTGTTTAAAGCAAAAAAGATGCTTCTCAGAATTAAACAGTAGAAATGAGGTTTTGATGCAGGGTAACAGAGTACAGGAGCTTTATTATTTGGTAAAATCTAAAATAAGGGAAAAATTGAATTTGAATCCTGTTGCGAAAAATTCACATTATATGGGAACGCAGTGTCTTGATTTAAGGGAAATGAATGACCGGATTGCAAGTATGATAGAATCAGGTGAGCCTTTTATGGTGACAAGATTCGGAGGAACTGAGCTGTTTGCGATGAGAACGATGGAATTTTCACGCAAGGATAAGATGGACAAGGCGATAAAGAATATGGATGCGTGGTCGGGATTTTTCCCGGCTGATGCAAATCTGTTATATAGATTTAATGAGATAATGAAAGAAGGCTGTAGTCAGGTTGACATTCTTGGCATATGGTATCTGACATGCGAGGATTACTATATTAAACATTACTGTACATCACTTAAAGGTGTCGGTGAGCTCATGTCAATCGAGCCGTGGAACTGTATGGACAATCCGTGGACGAAGTGCCTTAAAGGAAAGAAGGTACTTGTAATACATCCGTTTGAAAAGACTATTCAGGCGCAGTATAAAAAACATGATAAGCTGTTTGAAAATGCTGAACTTCTGCCTGATATGACATTGATAACACTCAAAGCGGTCCAGACGAGCGGAAGCGCAAAGGATGACAGATTCGATACATGGTTTGATGCATTGCAGTATATGTGTGATGAGTGCGATAAACTTGATTTTGATATTGCGCTTATCGGATGCGGCGCATACGGTTTTCCTTTAGCAGCGCATATAAAGCGGATGGGTAAGCAGGCGGTGCATCTTGGAGGTGTGTTGCAGATACTTTTCGGCATAAAAGGAAGACGCTGGGACGAGTCTGATACACATCTTATGTACAATGAAAACTGGGTGTATCCTGATATGAGTGAGATTCCTGCGGGCGCAGATAAAGTTGAAAATGCCTGCTATTGGGAGGTTAAGACACAGGGAAAGGAAGATAATGACAATGGCTGATAATCAGCAGAATGCAGCGGCTGCAAAAAATGGCATAAACAGGCCTGTGTTCGATATTTTAAGAGTGACTGCGGCGGCAATGGTATTTATGATTCATTTTGCGGGTTATAGAAATCTTCCGAAGCCTCAGTTTGTTTTTATGCTGTTTCGGCATTTCAATTTTGGCGTATGCATGTTCTTTGTAATGAGCGGATATCTTATCATGCAGTCGGTTGATGCAAGCAGGAATGTAAAGGAATATTTTGTAAAACGTGTTTCTAGAATTATTCCAGCTTACTATGCGATTATTGTTTTTGCCATTATTGTATGGGATATCATACTCGGACAGATGCCAAAGGATACAATGCTCGGAATAGGATGGCTAAGATACTTCCTGTTTTTAAACGGAATCATACCTTCGGCAGAGTATTATTACTGGAATGATTTATGGGGCTTGTGGACTATGAGCTGCTTTATGTTGTTTTATATTCTTGCTCCGGTTATAAGGAAGCTCGTAAAAAGCTATAGAGCTTCACTTGTATTCATGTGTGTGATTGTCGTGCTTGCTTACGTATATAAAGCAGTATATTCGCATTTCCTTAATATGAATAATGTTCCGTGGGCTGCCGAGACGGCAGGTGACTGTGCGGTGTTCAATTTGATTTCATTTGCATTTGGAACGGCTGCGTGGTATGCAGTGAGAGAAGGAAAAGAAAAAAATTACATGCGCATTGTGATTGCGGCACTTGCATGCTTTCTGGCTATGAGAGAGGATACGTTTAACAGGATAATATGGTCACTTCTTACGGTTGCATTTATGCTTTCCATGAAGGATTTTGCATATTCGGATAAGACAAAGCGGATAGGAAATATATTTTCCGCTCTGGCAAAGTACAGCTTTACGGTATATCTTGTGCATATGCCGGTTATTGAGCTGACAGAGTATTTTAGTGAACATATACATTATCTTGGATATTTTGCATTTCTCGGAATCGTATTGGCTGTGACGGCAACTATGACGGCGCTGCTGCATTGTTTTGTGGAGATTCCGTTTGCAAAACTGATTAAGGGGAGGTTCGCATGTCAAAAATAGTTGTTGTGATGACTTGTCATAATAGAAAAGAAAAGACAACAAAATGCCTTAGAAAGCTCCATACCGGGAACGAAAATAATGAATATCATTATATAGTTGTCGATTCGGGAAGCACCGATGGAACATGCGGGGAGATTGAAAGCTCAGGGTATACGGATGTTGAGCTTGTACATGCCGAGCCGACACTGTTCTGGAATGGCGGAATGCACAGAGGGATTGCTATAGGAATGAGTAAGCCGGATCAATATGACTATATGCTGCTTGTAAATGATGATGTGGATTTTGTTCCGGGTATTCTTGACAGGATGATTGAGTATTCCATGAAGCCGGACAGATGCGGCAGCGTGATTGTCGGCCCTACATGTGACACGTCCGGTAACTTTTCCTATGGAGGAATATTGTACAATAAAGGCATAAGCTATGTGATGATAGGACCTGACGAGCCAGATACGGAATGCACTACGTTTAATGCCAACTGTACACTTATACCGATGGATGTAATGAAAACAGTCGGAAATGTTGACCCGTATTATAAACATAGCATGGGGGATTTTGATTTAGGATTCAGGATAACCCGTGAAAAGAAAAAAATATTTGTTATGCCGGAATATGTGGGTATATGTAATGACAATCCTATTGAAGGAAGCTGGCAGGATACAAGCCTTGGAATTAAAAAAAGGATTAAGCTTAAGGAGTCGTTTAAAGGACTGCCATTTAAGGACTGGTTTCATTATCTCAACAAAAATTTTGGTTTTATTACAGCATGTGTCCGCTCAATAACGCCTTATATTAAGATTTTTGTTGGAAAGTAAGTTAAACTATGTTATAATAAATCAGATATACATACTTATTAAGCTGAGTGCGTATGAAGAGTAAGATAAATAATAAGGAGATTTGGAATGGAAAACAATAAAAAAGAAGACATGGTGTTTGTAAGCTTTGACCGTTTGTGGGACAATTTTAAGAAGTTCTGGTGGATAGCGGTTGCACTTATGGCGGTTATGCTTTTATATGGCGCTGCTACATACAACAGTTCCTTAAAGACAAGTGAAGTTGAGAATGACGAGAGCACAGCGCAGAAAGCACCTGTAATTATCGCTGATAATGAGGCAGACAGAATACACTGCGGACTTGTTGATATCTCATTCAATGTAAATGTTGAGAAGTATTATAAGAGCATCGGCGTAGAAGATGTAGGTGATTATACTGTATATCAGACAATCAATTCAAATGCAGTAAGTTATGCTAACAGCATTGCAGGTTCACAGGAGTTTTTTGATGCTGTCAATTCGGCTGTGACATCTGCTGGTTACTCGGAGCTTATAACAAGCCAGAGAACACCGGGAGACACAGATTATGATATGTTTACAATCACATTGCAGAGTGATAAGACGATGACATTATCTTATACAGGACTTGGAGGAGTTGAGAGAGTCCGTATAGGAGCAGCGGCAGCAGCGTCATATATAGCAGATGAAATGCAGAAATTATATCCTTACATTACATGCAATGTAGCATCTGAACCGACAGTCACACTCAGAGTTTTGGTGAATGGTTTTTTCACATATATCCAGCCTGATGAGGCATCTGTTAACGCTACAAGAGAGACATATGCGGAATACAATAAGATTCTGTTAGGGCAGGTAGACAGGTTTGATTTCCAGTTTGACAATCTCTTTAAGATGTCAACTATCATAAAGGGTGCTGTCGGCTTTATAATCGGTCTGTTTATTATTTTTGTAATCGCAATCTGTGACAGAAAAGTCCGCACAAGAGAAGAACTTGAGAGATTTTTTGACGGTGAAGGAAAGTTCCTCGGAGAGTTTAAGAAGAATGCGCAGCTCTCAGAGGATGTCACAGCAGTCTCAATAGGTGCTATGTGCGAGAAGGCAGGTGTGAGCAGTGTGCTTTTGACAACTGTCGGCAGGCAGAAGAATGCTGACGTAATGCAGCATATTGCGCAGAAGGCGGCTACAGACAAGGTTAAGTTCTCATGTGTTGACGGTATCGAAGTATGTGCAGAGACTTCAAGGAATATTGCTGATGCACAGGGAATAATCATCATGGTAAATGGTGGTTTTGATGAGATACACACTATTAAGACAGCGCTTGCAAGAGTCAATACTGTAAATGGAAATTTATTAGGATATATACTTTGCAAATAATTATTACTGAGGTGGAATATAATGAAGATTGCGTTAGTGCACGACTGGCTCCCGACAATGGGCGGTGCGGAGAGAGTTTTATCGGATTTTGTTGAGCTATATCCTGATGCCCCTGTATATACATTGATATGTAATCATAGCAAGATGGAGGAGCCGCTTAAAAGTGCCAATATCATAACTTCACATCTCCAGAAAAAGAAGGAATGTACCAATCATAGAAAGCTTTTTCCATTCATGCCGACAGCAATAGAATCATTTGATCTTACAGGCTATGATATGGTTCTTAGCAGCAGTTCGAGCGTTGCTAAAGGAGTGATAACACATCCGGATGCAATTCATATATGCTACTGCCATTCGCCTATGAGATACGCATGGGAGTTCTCATATGAATATGCCGGAAAGATGTCAGGAAAAGGAAAGCTTGTACAGAAGCTGTTAGGGTATTTTCTGACATGGATTCGTGTCTGGGATTACGCAAGTGCAGCAAGAGTTGATTATTTTATTGCCAATTCGGAGAATGTAGCTAAGCGTATCAGAAAGCATTACAGGAGAGATGCGGTTGTTATCCCGCCTCCGGTGCGCTGTAAGTTTTTCCGGATATCTGAGAATGACGGCGATTATTTTCTTGTTGTATCGCGCTTCCAGGAGTACAAGAGAGTTGATATTGCCATAGATGCATGTAACAGGCTTGGGCTTAAGCTTAAGGTTGTGGGTGATGGTCCGGACTATAAGAGACTTAAAGCGATGGCAGGGCCGACAGTCGAGCTCCTAGGAAGAGTCGATGATGCGCATGTTAAAGAGCTGTATGCAGGGTGCCGTGCATTTCTTTTTCCGGGTGAGGAAGACTTTGGCATAACACCGCTTGAGGCAATGGCAAGCGGAAGACCGGTAATTGCTTATGGCAGGGGAGGAGCTCTTGAGACAGTTGTTGAAGGAGTGACAGGAACCTTTTTCCATGAACAGACGACAGATTCGCTTGTTGATGCACTAAAAAGATTCGAGACGATGAAGTTTGATAAGCATGAGCTTAGAAAACATGCCGAAAAGTTCGATGATGAAGTATTCAAGGCACGAATTAAGGCATTTGTTGAAGAAAAGTATAATGAGAGAAACGGAGTAAATGATTAGCTATGAAAATTGCGATTGATGCCCGCATGATTCAGATGTCAGGTATAGGAACTTATATTAAGGCTCTTATGGGGCATGGAATATATGACATTGCTCTCGGAGATGTGAACGACATATTGAAATATGATGCGAATGTTAAGGTTATCAATTACAGTGATAAGATATATGGTGCAGGAGAGCAGCTTCACTTTCCATTTAAGGAATTAAGAAAAAGTGGAGCTGATTTGCTTCATGTTCCTCATTATAATGTCCCTGTTTTTTATCGTGGAAAACTAGCTGTGACGGTACATGACCTTACGCATCTTGTCCTGCCGCAGTTTCTTCCGAATAAGGCAGCATATCTGTATGCCAAATTTCTTATAGGTTATGCTGTACGCAAGGCAGAGGTGGTTTTTACCGTATCGGAAAACTCAAAAAGAGACATTCTGCGATTTTATAATATACCTGAGGATAAGATTGCGGTTGTATATAATGCTGTGGACTCGAGATTTGTGCATCGCGACAGGGAAGATGTGAGTTATCTTTTTGACAAGTATAATATTCCAAGAGATAAGAAGGTAATAATGTATGTAGGCAATTTAAAGCCGCATAAGAATCTTCCAAGACTGTTAGAAGCTTATTCTAAAATGAATGGCAGAGAAGATACATGCCTTGTGCTTGTAGGAAAAGCATTTGACAGTGAAGATTTGACACCTCAGATTAAGGCTCTTGGGATAGAAGACAGTGTGATTAAGACAGGGATAATTGTAGACAATGAGCTGGTGGATTTTTATAATCTAGCTGATTTATTTGTATTTCCTTCATTGTATGAGGGTTTCGGTATTCCGCCTCTTGAAGCGATGGCGTGCGGCACACCTGTGGTATGCTCGAACAATTCGTCATTGCCTGAGGTTGTTGGAGATGCGGCATACATGTTTGATCCATATGACGAGAAGCAGATAAGGGATGCGATGGAGAAGGTGCTTGGCGATGATTCGCTTGCACAGTCTTTAGTTGAGAGGGGATATAAGAGGGTGAAGTTATTTACACCTGAAAGAATAGTAAATACAACGAAGGCTGTATTTGATAAAATAAAGGGTTAAAAGATGATGGAAAAGTCTAACGTTTTTCAGCCTATGTCTGAAAAAAAATCATATGAAAAGTCAATATTTTATAAAGTAAGCTGCGCGCTTATCTTTATAATGATTTTTATAAATGTCACATTTCCGAAGGCGGGCATTAAGCTTGGCGGTATACCGCTCACAGTCGGAAATGTGTTTTTGATGCTCACAATTATGATGTGGTTTTTCTATATGCTCTGGAGAAGATGCTTTGTCTTTTCAACTGCTGAGAAGCTTGTCATTTTGGGCTGCATTTATTGGCTTATAAGATTTATGCTCACAATGATAGGCGGCAGGGTAGGAATGTCCGGCTGGGTGGGATTTTTTGTCCCACTTGTAATTTACCCATTCACGTTCATTGTGATAAATTATTTTATTGTTGAACAGAGACAGATAGACAAGATAATCCGTATGCTTATGTGGGGGTCTGTGATTGTATTTATATTTGGATTCCTTCAGGCAGCTTTCGGAATAGAAAAATTCTCTATTCCGGGTCTTACAGTGAACTACACTGATTATATTTCAAGCACTAACTGGTACGCTGAAAAATATAACGGAGTGCAGGAGGGGGTTACATACTCAAAGACTGTTTCAACTTACCAGAACGGAAATCTGCTCGGTGTCAATATATTGTTATTCTGCCCTATGATATACGAAAGCATTGAGAATAAGGCGTGGCGCAATATATATATGCTTGTTTTTGTGCTTTTTTGTGTACTTACAGGCTCTAAGACATGCTGGGTCGGAATTATAATATACCTTTTTATAAAAGGTGTTGTTGTGATTAACAGAAAGTGGGCGGATGGACGAAAAGTGCAGTTTGCCTGTCTTGTGATAGCTGTGATTCCAGTGATGGCTGCAATCTTTTTGGGAATGTTTCCACAGATTATGGAGCGTTTTAAGGATTCGTTTACATTCAAAAATATTAATGATCTTTCAGGGCGTTCACAGTCGATGAATGAGCTGATAAATTATTTTATTGTTAAGACTGAATGGATATTAACAGGGCCGTATGGACTGACATCATATTGGGGAAGCAGCTATGAGATGGTATATTTTTGCATATTAATGATTGGCGGAGTTGCAGGACTTATAGCTTTCTTAGGACCTGTATTATACATTCTGGTAAAATACATAGGAAGACATGTTAAGGATTCAAAAATATTAAAGGGTATATGCCACGGAGTTGTTGTATATATAATAATCGCATTCGTTGAGGGAGCATTGTGGCTTCCGCCGACAGCCATAAATTTGTGGATGGTGCTTGCTCTTGGATATAAGATGAGCCTTTTTATGGAGGAAAAAAGAAAATGAAAATTGGAATAGATGCCAGACCACTCAAAAAGCAGAGAGCAGGGATAGGAACTTATGTATATAATATTGTTAAATATCTCAATGACATTGATGATGGCAATGAATATTATCTCTTCTCGAACAAAGAGGTTGTCTTAGATTTTGAACTTGGAAATAACTGGCATATTGTTGTGGAAAATTTCCCGGTAGGTACGTTATGGCTTTCATACCGTGGAGGCGCACTTATAAAGCATTATGGAATAGATGTATTTTGGGGAACACAGCATGTGCTTCCATGGGGAAAGAATGATAATGTGAGATATGTGCTCACAATATGCGATCTGGCACAGTTCCGCATAAAGAATATAGGCAGTCGCTACAATACCATAATTCAAAGATTCTTTGTAAAAGGTTCCTGCAAAAAAGCGGACAGGATACTCGCTATCTCCGAAGCTACGAAGTATGATATTATAGATATATTCGGCATAGAATCATCAAGGATTGCCTGCACATATCTTGCAGGGACAGAAAAGCCGGAAAAGGCAGATAAGACAGAGCTTGAGCAGGTTAAGAATAAATTTAAAATCAACGGAAAATATTTTCTGTATGTGAGCACGATAGAGCCGAGAAAAAATGTTGAGACAATTATAGCGGGCTTTAACAGCTTTATGGATGACAGAAAAGACAGGACGCAACCGTATTATATGGTATTAGCCGGCGGTCTTGGCTGGAAATATGAAGGTGTGTTAAAGCAGATTGAGAACAGCAGCTACAAAGATAACATTATAATGACAGGCTTTATTTCGCAAAAGGAAAAGCAGTGCCTGTTTGAAGGGGCACTTGGCTTTGTATATCCGTCATTGTATGAAGGCTTTGGAATTCCGCTTCTTGAAGCCATGAATTATGGTCTTCCTATAATCACGACAAATGTCTCATCACTTCCGGAAGTTGGACAGGATGCTGTTATGTATATTAAGGAGCCAAAGGATGCGAAGGGACTTGCAGCATTGCTTACAAAGTGCTCTAAACTGTCCGATGAAGAAAAAAAGGTCATTGCAGATAATGACAAAAAACAGCGCGATAAGTTTTCGTGGGAAAAATGTGCAAGAGAGACAGTTAGATATCTTACAGAGTAATACAAAAATATTTGTTTAATCTGAATGGGGATTGGAATGGACACAGGGATTGTTATACTTAATTATAATGATGCTGCATCTACAATGAATCTTGTTGACAGCATAGCGGATTATGATTCACTTGGACATATTGTAGTTGTGGACAACTGCTCAACAGATGATTCGATGAAACAATTGAGTGATAAGTATTCGCAGAGCAAGAAAATCATAGTTATTTCATCCGGTAAAAACGGAGGTTATTCGTATGGCAATAATTTCGGAGCGAGATACCTGATAAACGAGTTTGGTACACAGGTGATTTTTATTGCAAATCCGGACGTGATATTTGAGGAAAGCCTTGTAAAATCAATAGTACGCTGCTTTGAGACATCAAGAGAGTATGGCGTGCTGACAGGTGTAATGGTAAGACCGGATGGAAATGTTGACCCGGCACCATACAGAAACCTATATTCATATGTACATGACCTCGGCGATTGTTTTCTGACAGTCAGACGTCTTGTATATGAAAAGAGAAGATATGATGTCGATTATGCGGTGCCTGTTATGGATGTTGAAGTGGTGCAGGGGTCTTTTTTTGCCATAACATCGGATGTTTTCGAGCAGATAAATGGGCTTGATGAGAATATTTTTCTCTACTATGAGGAGCTTATTCTTGCAAAAAAATTAAAAAAAGCGGGATATAAGTCGGGATTGTTGACAAATGAAAAATATATACATAATCATTCGGTATCTATAAGGCGTTCAATGAAGAATATCCGCATATGGAAAGCAGTGTTAAAATCCAAGTATTATTATCAGAAAAAATATAATAATGCCAATGCCGTTGAGATGCTTTTACTTCATGTATGCGGTGCATTTTCTGTTTTTGAGAAATTTCTCATTGAAGTATTGAGAAAAATGTTGTAAAATAGAAAAACAATGTATTAATTATTATGGACAGGTCGTATAAGATATGAATCGCAATAAGCATAATGGAATCAGTATGGTATTACTTTTGATTGACTTGGTCAGTCTTTTGACATGCTTTTTCAGTATTGATTTCCTTAACTTTCATTTTTTTGATAAACAGATTTATATGAGCTATGAGGTTATCCTTGATTTGTTAGGACCTATCTTTTTAGCTTACTCGATTGTATTTATATTTTTTAACCAGAATCGTGACTTCCAAAAGAGAGGTTTTTTAGAAGAATTCTTATATGTTGTTAAGATGAACCTTCTCTTTGCAATGGTTATTCTACTCCTGCTTTTCGGAAGCAGAGCTACAGCGTCTATGGCAAGACGAGGACTGTTCGGTGCATTGGGCATGAATGTGCTGATTATGTATTTCAGCCATTGCCTGTATAAGCTGTATCTGAAATGGTGGTTCGATAAGAAGAGAAATATGACGCATGTCTATCTTGTGACAACCACTGACAGGGCTGAGAGCGTAATAAGACAATTAAGAAATAGTGAAGACCAGTTTTCTAGGTGCATAAAGGGAGTTGCTATTATTGATGACGACCTGCGTGGCAAAGAGATATCGGGAATTCCGGTTGTAGCATCTTATGAGGATGCGTTAGAGTATGCCAAGGTTAATATAGTTGATGAGGTCTATATCAATGTGTCATATGTGACAGGTGATTCCTTGAAGGATTTCATAATGGAATTCGAGAGGATGGGAACAACAGTATATCTCAATATCAATATACTTGAGAAGTTTGAAGGGTTTGACAAGCAGGTTACAATGTATGGTTCGTTTCCTGTTATTTCTTTCTGTGCCAAGACATTTGAAGAAAGCAAGATGCTCATTAAGAGAGCAATTGATATTGTCGGAGCTATAGTAGGGCTTATTATCACAGCTGTTGTTACGGTTTTTGTTGCACCTGCGATACTTATTGAATCGCCGGGACCGCTTTTCTTCAAGCAGAAGAGGGTAGGAAAGAACGGAAGATACTTTTATATGTATAAGTTCCGTTCAATGTACAAGGATGCCGAGGAGCGCAAGAAAGCTCTTATGGAGCAGAATGAGATGAAAGGTCTGATGTTTAAGATGACAGATGACCCGCGTATTACCAAGGTCGGTAAGTTCATACGAGCTACAAGCATAGATGAGCTTCCACAGTTTTTTAATGTTTTAAAGGGCGATATGAGTCTGGTCGGTACAAGACCACCTACGGTTGATGAATTTATGCAATATGCTGGATATCATAAGCGCAGGTTAAGCATCAAGCCCGGTATAACAGGACTGTGGCAGGTGAGCGGAAGAAGTAATATTGAAGACTTTGAGGAAGTTGTCAAGCTTGATTTAGAGTATATAGACAACTGGTCGCTTGCTCTGGATATGAAGATACTGTTAAAAACTATTCTTGTTGTATTTAAAAAGGATGGTTCAAGATAAAAAAAGAGAGGAAATAAGGGTAAAAAAATGGCAACAAACAGGAGAAAGAGAAAAACAAACAAGAAAAATATCGCAGTTATAGTGACATGCGCCATACTGGCAGTTATTCTTATAGTAGTCTTATGTGCGTATCTTATAATTAAGAGCTATGTAGGTAAGATTAATAAGGTGGACAAGGATGATTGGAACATAACAGCTGACTCTAACGAAGTGCAGACAGACGAAAATGGCAATATTATTGAAAACACAACAATGTCTGATGAGATTAACAGTTCAGGTGCTGAGAATTTTGGTGATGGCGAAGGTATTTCTAAGGATTATGTTAAGAATATCGTTCTTATAGGTGTTGATAACAGGCATTTTGAGAATATACTTTACAATCCGGGAAATTCTGATGCGATTATACTTGTATCATTTAATTCAAAAACTAAAAAGGTATATCTTACATCTGTCATGAGAGATACTGCCGCATATATACAGTACACTGATACGATGAAGTCAAAGATTCCGAGTCTTAAGGATGGATATGAGAAGATCAACAGAGCTAATGCGGTTGGCGGTCCTGAATTCCTTCTCGACATAATCGAGGGTAATTTTAAGATAAAGGTTGATGACTATATCCTTGTTGATTTTTATAGCTTAATAGATATAATTGATATACTTGGCGGTGTTCCGATGACTCTCACAGATGCAGAGGCAGAGGCTGCTAATAATTATATCCGTGATATGGATTTTGACCGTGGTGTATCAAATTGGGAGACTGCAAATGTATTGAGCGGAGGCGGAGATCTCTTACTTAATGGTGTTCAGGCAGTCGGTTATTCAAGAGAGAGACAGACATCAGGTTCTGATTTTAACAGAACAAGCAGACAGAGAGCTGTCATTGAACAGATTATCATCAAAGCTAAGAAGATGAGCGTTTCGCAGCTTAATGAGCTTGCTGATTCGATTCTGCCAAAGGTATATACTAATATGTCAGAGAGTGAGATACTTGGAATGGTTGCTGATGCTGTTACATATCTTGGATATGATATAGAGCAGTACAGAGTTCCGTTTGACGGAATGTACGAGAGTGTGAACGGAAATCTCCTGCCTGATTATGATGTTACTAATCAGAAGCTTCAGGATATTATATTTGCAACAGAATAATAGGCTGATATATAGAGTGGTTACAGCTTTTGTAATCACTCTTTTGCCATGCAATGATAAAGATACACATAATACGGGAAATATAAAAAACGGAAGGTAAGTGAAAATGAAGAAAAAGAAATCAGTTGGAAAGATTATAGGTATTGTTGCAGGCTGTATTGTGGCTGCAATAGCTGTCTTTGGAGTCAGCTGCTACCTGATTCTTTTACATTACATTAACAAGAGAAATTATGTTCCTACAGTAGAAAATTTTACGATACTTGACGAGACACCTTCATTCATAGAGGATGTTCTTAATCCTACATCTACACAGGCATCTACTGATACGGACAAAAAGGAAGTAGAGTCATATAAGAACAATGTTGAGAGTCAGGCAGAGAATACATCGGAGTCTGACGAACAGCTTGTATCGGATGTATATAATATTTTGCTGGTTGGTTCTGATGTCCGTCCGGGTGAACAAGTAGGGCGTTCAGATACAATGATACTTGTATCCATCAATAAAGAGACAAAAAGGATAGTTGCGACATCCTTCCTTAGAGATACTTATGTTAAGATACCGATAAAAAATGAATTTCACAAATTGAATGCGGCATATGCATTCGGAGGAATAGAGCTTCTTTTTGAGACGCTACAGTATAATTATAGTGTAAATGTAGACAGGTATGTTGCAGTTGACTTCCTTTCGTTTATCGATGCTATAGATATTCTCGGAGGTCTTGATGTTCAGGTATATGAAGATGAGCTGTATTGGTTCAATCAATATATTCACGCAAGCAATCTTCTTGTAGAGCCGGCAGAACGTGAACACTCTGACTATGTTGACCATGCAGATGGCTCATATCAGCACCTTAACGGAAAACAGGCTCTCGCATATGCACGTTTCAGATATGTCGGAAATGGTGATTTTACGAGAACGGACAGACAGAGACGAGTAGTTCAGAACATTTTTGACAAAGTGAAGACTATGGATGTAGCTACTCTTGTAAAGCTGCTTGACAGTATTATTCCACAGATTACAACAAATCTTACTACGGATGAATGTATGGATCTTATTGCCATGCTACCGGAGATATCAAAATATGAGATTATATCATGGCATATTCCGGATGATGATTTCAAGTACATGACAATAGATGGGGACGATGTTGTTGCTATAGACTTCAGCTATTACATGAAGAAACTGTATAATTATATATATACTGACGCTGAGCCTGAGACAAAGTAATGCATACAAAGAAAAAATTATTGTTGTTTATTCCTGTATTGATATGGATGGCAGTTATCTTCTGGTTTTCTTCAAATAATGGTGACACATCCTCATCACAGAGCAGCAGGGTTTCATACATATTTGCATCAGCAGCAGACAAGGCTTTCAGACTTGATATGTCGGATGCTGAGAGAATGATTTTTTCTAAAAGAATATCGTTTCTTGTCAGAAAAACAGCACATTTTAGTGAGTATTTTATACTTAGTATGTTACTCTATATAGCAGTCGGCATTAATTTTGGGAAAACGCTCGATTTGATTGATGCAAGCATGAAGATATTTCATGTTATTAGAATTAGATATTTACTTCCTGTGATTATTGTATTTGGATATGCGGGTACTGATGAGCTTCATCAATATTTTGTACCGGAACGCTGCTGCAGCTTCAGGGATGTACTTATAGATACTGCCGGAGGTCTTGCCGCAGTACTTATGATAATCTTTATTAGGTACATTCATGGTCAAATTGCATATAATAGAGCAAGACGTTCTGTGCAGGTAGAAAAGGATGAGAATATGTAATCTTAGAGAAAAACAGGTAATTAATTCAGCTGACTGCAAGATATTAGGCTATGTACAAGATGTGGAATTTGACCTGTGTTCAGGATGTATTAAGGCGATAATTGTGCCGGGACCGCCAAAGCTGTTCTGCTTTTTCGGAGCGGATTGTGAATATGTTATACCTTTTGAATGTATTGTAAATGTAGGACCGGATGTCATACTTGTGAATGTATGTCCTGAAAAAATAATAGTAAAACTGTAGGAGGGCAGATGAATGAAGTGTCCGTTTTGTAATGCGGAGAATACAAGGGTAATCGATTCAAGACCGGCTGATGATGCTTTTTCGATAAGAAGAAGGAGACAGTGCGATGTCTGTGATAAGCGATTCACAACATATGAAAAAGTTGAGACGATGCCGCTTGTTGTTGTGAAAAAGGACAACAACAGGGAGCCTTATTCGAGAGACAAGCTGCAAAATGGCATTTTACAATCCTGCCACAAGAGACCGGTTTCCGCTGAAGAGATTACCAAGATAGTCGATGACGTGGAAAATTCCATTTTTAATATGGAACTTAGGGAAGTGCCTACAAGCATGATAGGTGAGCTTGTCATGGATAAGCTAAAAGATATTGATGCGGTTGCATATGTGCGCTTTGCGTCTGTATACAGAGAGTTCAAGGATGTGAATACATTCATGGACGAGCTTAAGAAAATGTTAAAGTAGGAGGCAGGATGTTTAGAAGATTATATCCATCGGAGGATACACAGAGCATATACGATATAGATTTCAGAAGCTTTCATGAGAGAGGATACAATACGGTACTTTTTGATATAGATAATACGCTTGTGGAACATGGTGCGCCTGCGACAGAAAGAGAGATAGCTTTTTTCAAGGACTTGCATGCGATGGGCTATGAGACATGCCTTATATCCAACAATAAAGAGCCGCGCGTAGCTTCATTTGCAAAGCAGGTTAAGTCAAGATATATTTATAAGGCAGGTAAGCCTTCGCCTGACGGCTATTTAAAAGCGATACAGCTTTGCGGGTCTGCGAAAGAAAAGACACTTTTTGTAGGCGACCAGCTCTTTACGGATGTGTGGGGAGCTAACAAGGCAGGAGTATACAGTATTCTTGTAAAACCGATACATCCAAAGGAAGAGATACAGATTGTTCTTAAAAGAAGATTAGAATGGGTTGTGCTTATATTTTACAGGAGGTATAAGAAAAAACATGGGAAAGATTGATGCAAGAACTGCACTATGCGGTCTTATCGGAAATCCGGTTGGACACTCGATTTCTCCGTTTATCCACAATACTTTGGCAGAGAAGCTTGGAATTAACCTAGCATATGCCGCATTTAAGGTTGACAGCGGTGATGTTTCAACAGCGGTAAAGGGAGCGTATGCGCTTAATATTAAGGGCATGAATGTGACTGTGCCTCACAAGCAGGAGGTAATGGATGCCATGCTTGATGTGGATGAGCTTGCAAAAAGAATAGGTGCGGTCAATACTCTCGTCAGAATCGAAGGCGGATATAAGGGCTATAATACCGATTATCTTGGAATAAAAAGACAGCTAGAATGCGATGGGATTGTAGCACAAGGGCGTGAAGTGATTATACTTGGCGCAGGAGGAGCATCAAGGGCTGTCACATTCATGTGTGCGGTAAATGGAGCTTCTAAGATATATCTGCTAAACAGGAGTGTTGATAAGGCACAGAGACTTGCGGATGATGTCAATGCGTATGTTGGCAGAAGCTGTGTTCAGGCTATGCCGCTTGACGGCTATAAAATGCTGGCAGGGTATGGGAAGAATAGTGAGAAGTATGTTGTAATCCAGACAACGAGCAAGGGACTTTTTCCTGATGTGGACGGAACACCTGTTGAGGATGAAACATTTTATGACATGGTGGATGCGGCGGTGGATATTATATTCAACCCGTCAAAGACGCGCTTTATGAAGCTGTGCGAAAAACATGGAGCAAGAGCATATAATGGTCTTGAGATGCTTTTATATCAGGGAGTGGCTGCATTTGAGCTGTGGAATGATGTTGAAGTTTCAGATGAGCTTTGCAGGGAGCTTTATATACTTATGAAAAAGGAAATGGGGCAGGAATAATACATGGGAGCACATAAAAGTACAGGTAATATAATACTTATCGGTTTTATGGGGTGCGGCAAGACAACATTTGGAAGATGGATTGAGCAAAGACACAATAGACTGCTTGTCGATACAGATAATATCATCGTCTCGCAGCAGCAGATGTCAGTGAATGATATTTTTGCAGAACATGGTGAACCTTATTTTAGAAGCTTAGAGACAGAGTGCGTCAGGAAGCTGATTTTAGATGGCATACATGATACTGTGGTTTCGGTTGGCGGAGGTCTTCCGATCAGCGAGGAAAATGGAGAGCTTTTAAAGGAGCTTGGAACAGTTGTGTATCTTCGCACAAAGGTGGATACGCTTGAAAAGAGACTATCCCATGATAAGACACGACCACTTCTTGCAGGCGGAAATATTAGGGAGAAGATAGTCGGGCTTATGGATAAGCGCAGTGCCATATATGAAAAAAGAGCTGATATTATAGTGGACACGGACGACATTCCATTTGAAAAGATGTATGAAAGGATTGTGCAATATGAAAATACTTGTAATTAATGGGCCTAACCTTAATTTTCTCGGAATAAGAGACAGAAAAATATACGGTACACAGGATTACAGTTATCTTGTAAATATGTTAAATGAAAAAGCAAAAGAGCTCGGAATAGAGCTTGAGGCATGGCAGAGCAACCATGAAGGCGCTATAATTGACAGACTTCAGGAGGCGTATTTTGAGCATGAAAAAGGCGGACTTGACGGCATAGTGATTAATCCGGGAGCATATACTCATTACAGCTATGCAATCCGTGATGCACTTGCACCGCTTGATTTTCCGAAATATGAAGTGCATATATCGGATATACATTCGAGGGAGGATTTTCGTCATGTGTCGGTTACTCTTCCTGAATGCACGAAGCAGATTGCGGGAAAAGGCCTTGAAGGATACTGCATTGCCATGGAAGAGATAGTAAATTCGCTAAGAGAAAGGAAAGATGGTTAATTTATGGGAGATATACACCCCTATGTGGGCGGGCTGCTTTTACTCGCCTTTATGATAATAGATGCGGTGCTGTATGCATTTTCATCGGCGCTTCAGAATGTAAATGATTCGTTTATTGAGAAAAAATGTGAGGATGAGAACGACAGGAAGGCAAGAAAGCTGCAAAAGCTGGCTGATAATCCTGCGGTACTTTCTAATGCACTTGACATAACTGTTTTTATAAGCAATATAGCGGTTGGAGGCTACATACTGCGGGCTATCTCAAGAGCAATAGAAAGAGTGGCAAGGACACAGTCAGTCTGGATTATCTTTGCCGTTGCTGTCGTTGTAATCATACTTCTGCTTGTAGTGGGAGTGCTTGTGCCTAAGCGCATAGGGATGAAATTTCCTGAGAAGACTTTGTACAGGCTTGTAAAGCCTGCCGGGTTTCTTATATACATTCTTACGCCTGTAGCATTTATCGTGACAAAGCTTTCTAATCTTGTTCTTAGGATAATCGGTATCAATCCACATGAAAATCTTGAGAATGTCACTGAGGAAGAAATCATCACAATGGTAAATGAGGGGCAGGAAAAGGGCGTTCTTGAGGAAGGCGAAGCGAAGATGATCAATAATATCTTCGAATTCGGCGATAAGGAAGCACATGATGTCATGGTACACCGCTCGAACATTGTAGGAATAGACCAGAACACTTCGTTAGAGGAAGCGTTTAAGATAATGCTCAATAATAATTTTTCGAGATATCCGGTGTATGATGAGGATATTGACCATATCGTAGGCATGATACATCTTAGAGATGCAACGATTGCTTACGAGAATGACAAGAGCAATGAGCCTGCGATAAAAGAAATAAAGAATCTTATGCGTGAAGCGTATTTTGTGCCTGAGACACGAAATGTCGATGCGCTTTTTAAAGAAATGCAGGCAAATAAGATTCAATTTGCCATAGTTGTAGATGAGTATGGTCAGACATCGGGAATCATCACGATGGAGGACATTATTGAAGAGATAGTAGGTAATATCATGGACGAATATGACGAGGAGGAAAAGCAGATAGAAAGAACCTCTGAGGATTCCTATGAGGTTGACGGACTTGCGCTTTTAGATGACCTTGAAGATTTGCTTGATATTACTTTTGACACAGAGGATTATGAGACTCTGAACGGCTTTATGATTGCACAGCTTCACAGGCTGCCTGTGGACAATGAAAGCGGTGAAGTTGACTATGAAGGCTATCATTTTAAAGTGTTAGAAGCAAAGAACAGAGTAATCCGTAAGGTCAGAATTACAAAGCTTGAAGGTGAGGAAAACAAGAGTAATGACAGTAATACAAAGACTGACGAATGATATCCCTGTTATTATAGAAAATCTGCCGGGAGCAAGAAGCATAACCTTTGGCGTGTATGTAGGAAGCGGCTCGCAGAATGAGACAATAGAGAATAATGGCGTGGCACATGCCATAGAGCATATGCTTTTTAAGGGGACACAAAAATATAGTGCAGGACAGCTTGCTGATATAATGACGGAGCTTGGAGGCGGAATAAATGCATATACTTCCAAGGAGAACACAGTCTTTTATGGAAAGGTGCTGCCGGAGGATTTTGAGAGAGCACTGTCGATAATGTCCGATATGCTATTTAATTCCTTATTTGACTCAAAGGAGTTTTCCAAGGAGAAAGGCGTTATTATAGATGAGATAGATTCGTATGACGACTCTGCGGAGGATATGTGCCATGAACTTTTACAAAAGCGTGTGTGGAAGGACAACCCTCTGGGCTTTATAATATCAGGCAGCAAGAGCAATGTGAAAAAGCTTACCAGACAGCAGCTTATCGATTTTAAAGAGGCGAATTATACAGCCGATAATATGCTTATTTCCGTTGCCGGAAAATGCGATGAGACAGCAATCATTCCGGTGCTTGAAACACTTTTTGCAGCACTGCCGCACACAGGAAACAGGCTTATTCCTGTCAGACCTGATTTTAACAGATGCTTTATCTCAAAATATAAGGATATGGAGCAGGTTCATCTGAATATAGTATTTGACAATGTCAGAAGCTGTGACGAGGACAGGTATGCAATGTATATGATTAATTCCATGTTGGGAGGCAATTTAAACTCCAGGCTTTTCCAGAAAGTCAGAGAGGAAAATGGACTTACTTACAGCATATACTCATATAACAGCATGTGTGACCTTGCCGGGCTTTTTCATATATATGCATCGATGAGTGCCGCACAGACAGAGAGAGTCTACGAGCTTATATTTGAGATAATCGATGAGCTTAACGAGAAAGGCATTGATGCGGATGAGCTTGCAAGGCTTAAAAAGCAGACCAAAACAGAGCTTATACTCGGAAGCGAGGCTGCGAGCAACACGGTTCTTAACAATGCAAAGACTTTTTTGTCTACAGGCAGTGTTATCTCGCTAGATGAAGCTGTGGAGCATTATGAGTCGGTAACATTAGAGCAGATTAATAAGTGCATCAGGACCTACCTTAGAAAAGATAAGTGCAGTGTGTGCCTTGTGGGAAATGTCAAGGATGTGCCGGTAGGCTCATTGAAGAGAAGGTGGCAGTCTGTGCCACATACATTATAAGGCGGTATTTGGATTTAAAATATTTGCGGGATGGAGGTTAATGTGGATAGTTCGGAAAGAAAAATGACAAAGATTGCCAGAGAGGTCGGCAAATTTACCGTACAGACCATGAGAGAGGACGGAATCGGTACGGCGGAGTTCGATTTTATACACCTTGTAAGGCATAATCCCGGAATAACGCAGGCTGCCATCCGTGAACAGTTAAAGCTTGACAAGGGCGCTGCCGCAAGAAGAACGGCAAGCCTTGAGAGCAAAGGCTATCTGATAAGAAAATTAAATCCGAATGATAAGAGAAGTGCTAATCTGTATGCTACCGAAAAGGCGGAAAGCCTCAAAAATTCAAAAGCATACCTTGAAGGAGTATACTATGAGTGGCTTCTTGAAAAGCTTCCAAAGGAAGAATGCGATGTATTTGTGAAGACACTTGATAAACTGTATGTGCTTAGCAAAGCGGAGAGCAGAGCAGGCTTTCCGAATCTGAAAAAGCTGGTAGATGATGATAACATGGCACAGGAATGATAAATATTTGACAAGACCAATTATTTTCAAGGATTGTACATATTTTTATCATTAGAATATAATTTCCGGAATATAATTATAATGCAGGCAGGTGTACAAGCAGGCAATTTTGCGGGGAGAGGCATTGTAATGGGAGTTATATGGAATATGGTTCAAGGGCTCTGCATGGCTATGGCTGATGCGGTGCCGGGTGTGTCAGGCGGAACGATTGCGTTTGTTATGGGGTTCTACGATATATTTATCGAATCGCTTGACAATATCATAACAGGTAATAAGAAGGAAAAACAGAACGCGTTTCTTTTTTTACTAAAGCTGGGCGCAGGCTGGATAGTCGGGTTTATCTGTACAGTGCTGGCTCTCGGAAAAATATTTGACAATTATATTTACGAGCTGTGTTCAATGTTTATGGGACTTTCGTTTTTTGCAGTTCCGATAATAATACACGATGAGCGGCAGACAATAAAAGGAAAATATGCACATTTTATTTTTGCTGTTATCGGTGTGGCTGTTGTGGCTCTTATAACATATCTTAACCAAGCGATTGTAAGAGGCAGCATGGATATATCAAATCTTACATTCATAAAAGGGCTGTATGTATTCATTGTCGCTGCGATAGCAATATCTGCGATGGTTCTGCCGGGAATATCGGGTTCAACCCTGTTGTTGATATTCGGTCTTTATGTTCCGATAATGAATGCAATCAGAGGATTTTTGCATTTTGAGTTCAAGTATGTTACGGTTCTTTTTGTATTTGGAATAGGAATCCTTGCCGGAATATTTACAAGTGTGAAGCTCCTGCGAACCGGACTTGAAAAATATCGTTCTCAGATGGTATTTTTGATTCTTGGACTTGTTGTCGGTTCTATGTATGCAATCGTGACAGGACCTGCAACACTGGAAATCGCACAGCCTGTTATGACTGTACAGACTTTTAAAGCGGGTTATTTTATTCTTGGAGGAGCGATACTTTTGGCGCTTCAGCTTATGAAAAAGTGTATGGAACGTGGGAATGTGCAGTGAAAGAATATGTAATAAGTGCATAGACGATGAATGCGAATGCAGATAATTTCACATGTGATAATTTCACATGTGATGAGTACATATACAATAAATACATATGCAATGAATTTACATGTAAAGTAAATATGATTAAATTAATAGCGATTTAAGCTTAATAAGTTATACTAAAGTGTCAACACATTTGATTTGTGTATATCAGTCATATATTTATATGGCTGTATATAATATATTATAAGTGTGTTTTGGCACTTTTTTGAATTGTTGTCCATTTGAAATGCTGCCTCGGAGATGCGAGGCATCTATTATATGAGCAGGAAGCGAAGAAGGATTGCGAATAGCATTGACTTATCTGGAGATAATAGCAGTAAAATATGTTATCTGTTAGATATGGAGGTAGTTATGTCAGAAAAAGGCAAATCAGAGAAAGACCGCGATGAGATTGAAGCTTTTGGGCAGCTTTCACTGTCGGAAAAGGACGATGAGAGCATAAAACTTATTACAATTATAGGCGAGATTGAAGGACATGAAGTGCTCTCTAATAACTGCAAGACAACGAAATATGAACATCTTATCCCGATTTTTGCAAGAATAGAGGACAGCAGGAGGATAAAAGGAGCTCTTATAATAATCAATACGATTGGCGGCGATGTTTCTGCCGGACTTGCACTTGCAGAGATGATAGCATCGCTTAGCAAGCCGACAGTGACGCTTGTTATCGGTGACAGCCATTCTATCGGAGTGCCGCTCGCAGTCGCTTCGGATTATTCATTCATTGTACCTACCGGGACGATGCTCATACATCCGGTAAGAATGAGCGGGACAGTTATAGGTTCTAAGCAGACGTATGATTATTTTAAGATGATACAGGATAGAATTGTGAGCTTTATTGAGGAACACAGCAGTGCAAAAAAAGGCAGTCTTGAAAAAATGATGATGAATACAAGTATGCTGTCAAAGGATCTTGGAACCATGCTTGTCGGAGGACAGGCTGTTGAGGCGGGACTTATAGACGAAGTCGGAGGTCTTGATGCAGCTCTGAGAAAGATCAGGGAGCTTTCAGTTTGATTTGACCTGATAGTAAAAAAATGGTATAATTATATTAATTGTGTATATGTGGAGGGGAATATATTGGAAGCGCTTAAGATAATTATCAGTGGAATGATAGATGGACTCACGGGATTTCTTCCCGTGAGCAGTTCAGGACATTTGTTGATGCTAAAGAACGTGTTTGGATTCGGAGAGGGAGACAGTATCCTTTTTGATCTATTCCTGAAACTTGCCACGATAGCGGTTATCGTATTTGTGTTCAGGAAAGATATATTGAGGATGATTAAGCTTGAGAGCGATATCTACCGCAGGCTGGCATTACTTATTCTCACGGCGACAGTATCTACAGGCATTGTGGGATTGGGATGTCGAAGCTTTGCAGGCTATGCGGCAGGTACAGTTTTCTTTCCGGGAATATTTATGATCATAACCGGAGTCATGCTCTTTATAACCGATGGCATCAAAAAAGGAGAAGTAAAAATATCGGAAGCAGGATTTTTTGAAGCAGTAGTTATAGGAGGAGTTCAGGGCTTATCGGCTCTTCCGGGGCTTTCAAGATGCGGAATGGTCATTACGGTCTGCCTGCTGCTTGGCTTTGACAGAAAACTCACATGGAGATTTTCATTTCTGTGTGCCATACCATCGCTTTTAGGAGCAATAATACTTGATATTATAGACCTTGCGAGATTCGGTGCGGCGGATGTGGCGAACACAGGATGGTACATATTGGCATCGGTTTTTGCGATGCTCACAGGCTATATAGGACTTGTAATTCTGAACCAGATATTAAAAAGACGACGTTTCCGCATTCTTTCTGTTTATTGTCTGGCACTCGGAGGCTTTATGCTTGCCTCTATGATTGTAATGTGATATTGGAAGAACATAGGCAGGATGTATAGTTGTATTATGCCGGATACAGATATATGGCATTATGCGATTATTTAAGTATAATTTATGAAACAGAGGTAACAACAATGGCTTCATCAAAGCAGGCAGCAGCTGCAAAGAAGAGGACAGCACAGTCATCTAAGACCACTAATGCAAAGTCGTCCGGAGCGAAAGGGACAAGGACGACAACATCACGTCCTCGTTCTGCATCAGCAAGGAAGAAAAAGAAGAAGGTTAACAGTGCGGCATTTAATGAGGCGGCTCTGTTTATAGCACTGGCAGTGGCACTTATTTTGTTTATCAGCAATTTTGGGCTTGCAGGAAAAGTAGGCATATTTTTTGCCGCGTTACAATTCGGGACCTTTGGAATCTTAGCATATATATTTCCGGTAGCGCTTGTGCTGGGTACAGTGATTATGTTAAGAAAAGGAAAGAACAGCGGTGTTGCGAGAGTTAAATTTGTCACAGCATTTATCGGAGCAATGTTCGTGTGTGCATTCATAGAGATGATAAGCGGCGGATATGCGAAGATTGAAAAGCTCTCCGAATATTATAATTTTACGGTGCCTGTAAAAAAGGGCGGAGGAATTATCGGCGGAGCGGTATGCTCTTTTCTGACACCGGCAGTCGGTAAAGTCGGAGCATATATAATAATAATTGTTTTTTTGATAATTGCTATACTTATTATTTCCGAGCGCTCTATCATAAGAGGTCTGACAAGCGGAAGCAGAAAAGTTATTACCGGTGCCAAGGATGATATAAATGAATATAAAGAGGAATCCGAGAAGAAGAGGGCACTAAGGCAGGAACAGAGAGAAAAAAAAGAGCAGGAACAGAAACAGCGCAGGCGGTTTGACCAGAAAGTCAGCGGCGTGGATTTATCAATAGAGATTCCAAGAGAGCACAAAAGAACAGATGTTTTAGGGCCGAATACGCCGCAGCTGGAAGAAAAAAATACACATGTTGACAATGTGTCGGCATCAGAAGGCATAGCAGGAGCCGAAGTGAAGGAGCTGTTCCAGAATGATAAGTATTCAGAGAATATCATAGAGATAGAACCTGAGAATGCAGCAGACAAAAGTATTTTTAATAATACAGGCAGTGTATTAAGGCATGATGCTGCCAAAAAGAATAAGCTTAAAAAGAATCAGAATGTCGATATTGACGATGATCCGGATGACGAGTTATTTTCAAGAAAATATAATGAGCAGGTGATGACAGACACACCGGTTGATATTGATGACAGCGCTGACAGCAGTTATAGCAATAATATTGATGAAGCTATAGTAAATGATGATGACTATAATATGACGGACTACTCACAGTCATCTGATGACATATTCCATAATACAGCTTATGATGATAACAGTGATGATTTTACATATGGTGAACATCTTCAGGAACTGCCGGAGGATGACAGCATGAATCAGTGGCAGCGTCAGGAGGATATAGATGCTGCCGGCAGGTCAGTGCTTGAAGACCTACAAAAAGATGTAACAAAAAGACCGGACAATGAAAAAGTTGAGTCACACACTACAGCATCGAATAGCGTTTCAGCACCAAGAGAAAATTCCGAACCCGAAAAGACTATGGAACAGGTTGATGCTGAGATAGGTGAAGAGGTGCGACAGTCTGAACAGCTAAGTGAGGAAAGTATTGAAAAGCCTTATGAGTTTCCTCCTGTGGAGCTGCTTCGCAGGGGTTCATCGTCGAGCTCAACTTCTAAGAAGGAGTTAAGAGAGACTGCGATGAAGCTTCAGCAGACATTGTCAAATTTTGGTGTGAGAGTTACTGTGTCGGACGTGAGCTGTGGACCTGCTGTCACAAGATATGAGATACAGCCTGAGCAGGGAGTTAAAGTAAGCCGTATTGTCTCGCTTTCTGACGATATCAAATTGAACCTTGCCGCTTCCGACATAAGAATAGAGGCACCTATACCGGGAAAGGCTGCTGTGGGAATAGAAGTTCCGAATAAGGAGACGTCGGGTGTGACATTAAGGGAGCTTATTGAGAGCAAGGCTTTTGAGGACAGTGAATCACCGATTGCATTTGGTGTAGGAAAAGATATCGCAGGACAGGTTGTTGTTGCTGATATCGCAAAGATGCCTCATGTGCTTATAGCAGGAGCGACAGGTTCGGGAAAATCAGTATGTATCAATACGATTATTATGAGTATTCTCTATAGAGCTAAGCCATCGGAAGTTAAGATGATAATGATCGACCCTAAGGTGGTCGAGCTGAGCATATATAATGGAATACCACATCTTATGATTCCTGTTGTGACTGACTCTAAGAAGGCTGCCGGAGCACTCAACTGGGCAGTTGCAGAAATGGATGAGCGTTATAAGAAATTCGCACAGGCGGGTGTTCGCGATTTAAATGGTTATAATGCCAAGGTTGAGCAGTTAAAAGACATCGAATCGGAGAACAAGCCGACAAAGCTTCCACAGATTGTAATTATAATAGATGAGCTTGCAGACCTCATGATGATTGCAAAGAATGAGGTGGAGGATGCGATAGTGCGTCTTGCACAGCTTGCAAGAGCGGCAGGAATACATCTTGTAATAGCAACACAGAGACCTTCTGTGGATGTAATTACAGGACTTATCAAAGCGAATGTTCCGTCAAGAATAGCTTTCGCTGTGTCATCAGGTGTTGACTCAAGAACAATTCTTGATATGGTAGGAGCTGAGAAGCTTCTAGGAAAAGGTGATATGTTATTTTCTCCGGCAGGATATCCTAAGCCGGCGAGAATACAGGGAGCGTTTGTATCGGACGATGAAGTAAGTGCGGTAGTCGAATTTTTAAAAGCTAATTGCAGTGAAGCAGGAGGCTATCATGAAGATGTAGCCCAGAAGATTAATAATCCTGCTTTTGCGGAGAGCCAGGCATTTGGCAGTGAGTATGATGATTACTTTGCTGAGGCAGGCAGGTATCTTATAGAGAAGGGAAAAGGCTCTGTAAGCATACTTCAAAGAGTATACCGCATAGGATTTAACCGGGCTGCAAGAATCATGGATCAGCTTGAGGAGGCAGGAGTTATGGGACCTGAGGAGGGAACTAAGCCAAGGAAGGTTCTTATGACAATGGATGAATTTGAAGAGTTATTAAAAAAACTCTGAAAATAAATGAAAACATTACATAGTGAGAAGGAGAATACACATGAAGAGTGATATTGAAATCGCACAGAGCGCCAATATGCGTCCTATTAAGGAAATTGCAGCTAATTTCGGAATAGAGGAGGATGACCTTGAACTTTATGGCAAGTATAAGACAAAGCTTTCCGATGAATACCTTAAAAGTATCGAGAGAAATGACAACGGCAAGCTTATTCTTGTCACTGCAATAAATCCGACTCCGGCAGGTGAAGGCAAGACAACGATAAGCATAGGACTTGCTGATGCACTTAACAGACTTGGAAAGAAGACTATGGTGGCACTCAGAGAGCCTTCACTCGGCCCTTGCTTTGGTGTAAAAGGTGGTGCAGCAGGAGGCGGTTACGCACAGGTTGTGCCTATGGAGGAACTTAATCTTCATTTTACAGGTGATTTTCATGCTATCACTTCGGCAAATAATCTTCTTGCAGCTATGCTTGATAACCATATTCAGCAGGGCAATGCTCTTCAGATTGATACAAGACAGATTGTATGGAAGAGATGTCTTGATATGAATGACAGAGTGTTAAGAAATGTTGTTGTCGGACTGGGCGCTAAGGCGGACGGATTTGTGAGAGAGGATCATTTCGTTATCACTGTCGCAACCGAGATAATGGCTATTCTCTGTCTTGCCAATGATATGGATGACTTAAAAGAGAGGCTTGGAAAGATAATCGTTGCATATAATTATGCAGGTGAGCCTGTAACAGCGGCTGATTTAAAGGCAGTTGGAGCTATGGCAGCGCTCTTAAAGGATGCGATTAAGCCTAATATGATACAGACACTTGAAGGAACACCGGCGCTTGTGCATGGTGGACCGTTTGCCAATATCGCACATGGCTGCAACAGCGTGAGAGCAACTAAGGCAGCTCTTAAAATGGCGGATTATGTTGTGACTGAGGCTGGCTTTGGCGCAGATCTCGGAGCAGAGAAGTTCATGGATATTAAGTGCCGTAAGGCAGGTATTGCACCTGATGCGGTTGTTATTCTTGCCACAGTAAAAGCTCTTAAGTACAATGGCGGTGTCAAGAAGGATGAACTTGCAGCTCCTAATCTTGAAGCCGTAAAGAAGGGCATTGTCAATCTTGACAAGCACATTGAGAACCTTCATGCGTTCGGTGTGCCGGTTGTCGTTACATTGAATTCATTCCTCACTGATACACAGGAGGAGTATGAATTTATAAAGAAACACTGCGAGGATATGGGCTGCGAATTTGCTCTTGCAAGAGTATGGGCAGAAGGTGGCAAGGGCGGTGAGGAGCTTGCAAAAAAGGTTATAAAGACTATTGAGAACAAGAAGAGCGGGCTTAAGTTCACATATGAGCTTGATGCTCCGTTAAAGGATAAGATTGAAGCTATCGCTAAGAAGATTTATGGAGCTGGCTCAGTATCCTATTCGTCAGAAGCATCAAGAATGTTAAAGAAGCTTGAGAAGATGGGATATGGAAATCTTCCTGTATGTATGGCAAAGAACCAGTATTCGCTCTCAGATGATCCTAATGCACTGGGTCGTCCTGAAGGCTTTAATGTAAATATCCGTGAAGTATATGTAAGCGCAGGTGCAGGCTTTGTTGTTGCAATAACAGGAACAGTTATGACAATGCCGGGACTTCCTAAGGTTCCTGCTGCTGAGAATATTGATGTTGTTGATGATAAGATTGTCGGATTGTTCTAAAAATAAACCAGTTAAGTGAGGAATTAACTTATTATGAAAGATTTTTGTGTCAGAGATATAGTCTGTGCCACCGGCGGAAGGCTGTTGTGCGGTGATGATAATACAGAGATTACGAATTTTGCTACTAATTCAAGTAAAGCAGAGCCGGGGTTTATGTTCGCACCTATAGTAGGGGAGAGAGTTGACGGACATAAGTACATTGAGAGTGCTTTTGAGTGTGGGGCATCGGCGGCTCTGACACAAAGCTGTGAAGCTGTAGATGCACTGATTTTAGGATGGAAAGAAAAGGGCATTGCAGCAAAACCGATAGTGCTTGTTGATGACTCAGTGAGAGCTATGCAGTTAGCTGCAAGAGAGTATGAGAGCAGGTTAAGCCTCAAAAAAGTAGGTGTAACAGGAAGTGTCGGCAAGACAACGACCAAGGAGATGATAGCCTGTGCTTTGTCCGGTGGGCTTAAAGTATTTAAGACAGCAGGCAATGCCAACAGTCAGATAGGTGTCCCTGTCACGCTTATGAATATTGCCCCTGATGATGAAGCCGCGGTTATCGAGATGGGAATGAGCGAGAAAGGTGAGATGGAGCGTCTTGCGACATTGTTATCCTTAAATGCGGCTGTAATGACTAATATCGGTGTCAGCCATATAGAACAGCTTGGTTCACAGGAAAATATACTGCGTGAAAAGTGGCATATAACGGATGCACTCGTCAGCGGAGGGTGTATCTTCCTTAACGGAGATGATGCGCTTTTAAAGGAACGTGCTAAGCAATGCAAGGATGACTACGCTTCCGTATTCGGCTCTGATGACAACAGAAAGCTTAGTGTGGTAACATTCGGTCATGATGAAGGCTGTGATTACAGGGCGGAGAATGTGTTTGCGGATGAGAATGGTGTCGGATTTGATATGGTTCATGGAAGTATCAGGATGCCTGTAAAGCTTAAGGTACTTGGAAGCCACAATGTCAACAATGCACTTGTTGCTCTAGCTGTTGCACAATATTTCGGTGTTGAACTTAAGATGGCAGTGGCAGCACTTGGGCAATATACAGGTGTGGCTATGAGACAACAGATTACGAAAAAGGATGGAGTTATCTATATAGATGATTCCTATAATGCAAGCCCTGACTCAATGAAGGCAGGACTTAGTGTTCTGAGCCAGATGCCGGCGGAGCATAGAATTGCCGTTCTTGCAGATATGCTTGAGCTTGGTGAGAATACCAGAGAGTATCACAGACTGGTAGGAGAATATGCAGGACAGAGCAATGTCGATGAATTGCTTTTGTACGGTGAGCTTGCAGCATATATCGGCTATGGTGCAGAACAGTATGTAAAGAACATAAGACATTTTGACACGCTTGACGATATAAAGGAATACCTGAAAAATACATTAAAACCCAACATGGCAGTGTTGTTTAAGGGTTCAAGAGGCATGAAGCTTAATGAGGTTGTCGATGCACTTATAAGCTGATAATGCGGTAATTGCGAACATGTTTATTGTTCACAATGTTTGATTAATAAAAGCAACGTATTTAAGGAGAACTGACATGATATTAAAGGAATTGATTTCAGAGCTTGATTACACACTGTACAATGGGGATGAGAATGTTGAGATTACAGAGCTTGTATGTGATTCGAGAAAGATTGTAAAGGGCTGTATTTTTGTCTGCATAAAAGGAACTGTATTTGACGGACATACATTTATTGACGAAGCAATCAAGCAGGGAGCGGCTGCAATTATAACAGAAGATGAGGTTGAGATTACTCAGAACCGTAAGAATACAACGTTTATTGCAGCAGCGGATTGCAGAAATACGCTTGCACTTGTGTCGGCAGCATATTTTGGACACCCTTCTAAGAGATTGTTCACAATAGGAATTACAGGGACAAAGGGAAAGACAACGACAGCATTTATGGTTCGCGAGATACTTGAAAGATGCGGCTATAAAACAGGTCTTATCGGTACAATCGAGATAATAACAGGTTCAAGACATATAGAATCTGCTAATACTACACCGGAATCATATGATGTCCAGAGGTATTTTAAGGAGATGGCTGATAATGGCTGCAAATGTGTTGTAATGGAAGTCTCTTCACAGGCTCTTATGATGAAGAGATGTGCAGGAATCACATTTGATATAGGCGTGTTTACCAACCTTGAACCTGACCATATAGGACCGAATGAACATGCAAGCTTTGAAGATTATATGCATTGCAAGGGACTTTTGTTTAAGCAGTGTAAGATAGGCATAGTCAATTTTGATGATGAGCATACAAATAAGGTGCTAGAAGGACACACATGCTCAGTTGAGACATATGGACTTAATGAGGGTGCCAATCTTAGAGCCGTGAATATTCAGTATGTTCACGAACCGGGACATATCAGCACAGAGTATGATATAGAAGGTGAGAAGCTTCATATTAAGCTTTCGCTGCCGGGAAAATTCAGTGTATATAATTCCCTGTGCGCAGTGGCAGTTACAAGACATCTTGATGTGGATGAAGAGAAGCTTAAGGAAGCACTTCTTACTGTTGCTGTTAAAGGAAGAGTTGAGCCAGTGAAAGTCTCGGATAAATTCATACTTATGATTGATTATGCACACAATGCTATGAGCCTTAAGATCATTTTAGAGACATTAAGAGAGTACAATCCTAAGAGACTTGTCAGTGTATTTGGCTGTGGAGGAAACCGTTCAAAGCTACGCCGTTATGAGATGGGTGAAGTATCGGGTAAGCTTGCCGATTTCACGATTATCACTTCTGACAATCCAAGATTTGAGGAACCGCTTGATATTATTGCTGATATAAGAAGCAGCATTGAAAAGACCGGCGGAGACTTTATAGAGATTCCTGACCGCAAGGAGGCTATCCGCTATGCGATAGAGCATGGCAGGGAGGGCGATATAATCGTGCTTGCCGGCAAGGGACATGAGGATTATCAGGAAATTAAGGGTGTAAAATATCCTATGGATGAGAGAGTGCTTATAAAGGAAGTGCTTGAGGAATTAAAATGTGGTTCGCAGATATCATAGTTGATATTTCTATTGATAAACTTGATAAGACTTTCGAGTACATTCTTCCGGATGAGTTTTTAGGGAGTGTTGAGATAGGCTCACAGGTCAATGTGCCGTTTGGAAAAAGAAGGATAACGGGATACGTGGTTAATATCACAGATGAGCCGGAATTCGATGTGAGCAGGATGAAGCCTGTTGAATCACTTGTCAAAAATTCAGTCTCCATTGACGGACGTATGATAAAGCTCGCCTATTGGATGAAGCATAACTATGGCTCAACCATAAATCAGGCGCTCAAAACAGTACTTCCGGTTAAGGAGACCGTAAAAGAAAAAAAGCAGAGTATTATTTCTCTCTCAAAGGAGTATATAAGTGACAGTGATAAGCTTAACAGATTTCTTTGCGAGTGCGAGAGAAAGCATTATGCGGCAAAGCATCGGCTTGTGAGTACACTGTCTGAGGATGGTGAGCTTGATGAAGGCATGATTAAATCTAAGCTTAATATATCGCCATCGACAATCACGACGCTGATAAAGCAGGGCATTATTATAAAGACAGATAACCTTATATATCGCAATCCGATTAACAGAAAGTATTCACATACAGCTAAATGCCGGCTTAATCCTGAGCAGAGCTATGTGGTAAATTCCATTATAGAGGACTATGACAGCCAAAAGAGAGAAACATATCTGCTAAAAGGTGTTACCGGAAGCGGTAAGACGGAAGTGTATTTAGAGATAATCGAGCATGTGCTTTCAATGGATAAGCAGGTTATAATGCTCATTCCGGAGATTGCGCTTACTTACCAGACGGTAATGCGTTTTTACAGACGTTTCGGAGGAGTGGTTTCAATACTCAATTCAAGAATGTCGAAGGGAGAGCGTTATGACCAGTATCTGCGCGCAAAAAGGGGAGAGATAAAGATTATGATTGGTCCTCGCTCAGCTCTGTTCACACCGTTTGACAAGCTTGGACTTATTGTGATAGATGAGGAGCATGAGGGCGCATATAAGAGCGATTCTGTGCCAAAATACCATGCAAGGGAGACTGCCATAGAACTGGCTGCGATGTGCAATGCTTCAGTGCTGCTTGGTTCGGCGACACCCTCCGTGGATGCGTATTATAAGGCACAGAGAGGAGAATATAAGCTCTTTGTGCTTAATAACAGGGCGGGAGAGAGTATTCTTCCTGAGATAGAGACAGTGGATTTGCGTGAAGAATTAAAGTGCGGAAACAAATCGATATTCAGCAGAAGACTTAAAAAGCTTATGGATGAACGGCTTGCAAATAAAGAGCAGATTATGCTCTTTTTAAATAGGAGAGGGTATGTAGGATTTATTAATTGCAGGGAGTGTGGACATGTGATAAAATGTCCTCATTGCGATATCGCTCTTACAGCACATAATAATGGCAGGCTTGTGTGTCATTATTGCGGATACAGTGAGCCTGATAAGAAGCTCTGCCCGAAATGCGGGTCGAAGTATATAGGTGGCTTTAAGGTAGGAACGGAAAAGATTGAGCAGGCTGTCAGAGAAACCTTCCCGGCAGCGCGTGTCCTTAGGATGGACTTTGATACAACTAAGGGAAAAGAAGGGCATGAGAAGATACTCGAAGAATTTGCGAGCGGCAATGCAGATATACTTGTCGGTACGCAGATGATAGTTAAGGGACATGATTTCCCTAATGTGACTCTTATGGGGATACTGCTTGCAGATTTATCGCTGTATTCCTCGGACTTTAGAGCACAGGAGAGAACCTTTGAGCTGCTTACACAGGCGGCAGGAAGAGCGGGACGCGGCACTAAGAGAGGAAATGTCGTTATACAATCCTATGACCCATCACATTACAGTATACAGAGCGCTGTAAAGCATGATTATGAAGGCTTTTACGAGCAGGAGATAATGTACAGGGCGCTTATGGATTATCCGCCTGTATCGAACTTGCTGACAGTGACAGTCTCATCAAAGCATGGGCCGCTTGCAAATGATGCCATAGTATGGCTTTTAAATGCGGCGACGAAGGAAATCGAAAAAATTTATGGCGGTAAAGATTGTGAAGTGCCGCAGGTGATAGGCCCTTCGAGAGCCGCAGTTTATAAACTTAATGATATTTTTTCAGTTCTTTTATTTTTTAAACATAAACAGTACACAGTTCTGACACAGATTAAGGATATATTAGAAAAATATATAAGGGAACATGAGCAGGACTTTAAGATGGTGAGTGTACAGTTTGATTTTAATCAATAAACAAATTAATTCTAAGAAAAGAGGAAAATAAAATGGCACTTAGACAGATTAGAACAATCGGAGACCCTTGTCTTAATAAGGTATGTAAGAAGGTAGACGAGGTCAACGAGCGTACACTTACACTTATTGATGATATGCTCGATACAATGTATGATGCTGATGGTGTAGGCCTTGCGGCACCACAGGTCGGAGTTTTAAAGAGAATAGTTGTAATTGATGTCGGAGACGGTCCGATTGTAATGATCAATCCGGAGATTCTTGAGACAAGCGGAAGCCAGACAGGAAGCGAGGGCTGTTTAAGCGTTCCGGGTAAGGCAGGAAATGTCACAAGACCTAATTATGTCAAGGCTAAGGCTTATGATGAGGAGATGAACGAGTATACTATAGAGGGCGAAGAACTTCTTGCCCGTGCTATCTGCCATGAACTTGCACATCTTGACGGTCATCTTTATACGGAACTCGTTGAAGGTGAGCTTGTCGATACAGAGTCGGCGCAGGACAACAAAAAGAAGAAGCATAAGAAATAGAAGAGGAGATTTTAGATGAGAGTAGTCTTTATGGGAACACCGGATTTCGCGGTGGGTACTCTGAAGGAGCTGCTTTTGGCAGGACATGAAGTGGTAGCAGTTGTCACACAGCCGGACAAGCCTAAAGGCAGAGGAAAAGAACTTTTGATGACACCTGTCAAGGTTGAGGCATTGGCACATGGAATACCTGTATATCAGCCTGAGAAGATAAGGAAGAATGAAGAATTTTTAGATGAACTTAAAAGAATTAATCCGGATGTGATAGTTGTAGTTGCATTTGGCCAGATTCTTCCGGTGAGTGTTCTGACACTTCCAAAGTATGGCTGTGTCAATGTACATGCTTCACTTCTTCCTATGTACCGAGGTGCAGCACCTTTGCAGTGGGTTATTATAAACGGTGAGAAGGTGAGCGGAGTCACGACCATGCAGATGGACAAGGGGCTTGATACAGGTGACATGCTCTTAAAGGAAGAAGTAGAGATTGAACCTAAAGAGACTTATGAGTCATACCATGACAAGTTAGCGGTTGTCGGAGCTAAGCTTCTTATAAAGACACTTGAAGGATTAGAGGCCGGCACAATCGTACCTGTTAAGCAGGAAGGTGATACCTGCTATGCTTCGATGATAGATAAGAGCCTTGGAAATCTCGATTTTACAAGACCTGCGGTAGAGCTTGAAAGACTTATGAGAGGATTAGATCCGGCACCGGCTGCTCATACGTTCATCGACGGAAAGATGTTAAAGCTTTTCGGTGCAGATGTTGTTGATGCTGATAAGGAATACAGTGTATCCGAATGCGGAATAATAACCAATATAACAAAAAACACTTTTGACATAACAACCGGCTTAGGTGTGCTAAGAATAAATGAAGTCCAGCTTGAAGGCAAGAAGCGCATGGACGCAGCATCGTTCCTGCGCGGCTATAAGCTTTCGGATGGGACAGCACTCAAAATGACAAGATAGAGTTGTCAGCTTAAAAGGTTTTATATAAAAATATTTCATGGAAAGGATGATATATATGGCATTAGCTTACTATTCATATGGTTATGGCTATGACCCGACGTGGTTTTTGCTCATAATCACAGGTATTATTGCGATAGTTGCCCAGATTCGTGTCTCGTCAAGCTTTTCAAAATACAGTAAGGTTCAGAGCCGCACCGGACTTACAGGTGCAGAGGCTGCGGAGCGTATACTTCACTCAAAAGGAATATATGATGTGAGAATACAGCATATAGCAGGAAGTCTTACGGATAACTACAATCCGACGAACAAGACACTCAACTTATCTGACGCAACTTACAATTCACGTTCTGTTGCGGCGATAGGTGTTGCAGCACATGAGTGTGGTCATGCAATACAGCATGATGAGGGATATTCATTTCTGAAATTCAGGACGATGCTTTTCCCTATAGCCAGCTTTGGCTCGCAGTTCTCATTTATTCTTATTCTGCTTGGACTTTTCTTTGGTTCATTCAGTGTGCTCATTGATATAGGCATTATACTTTTCTCGTTTGCGGTACTTTTTCAGATTGTGACGCTTCCTGTAGAGTTCAATGCTTCATCAAGGGCACTCACACTGTTAGCTGACAATGGCATACTTTACGATGGTGAAGTTGAACAGACAAAGAAGGTTCTTAGTGCGGCTGCGATGACTTATGTGGCAAGTGCTGCAACAGCCATTATCCAGCTTGCAAGATTACTTATGCTGAGAGGAAGAAGTCGTGACTAATACGATAAATGAAAGAGAAATCGCCCTTGATATTCTTATGGAAGTGAATGAGAAGGAGCAGTATATACATGTCCTGTTAAATGACGCACTCCGCAAATATCAATATCTTGAGAAGAACGAGAGGGCATTTATCTCAAGACTTGTAAAAGGAACAATGGAACGCAGACTGACACTTGATTATGTGATTAATCAAGTGTCTTCTGTGCGTGTTAATAAGATGAAGCCGCTCATAAGAAATCTCATGCGTATGAGCGTCTATCAGATGATGTATATGGGGCAGGTTCCGGTGAGTGCGGTATGCAATGAGGCCGTGAAGCTTGCAAAGAAGAGAAAATTCACAAATTTAAGCGGCTTTGTAAATGGTGTTCTGAGGAATATAAGCAGACAGCTCCCACAGATTAAGCTGCCGGATGATTTAAGCATAAAATATTCTGTTCCGCAGGAGCTTGTTGGCATGCTTGAAGCTTCCTATGGCAGGGAGATGACGGAGCTTATTTTAGAAAGCTTTTTAAAGGAAAAAAAAGTATCGGCTATTACAAATACAGTTAAAATAACGAAGAAGGAATTGGTAAACCTGCTGAAATCACAGGGCATAACAGTTGAAGATGCGCCATATGTTGAAGATGCGTTTATATTGTCGGATTATAATTATCTTGACGATATTGAGGAGTTCTCAGCCGGTATGTTCCAGATACAGGACATAAGCAGTATGCTTGCCGGAGTGATAGCATCTCCAGCTAAAGACAGCACAGTGCTTGATGTATGTGCCGCACCCGGAGGTAAGAGCATATTTGCAGCACTTATGATGTCCGGCACAGGCCATGTCATATCAAGAGATGTCTCTGAGAGAAAAACAGGGCAGATAGAAGAGAATGTGGAAAGATTAGGGCTTTCTAATATAGATGTCGAGGTTTCCGATGCAGCGGTGCATAACATAGAGGATGAAGATATGGCTGATATGCTTATAGCTGATTTGCCATGTTCAGGTATTGGAATAATAGGAAGAAAGCCCGACATAAAATATAATGTAAGCCGGGACAAAATTGACGGTATTATACAGCTGCAAAGAAAAATTTTAGATTCAATATACAGTGATGTAAAGCATGGAGGATATATAGTCTATTCCACATGTACATTAAATTCTCAGGAAAATGAGGAGAATGTACGATATATTAAGAGTAAAGGCTTTGAGGCGGTTGATATAACAGCTTCTCTTCCGGAAAAGCTTATAGATGATGCGAAAAGAGCAGGAAAGCATTATTATGACAAATTGATAAAGGATGCTGCTGATGGAATGCTCACATTGATTCCGGGAGTTTATGAATGTGATGGCTTTTTTGTGGCAAAGCTTAAGAGGATATAGTAAGTCCTGCTTACCATATAGTAAAATCAGGAGGAGAGATAATGGATAACAGCATAATGGAGGATGGTCTTAAGCTTCCTTATGATGATATAAAATCACTCACGAAGGAGGAGCTTATCAAGCTCATCGGGGCACTTGGTGAGAAAAAATTCAGGGCAGAGCAGGTATATGACTGGATTCATAAAAAGCTGGTTACGGATTATGATGATATGAAGAATGTTCCGAAGCTTTTGAAGGAAAAGCTTGCGAACATAAGCCCGATTACAACGGTTACACAGGTAGATAAGCAGGTATCTGCTATTGATGGGACAGCAAAATATCTTTTTAAACTTTCAGATGGCAATCTGATAGAGAGTGTTCTTATGAGATATCGTTTCGGCAATTCGGTATGTATTTCATCGCAGGCAGGCTGCCGCATGGGATGCAGATTCTGTGCATCAACACTCAATGGACTTTCTAGGAGCCTGCTTCCGTCAGAGATGCTCGACCAGATATACAGGATACAATCTGATACAGGGGAGAGAGTGTCGCATGTCGTAATTATGGGAACAGGCGAGCCGTTTGATAATTATGATAATGTGAGAAGGTTTGTTACATTGTTAACAGATGAGAATGGTATTAATATCGGAGCCAGAAACCTGACGATATCAACATGCGGAATTGTGCCGAGAATCAGGCAGTTTGCAGATGAACAGCTTCAGGTTAATCTTGCAATTTCGTTACATGCACCGAATGATGAATTGAGAAAGACATTGATGCCTGTAGCAAATAAGTATTCTATCGAAGAGCTTATAGATGCGTGCAGGTATTATGTTAATAAGACATCGAGAAGAATTACATACGAGTACAGTCTTGTAAAGGGTGTCAATGATGGCAGGGAGCAGGCTATGGAGCTTATAAGCCTTATAAAAGGCATGAACTGTCATGTCAATCTGATTCCTGTCAATCCGATTAAGGAGAGAGATTTTAAGCAGACTGAAGTAGCACAGGTTAGCAATTTTAAAAATCTTCTTGAAAAAAATGGGATTGCATGTACAATAAGAAGAGAGATGGGAAGAGATATTGACGGAGCTTGCGGACAATTACGCAAGAGTCATTTAGATGAAGATAACGCAATGTAAGTCTTGCGTGGAGGAATGCAATGAGGGCATATGCAGCTACAGATGTAGGCAGAGTAAGAAAGGTCAACCAGGATTACATCTTTTGCAGTATGAGACCGGTAGGTAAGCTCCCGAATCTGTTTATCGTGGCAGATGGAATGGGAGGTCATAAAGCAGGTGATCTGGCTTCGCGTTATACCGTGGAGACCTTGATAGAAAATATTAAAAATTCACATTCAGACAATCCGATTACTATTATAAATGATGCGATAGTGAATGCCAATACGCGTCTGCTTGAAAAAGCGGAAGAGTCGGAGGATTACACAGGGATGGGAACCACACTGGTCGTATGTACGATTATCGGGGAATCGATGTATGTTGCCAATGTAGGTGACAGCAGATTGTATCTGTATGATGAGAAGCTTTCGCAGATAACAAGAGATCATTCTCTTGTTGAGGAGATGGTAGCACTTGGGAAGCTCAATCGCGATGAAGCGCGCAAGCACAAGAGAAAGAATGTGATTACACGAGCCATAGGCGGCGGTAAGGAGGTTATGGCAGACTTCTTTGAGGCAGAATTGACAGCCGGCAACAGGATTGTCATGTGTTCTGACGGATTAAGCAATATGGTGGATGACGGGGAAATCGAACAGGTTTTGTCATCAGATTTATCTATTGAAGACAAGACAAGAAAGCTTATAGATAGGGCGAATGAGAACGGCGGCATGGATAATATAGCAGTTGTCATTGTGGAGCTCTAGTAGGAGGGAATATGTTAAAGCCAGGAATGTTTATTGCAGACAGATATGAAGTTCTCGGAAAAATAGGTTCCGGTGGAATGTCAGATGTCTATAAAGCAAAGGATCATAAGTTGAACAGAAATGTTGCGATAAAGGTTTTGAAGCCGGAGTTCAGTGAAGACAGATCCTTTGTGACAAAATTCCGCGTGGAGGCGCAGTCAGCAGCAGGACTTATACACGCAAATATAGTAAATGTGTACGATGTCGGTGACGAGGACGGAGTATATTACATTGTAATGGAGCTTGTTGAGGGAATTACACTCAAGAAGTATATAGAGAAAAAAGGCAGACTCGGAGTAAGAGAGGCTGTAAGCATTGCAATTCAGGTGGCACAGGGCATTGAGGCGGCACACAATCATCACATTGTACACCGCGATATCAAGCCCCAGAATATTATCATATCAAAAGAAGGCAAAGTAAAGGTCACTGATTTTGGTATTGCGCGTGCTGCTTCTTCTAACACAATTAATTCCAATGCGATGGGTTCGGTTCATTATATATCGCCGGAGCAGGCAAGAGGCGGATACAGCGATGAGAAGAGTGATATCTATTCATTTGGTATTATGCTCTATGAGATGCTTACGGGAAGAGTGCCATTTGAAGGAGATACCACTGTATCTGTCGCACTTCAGCATATTCAGGATGACATTGTCTCACCGGCACAGCTTGTTCCGGGGATACCTGTCAGCGTTGAGAAGATAGTGCTTAAGTGTACGCAAAAGAGAACGGAGAGACGTTATCAGAATATGTCTGATCTTATAGCCGACTTAAAGCATTCACTTGTGGCGCCGGATGAAGATTTTGTTGTCACAAGACCGGTAGCAAGTAACGGTCCGACTAAGATGATAACCGAGGATGAGCTTGACAGGATTCATCAGATGTCTTCAATCAAATCGACTAATATGACAAGCAAAAGAAGAGATGATGATTACGATGATTACTCCGAAGACAATGATGACAGTGATGAAGATATAAGCGATAATCGTGACCTAGATGACGATTATGAGGATTACGATAAGAATGAAAAGGGAGAAAATTCCACGGTTGATAAGGTTATAACGGCACTTGGAATTTCTGTGGCTGTTATAATTGTCATAATCACAATCTTCATTATTTTTAAGATGGTTTCGGTTCTTTCGGGAAGCGGAAATCAGGGAAATACTAACCAGACGACGACACAGTCGACACAGGATGGCGATGGCAGAGTTGAAGTACCTCTTGTGACAGGATACACATATGAGAAAGCGCAGACAATGCTTAACAGTGTAAATCTCGGAGTTAAGCTCACTTATGACAATTCCTCATACGATACCGGCATGGTAATAGAGCAGAATGTTACAGCCGGAAGTTTAGTAAAGGAGCATACTACGATTGTTCTCACAGTCAGCAGTGGTCCGGAATCATTTTCAATGATTAATGTGGATGGTCTGACGGAGGATTATGCAACGCAGGCGCTCACCGAACTTGGGCTTAAGGTTAAGACAGAGTATATTGAGAGCTCAGAAGTCGAGCAGTTTCATGTTGTAAGTTCTACACCGAAGCATCTTGCAAAAGTTAAGCAGGGCGATGAAGTAACACTCTATATCAGCATGGGTGACGGAAAAGTGTATACAGAAGTTCCGAAATTAATTGGTATGACGGAGGACGAGGCGAGAACAGCAATCGCTTCTAAGGGCTTTGAGGTAGGTACAGTTCAGCATGAAGGCAGCCAGACTGTTGAAGCCGGACGTGTAATTGCGCAGAGCGGCCCTACTGCCGGTGAGAAGGCAGCGGAAGGCTCCACAATCAATTTTGTTGTGAGCTCAGGATCGGATTCGTCAGTCAAGTATGTATATTTGTCTAAGACGGTTCTTGCGGAGGATTTGACTTCGGGTGATAATAAAGTGCCTGAGGATGCCACATTCATAAGATTGAATTTCGTGCTTGCACAGGATGGAAATGAGAGAAATATAGCTTCACAGGAGTACACTTCATATTCTGGAATGACAGAAAAGTCAATTCAGGTAAGAGAAACACTTTCCGATTTTAATAAGGGAAATGCAGAATTGAGAGTATTTGCTTATTATGTTTCACCATCATCGGAGCAGACAGTGCAGTTGTGTACCTTACAGGTAACATTGACGGAGTAACGGAAAATTATTATGAAGGGTAAGATAATCAAAGGAATTGCCGGTTTTTATTATGTTCATGTTGCCGGCATAGGGACTTATGAATGCAAGGCAAAGGGTGGTTTCAGAAATCAGAATATTAAACCTCTTGTCGGCGATAATGTTGAGATAGATATAGTGGATGAAGAAAAGCTTCTTGGAAATATAGTAGGAATACTTCCAAGAAGCAGCCAAATGATAAGACCGGCAGTTGCCAATGTAGACCAGGCATTGCTTGTATTTGCAATTTCATCGCCGGCACCTAACTTAAGACTGCTTGACAGTTTCCTTGTGATGATGGAAGGCTATGAGCTGCCGACAATAATATGCTTTAATAAGATTGATGAGGCGCAACAGCCGGAGCTTCCGAGACTTGCTGATATTTATAGAAAAAGTGGATGCAGGGTGATTTTCACAAGCATAGTTACCGGAGAGGGAATTAGGGAACTGAAAGAAATGCTTATAGGGCATACGACTGCACTTGCAGGACCATCCGGGGTAGGTAAATCATCAATACTTAATGCACTTGTCGAAAATGTTCATATGGAGACGGGAAGTATCAGCGATAAGATAGGACGTGGAAAACACACAACCAGACATTCTGAAGTCTTTGTTCTTGAAGATGACAGTTATATTCTTGACACTCCGGGGTTTACTTCACTGTCGGTCATGGTTGATGACAAAGAGAAGCTTCGTTTTTATATTCCCGAATTTGAAATGTATGAAGGAAGCTGTAGATTTGCAGGCTGTGTCCATGTGAATGAGCCGGATTGTGCAGTGAAAAAGGCGGTTGCGGAAGGCATGATAAATCAGCTTAGATATGACAGCTATGTTGACATGTATCATGAGCTAGAGAATACAAGAAAAAGATAAAAATAAAACTCATGGAGCATTACATAAGCTCCATGAGTTTTTTTACATTGTCGGAAGGACTGCCTTTAAATACGGTTGAACCGGCAACTATTATATTGGCTCCAGCATCACATATTCTGCCGATATTATCAAAGTTGACACCTCCATCGACTTCTATGTCAAAATTAAGACCGAGTTCGTCACGCAATTTAGCTGTCATTTCAAGCTTGTCTATTGAACTTTCTATAAATTTCTGACCGCCAAATCCGGGATTTACACTCATTATAAGAACCATATCAACAAGAGGCATGAATTCTTTGATAGTATCAAGCGGTGTTGAAGGATTCAATGTGATTCCGGTTTTTATTCCAAGCTCCTTTATTTTTTTCAGGGTTGCTGCAACATCCTCGCAGGCTTCAATGTGGACAGTGATTATGTCTGCACCGAGTAAGACGAATTCCTCCACATATCTGATTGGTTCTTCTATCATAAGATGAACATCAAATATTCTTTTGGTGATAGGACGTATTGATTTTATTATCGGCATTCCAAAGGAAATGCTTGGAACAAATATTCCATCCATCACGTCAATATGGATATATTCAGCTCCGGCAGCATCGATTGTCTTAATATCGCGTGCTAGGTTTCCGAAATCGGCAGATAGTATGGATGGGGATAAAATCTTCTTATATTTCATTGCAGATACTCCTTTATATATTTAGGTCATTCTGGACGGGTCTGTAAAAAAGCTCCCGCACTTCTTTAGGATTCTTAGTCTGTGCAAGAATCCACATAAGCTTTGCGACAATGGCTTCGGTTGTCATATCGTAGGCTTCCATAAGACGGTATTTCTTTTTTATAACCTGACCAACCATGTAGACGGACATGTCACTTCCTTCGTGCGGAACCTGCGTTGTCATGACAAGTGCTTTGCCGCAGGCAATCCAGTCGGCGACAGCGTCGATGAAGCTCTCATTGTCATAGCATGGAATTCCGCCTACACCGAAGCTCTCAATAACTAATCCATCATAATGTTCTTTAAGGAATGAGAATATATCAGGGTTCATTCCGGGAACAAGGCGCAGAACAAATACCTTAGGGTCGAGGCTTGTATAGAAATCAGGGCCGTTTTCGGATACCTTTTCTTCTATATAATATCTGACTCTTCTGTCACGCACTATGGCAATCTCAGGAAAGTCGATACTCTTAAATGCATTAAAGCTCTTAGTATGCGTTTTTCTTGCCCTTGTGCCAAGTATAACCTTATTGTCAAACAGGATATGGACACCGTGGGCGCGCTCATCACATGCAAATACTATTGCGTTTAGGAGATTACTTCTTGCATCGGAGTCTACAGATGCAAGAGGACGCTGTGAGCCTGTTATGACGATAGGCTTCATGCTGTTTTGAACCATATAGGAGAGGGCAGCGGCAGTATATGCCATGGTATCCGTTCCATGCGTTATTACAAAGCCGTCATATGAACTGTAATGTTCTTTCAGACACTTGACTATGGCAATCCAATGCTGGTAACAGACATTAGTGCTGTCAAGGTTAAACAGACCATATGTCGTTATAGAACATATCTCGTCCACCTCAGGAATATACTCAAGTATCTCGTCCGATGTGATAGAAGGGGTTAGTCCGTCTGAGGTTGGCGTTGAGGCTATAGTGCCGCCGGTTGTGATTAAAAAAATCCTTTTCATACCTATCTCCTAAATTCATTAAAGCTTATACGTTAAAGCGGAAGAGAACAACATCTCCGTCCTTTACAACATAGTCTTTTCCTTCAAGACCTACAAGACCTTTTTCTTTTGCAACTGTGTAAGAGCCGCAGTCAAGTAAATCCTGATAGTTTACAACCTCGGCTCTGATAAAGCCGCGCTCAAAATCACTGTGAATCTTTCCAGCTGCTTGAGGAGCCTTTGTGCCTTTTACGATTGTCCATGCTCTTGTCTCTGTAGGACCTGCTGTGAGGTAGCTTATAAGACCGAGCAGAGAGTAGCTTGCTCTTATGAGCTTATCAAGACCTGACTCTGATAAGCCGAGGTCTGCTAAAAATTCTTTCTTGTCCGCATCGTCAAGCTCAGAGATTTCTTCCTCAATCTTAGCACATACGACAAACACTTCACTTCCTTCCGAAGCAGCAAATTCGCGTACCTTGGCAACATATTCGTTAGAAGCGGCATCATCTGCAAGGTCATCCTCGGAAACATTTGCAGCATAGATTACAGGCTTGGCTGTGAGAAGTGTATAGGAAGCAATGAGTGCTTTCTCATCGTCATCGTCCGTCTCAAAGCTGCGTGCGGATTTTCCTTCCTCAAGGTGAGCCTTGAGTCTCTTTAAAAGGTCATTCTCCTTTGCAAGTGTTTTATCGTTCATTGCGGCACGTCCTACTTTGGCAATTCTTCTCTCAAGAATGTCAATATCGGAGAATATAAGCTCAAGATTAATTGTGTCTATATCTCTTATAGGGTCAACACTTCCGTCAACGTGAACAATATTGCTGTCCTCAAAGCATCTTACTACATGCACAATAGCGTCAACCTCACGTATATGTGACAGGAACTGGTTTCCAAGTCCTTCACCCTTAGAAGCACCCTTTACAAGACCGGCAATGTCAACGAATTCGATGGCAGCAGGTGTAATCTTTGCTGAATTGTAGAGAGCGGCAAGCTTATTTAGACGCTCATCCGGAACTGTAACGATACCTACATTAGGGTCGATTGTACAGAATGGGTAATTAGCGGATTCGGCACCTGCCTTTGTAAGTGAATTGAATAGTGTACTTTTGCCGACGTTCGGCAGACCAACAATACCTAATTTCATATTGATTCCTCGTTTCTGTTAAACTTAATCATAATGTCAGCTTATGCCTTCATCATGTGATAATAACGCACAAAATGGGCACAGAAGCTTATTTTGCACTAAATTATAGTAGCATAACAGATTAAAAAAAGCAATGCGAACTCCGAAATAAACAAGTACTTGTAATAATGGAGCAAAAGAAGTATTATTGATAGCAGGGTTAAAATAATCTGATATAAAATTTAGGATGGAGGACATTTATGAATACGACAATACGTTTTCCGCATCTGGGACTGACCCTTAATCCGGGTAAATCCTTTACGGTGTTTGGAATTGAGATTGCATATTACGGCGTGATAATTGCACTTGCAATGCTTATGGGTGCTCTAGTGGCATACCGTGAAGCGAAAAAAACAGGTCAGAAGGTTGATGATTATGTCGATTTTACTCTCTATACGCTTATAGCAGCCATTATTGGAGCGAGAATATATTATGTAGTATTCGAGTGGGATTATTATAGCGCTCATCCGCTTGAGATATTGAATCTCAGAGCAGGCGGCTTGGCGATATATGGAGGTGTGCTTGCATCTGTACTCACACTTTTTATCTTTACTAAGGTTAAAAAGCTTAAGTTCTGGCTAATGGCTGATACAGCAGTGCAGGGACTTATCATTGGACAGATTATAGGCCGATGGGGTAATTTCTTTAACAGGGAAGCATTCGGAGGATATACAGATGGACTTTTTGCAATGCAGCTTCCTGTATCTGAGGCAAAGGGAATTACACAGGAGCTTATAGAACATCTCGTCACAATAGACGGAGTAAGCTATGTTCAGGTACATCCGACATTTTTATATGAAGGAGTATGGAATCTGCTGCTGTTCATAGGCATATGTATCTACAAGCGACATAAGAAGTTTGATGGTGAGATATTGGCAATATACCTTATGGGATACGGCATCGGACGCTTCTTTATAGAAGGATTGAGAACAGACCAACTTGTGATAAAGGCGCTCGGAGGAATAGCGGCTTCTCAGGTATTGTCGATAGTTCTCATATTGCTTGGTACAGCGTTTGTTATATATAACAGAGTAAGCTTAAAAAAGACTAAAGCAGAACACAATAGCGAAATGTAATACAAAAATTTACGGATATAGAGGCATTGTGGAATCGTTTTAATACGAATCCGCGATGCCTTTTTTGCACCTTAATCTTTGTATATAAAAAATTTTCCAGATATTATTTTTCTCAATTAAAAGCATGAAAAAATAATTATCTGGTAATTTTATCCATTGGAATAGAAAATACTTGATTTTAGTATTGTAAAGGTATAAAATATCAGCATAAGTGGTGAAAAGTGAAAGATTGTGGCAGGAAGTGGTGACAAGGTGCTGCTTTTGCCAAAGTGAAGCACAGAATAAAGGAGGTAGTGATAATAATGTTCATGGGTGAATACAGTCATTCCATAGATGCTAAGGGAAGACTGATTATGCCTGCTAAGTTCAGAGAACAGCTTGGAGACACATTTATTATCACTAAGAGTCCGGATAAATGTCTATACATATACACAAGTGAGGATTGGAAACGCTTTGAGAATAAGCTTGCCACACTTCCGATAACCAACAAAGAGACGAGACAGTTTGTAAGATTTTTCCTTGCAGGAGCTGCTGAGTGTGAAGTGGACAAGCAGGGGAGATTTCTTATTCCTTCAATACTTAGAAACTATGCAGAGCTTGACAAGGAAGCTATTCTTGCAGGCTCTGCAGGTAAGATTGAGATATGGAATAAGGAAAGATACTTATCAGACCAGAAGGAATATGAGAATAATATTGATGAAATCGCAGCCAACATGGAAAAATTCGGTTTCAGCATTTAAGGAGAACAGATATGGAATTTGAACATATACCTGTGTTGCTTAATGAGACTATAGACAGCCTTGCAATTAAACCAAATGGGATATATGTAGATGGAACATTAGGGGGAGCAGGGCATTCTTATCATATATGTGAGCATTTAGGTGAGAATGGCAGGCTTATAGGAATTGATCAGGATGAAGAGGCTATAGCGGCAGCAACCAAGAGATTAGAGCCTTTTATGGATAAGGTTACAATAGTCAGAAGCAATTATGTCAATATCAGAAGTGTGCTAGAGGAGCTTGGTATAAGCAGAGTGGATGGGATTCTTCTTGACATAGGTGTGTCATCACATCAGCTTGACGATGCTGACAGAGGTTTCACTTATAAGGATGATGATGCACCACTTGATATGAGGATGGATAACAGGCAGACTCTCACAGCAGAGACTGTTGTCAATGAGTATTCGGAGAGCGAATTGTTCCATATTATAAGGGATTACGGAGAGGATCAGTTTGCCAAGAACATTGCCAAGCATATTGTACGTATGAGAAATGAGATTGGAAGAATCACTACAACAGGTCAGCTTGTGGAGGCGGTCAAGGCTGCAATTCCAATGAAATTTCGTGCGACAGGAGGACATCCGGCTAAGCAGACATTTCAGGCGATAAGAATAGAAGTCAACAAAGAGCTTGACGTACTTAAGGATTCGATAGATGACATGATAGAGCTTTTAAATGATGGCGGAAGGCTCAGCATAATCACATTCCATTCATTAGAGGACAGAATTGTCAAGAATGGTTTTAAGAAGAATGTAGATGTATGTACATGCCCGCCTAATTTCCCTGTATGTGTATGCGGAAATAAGCCAAAGGGTGTCATCATCACCAGAAAGCCTATTGTGCCAACTGATGAAGAACTTGAGATTAATAAGAGAGCGAAGAGCTCAAAACTGAGAGTTTTTGAGAGAAGGCGGGAGGATTAAATGGCAGATATAAGAAAAAACAGAAACTATAAAACTGCATACATCAACGATAACCTTGCCCGCAAGCAGGCAGCTTACAGTGAAGCATTACCTAAGAGAAGAGAGGAAGTAAGGCAGCAGCCTGAGCATAGAGTATCACATAATACACAGAATGATAAAAACCGCGGGTTAAGTTCAAGCTTTGGCTTTGCATTTACATTTGTAATGGCGGCAGCTATGGTGGTTATATTTTTAGTGCTTGCAAAATATATCTCTCTTAATGTTGCTATGACGCAGAAATCGAGACAGATTGCAGCATTGAGAAAGGAGCTTTCAACGCTTACTATGGAAAATGACAATATAGAAATGTCAATCAATTCGTCAATAGATTATAATTATATCTATAAGGTTGCCACAGAGGAGCTTGGGATGGTCTACCCTTCACAGAATCAGATTGTGAATTATGACAGCGAAGACAGCGAGTATGTTGTCCAGTATAAGGACGTGGAGTAAATATAGTTATGAATAATAATGGAACACAGCAGCCGGAGAGAAAGGTATCCGGTAAGAAAGAGTATGCTTTTGTTCAGAAATTAAAGACAAGGAAGCTGCGACGAAAGATGAAGGTAAAACTGCTGATAGTGGCAGTTCTCGTTGTGGCAGCCTTGTCTTTGCTTACGTTTGTAATGATAAATATAAGCAGAACCAGCAAAGACAAGTACTCAAAGAAGGTTTTTGATAACCTGAAATACAAGAATGCGACAATACTTGCAAAGAGAGGCGATATAACTGACAGGACAGGGACAGTTTTAGCATATTCTAAGAAAGTGTACAATCTTATTCTTGATCCTAATACTTATTGGGAGGATGATACGGACAGGGAAGCTAACATTGAACTGCTTGCAGAGTGCTTTGACCTGGACAGGCAGGAGCTTTTGGATATATTTAACAGCTATCAGAATAAGAACTGCGCATATAAAAGAATTGTAAGATACCTTACATACGAGCAGATTACGGATTACAGGGCGGCTAAGGAGGCTGACTCTAACAAATATAACTCATCATGGCTTGAAGAGGAGTATATAAGAACATATCCGTATGATTCACTGCTTGCGTCTGTGTTAGGATATGCTACAGAGTCATCAGGTGTTATAGGCATTGAGAACTATTACAATTCATATCTTACAGGAACAAACGGAAGAGAGTATGGATATGTTGGTGAGGATTCAGACATTGAGACTACAATAAAGCCGGCGATAAACGGAAATACGGTTGTTCTCACTATAGACAGCAATATACAGAGAATTGTGGAGAATAAGATAAGGGAATTTAATGAGGCATATGGATCGAAGCATACATCAGTGATGGTTATGAATCCTAACAACGGACAGATATTGTCGATGGCTCAGTATCCGACATTTGACTTAAACAATCCAAGTGATTTGTCCGCATATTATACAGAGGAAGAGCTTGCACAGATGGACAATGAGCAGACAGTCGATGCTCTGTATGATGTATGGAACAATTATTGTGTGTCAACAATATATGAGCCGGGTTCTGTTTTTAAGGCATTTACCATTGCGAGTGGAATTGAGGAAGGCATACTTGATGGCACAGAGGAATATTACTGTGACGGGCACGAGGTTGTCATGGGAACTAAGATAAGCTGTGCGCATCCGGAAGGTCATGGAACTCTCACTGTGAGTCAGGCTCTTGAGGAGTCCTGCAATGATGCACTCATGCAGATGGCTGCAAGTATAGGCAAGGATGTATTCTATGACTATGTGAGCAGGTTTAATTTCGGTGCAAAGACAGGTGTTGACCTTCCTGCTGAAGAGTATGGTCTTGTCATAAGAAAAGACCTTGTTACCGATATTGACCTTGCGACTAACAGCTTTGGACAGAATCTCAATGTAACTATGGTTCAGGAGATGGCGGCGTTCAGCTCTCTTATCAACGGAGGAGACTATTATCAGCCGCATCTCGTAAAGGAGATAAAGAGTGCGGGCGGAGAAGTACTTGTGCAAAATGACAGTGTGCTTGTAAGAAAGACTGTATCGGAAGAGACATCAAGCACGCTGAGAGGCTACCTTAAAAATGTAGTAGATTATGGAACAGGCGGATACCTCAAGATTGCAGGCTACAGTGTGGGTGGAAAGACAGGTGCAGCCGAGAAACAGCCAAGAGATAAGCAGCATTATGTAACTTCTTTTATAGGCTTTATGCCTGCTGAGGACCCACAGGTGGTTTTCTATGTTGTGCTTGATGAGGCTCAGGTTGAAGATTTCGATACATCAAGAGCGGCTCAGGAGTTAGCAAGAGATATCATGATAGACCTCATACCATATCTTGAAATATATCCTGTTGATGAATCTTACGAGATAAATGTAGGCGGACTTCCGGATCAGACACAGCCTGAGACGACAGTTGAATATGTGACAGATGAAAATGGTGAGACGGTCACAGATGAGGAAGGAAACCCTGAGACAGTTGAAGCTGCAACCCAGCCACCGGAAACATCATCGGAGACTACAGAGCAGACTTCGGCAGCAGAGGAAAGTACGCAGCCGGAGGAGACAAGCCAGGATGCCGGCAACGCTGTAGAAACTGACAGCTCATCGGAGACATCAGGGGAAGGTGCTACAGAGCAGGAATCTACACAGTAAGATTATGTGAGCTGTAATTAATCATTATATAGTGCATATCGTTTAGACCTCCATAATAAAATGTAATATCGGCATCAGCAGTATGCGGTGCCGTCTTGCAGAACTTATATTATGGAGGTTTTTTATGGAACCGCGCAGAAATATAGGCAGAATGAAGCGCAAGCTTATGTTCGGCGTAATACTGATAACGGTGCTTATCATAGTACTGCTTGTGAGGCTTGCGGTTATTATGCTTGTTGAATCAGAGTACTATGGACAGAAGGCAAAGGAGCTTCATGAGAGAGAAAGACCGATAAAGGCAGCCAGAGGGAGAATTATTTCGGAGGATGGAACTGTTCTTGCATCTAATAAGACTGTATGTACGATATCGGTTGTACATGCACAGATAACGGATGCAGAAAGAGTGATTGATGTCCTTTCCACAGAGCTTGATATGGACAGGGAGAAGGTGGCAAAGAGCGTTAATAAGGTTTCGTCAATGGAGCGCATAAAGACTAATGTCACAAAGGAAGTCGGTGATGCGATAAGGGAATACGGACTTGACGGAGTGAAAGTAGATGAGGACAGCAGAAGGTACTATTCTTTTGGAAATCTTGCATCTAAGGTGATTGGTTTTACTGGCAGTGACAATCAGGGAATTATTGGACTTGAAGTGCGCTATGACGAGGAGCTTGCCGGGGAAGCCGGACAGATACTTACAATGACTGATGCAGGAGGAATAGAGCTTAAGGAGGAAGGTGAGAGCCGGATTGAGCCTGTCAAGGGCGATGATCTTATTATCAGTCTGGATTATAACATACAGTCATATGCACAGCAGGCTGCATATAAGGCTTACGAAGCAAAAAATGCCAAGAGAGTGTCAATAATTGTCATGAATCCACAGGATGGAAGAATATATGCGATGGTCAATGTGCCTGAATATAATCTTAATACACCTTATACTTTGATTGATGAGTACAGTTCTTTGACGGTTACGCAGAAAAATGAAGACGGAGAGGACATAACAACAGTCATACCTGAAGCGGAGCTTACAAACAAACAGAAGATGGATCTGTTGAATACGATGTGGCGCAACTTCTGCATTAATGATACATATGAGCCGGGCTCCACTTTTAAGATGGTGACGGCGACAGCAGCGCTTGAAAAAGGTGTGGTAAGTCTTAGTGACAGTTATTATTGCAAAGGCAGTATGACTGTAGGAGGCAGGACAATAAGATGCCATAAGACATCAGGACATGGTTCACAGACCTTTGCACAGACACTTATGAATTCATGCAATCCTGCTTTTATCACATGGGGCAGCAGAGTAGGTGCAAAAGATTTTTTTTCTTATATGGGAAAGCTTGGCCTGCTTAGCAGAACAGGGGTTGACCTTCCAGGCGAAGCAGGGACTATTATACATAAGCTTGAGAATGTCGGGGAAGTAGAGCTTGCCACGATGAGTTTTGGCCAGTCATTCCAGATAACTCCTTTGCAGCTTCTTCGTGCGGCCAGTGCGATAATTAACGGTGGGACACTTATAACTCCGCATTTTGCAGTAAAGACTGTTAATGAAGATGGTGAGACCACAAAAGTATTTGAATATAATACAGTGCCAAATGCAGTTTCAGGTGAGACGAGTGAGCTTATGAAGCAGCTGCTTGAAAGTGTAGTCGCAGAGGGCGGCGGCAAGAGATGTTATATTGAGGGCTACCGGATAGGCGGAAAGACTGCGACTTCGCAGAAGCTTCCGAGAGGTTCGGGAAAATATATAGCGTCCTTTATAGGTTTTGCGCCTGCTGACAATCCGCAGGTGATAGCAATGTGCATTATAGACGAACCGGAAGGAATATATTATGGAGGAACCATAGCGGCTCCGGTTATAAGAGAAGTATTCGAAAATATACTGCCATACCTTGGCATAGGGCAGGAAGTGGTTGAATTTTCCGGTGATTAGCGGTATATTATAAGACAATGGGGTTACGGGAATAAAAGCATAGGAGACATTGATATGGATTTGGAAGGAAAAAAAGTAATAGTTGTAGGTACCGGAATCAGCGGTATCGGAGCAGTCGAGCTTCTTAATAAGGTTGGCGCAGCTGTGATTCTTTATGATGGAAATGATAAGCTTGATAAGAGTGAGATAGAGGCAAGACTTCCTGAGAATGTGAAGGCTGAGATTGTGTTAGGTGCACTTGAAGACGGACTTTTAAACAGTGTACAGCTTGCAGTTATCAGTCCAGGAGTGCCTATAGACAGTCCTGTTGTTAACAAGTTTAACGAGGCGGGAATTCATGTATGGGGAGAGATTGAGCTTGCATATAATTATGAGAAGGGTATAGTGGCAGCTATTACAGGAACTAACGGAAAGACTACCACAACTACGCTTGTGGGCGAGATAGTAAAAGCCTGGGGAAAAGAAACTTTCGTTGTCGGAAATATAGGCAACTCATATACGTCTGAGGTTCTTAAGACGAACAGTGAATCTATAACGGTTGCAGAGATATCAAGCTTTCAGCTTGAGACAGTACACAGGTTCAGACCGAGAGTGAGTGCTATTTTAAATATAACACCGGATCATCTTAACAGACATTATACGATGGAAAATTATGCGGCTGTGAAGGAACGCATAGCATCTAATCAGACAAAGGACGATTTTATTGTGCTCAACTATGATGACGAAGTGCTAAGAAAGTTCGGAGAGGAGACAACAGCAACACCGGTGTACTTTTCAAGAAAGCACAAAGTCAGCCATGGAACATACCTTGAAGGTACAATGATAAAGTACACTGATGGGACAGAGGTAGTTGATGTCATTGATGTGAGGGATATGCTGCTTTTCGGCGCACATAACCATGAGAATGTTATGGCAGCGGCAGCTATATGTATACAGCTTGGAGCTCCTGCTGATGTAATTGCTTCAACTATAAGGAATTTTAAGGCTGTTGAGCACCGCATTGAATATGTGCGTACTCTTGATGGTGTGGAATATTATAATGATTCTAAGGGAACCAATCCTGATTCCACAATCAAGGCGATTGAAGCTATGCCGAAGAAGACAATCCTGATTGCCGGAGGTTATGACAAGCATTCAGAGTTCGATGAAATGATAAAGGCGTTCAAAGATACAATAATAGAGCTTGTGCTTCTTGGCGTGACTAAGGATAAGATAGCTGCTGCAGCGAGGGCGCAGAGCTTTGAAAATATACGTTTTGTGGAGAGCCTTAAAGAAGCGGTGGAGGTATGCCGTCAGGATGCGAAGGAAGGACAGATAGTGCTTCTCTCGCCGGCATGTGCAAGCTGGGATATGTTTAAGAGCTACGAGGAGAGAGGAAAGCTGTTCAAGCAGTATGTAAATGAATTATAAAATATGGAGGAATGCTGATGGCAAAGCAACGCGGAAAAACCAAATATTTTGATTATTCCTTGCTTGTTATTATACTGTTTTTGGTCTGCTTTGGGCTTGTGATGGTGTATTCGACCAGCTACTACAGTGGAATGAGACTTACAAAGCCGGATCCTGCTTTCTACCTGAAAAAACAGATTAAATCTACAGCAATAGGTATGGTTGCGTTTATTTTCTGTATCTTTTTCGATTACAGATTTTATTATAAGCTGGCACCGTTTATATATGGCGGAGCTATTTTGTCAATCCTTCTCATTCTGACACCTCTTGGAGTTGAGATTAACCATGCAAAAAGATGGATTAATGTCGGTTTTGGTACGATACAGCCGGCAGAGATATGCAAGCTGGCCGTTATTATCTGCGTGTCATCATATGTCATATATGTCGGCAAAGCTATAGACAAATGGCGCAATCTTTTTGCTACAGGCTTTATTACGATAATTCCGACAGCTATGATACTTTTTATCACTAAGAATCTGAGCTCCGCAATAATTGTGTTCGGAATAGGTTTTGTAATTTATTTTGTAGCTGCGAAAAGATACTGGCCGTTTGCGGCTATGGCTGTTGTCGGCGTGGCTGCTGTGGTTGCATTTATGCTATACATACATTATTATGTTGACCCGGTAACAGCAGGAGTTGAGATTGATCAGCAGACCGGCTTTCGTATGATGCGTATTCTTGCTTGGAGACATCCTGAAGAATATGCTTCAAGCAAGGGCTACCAGACACTTCAGGCATTGTATGCACTTGGTTCGGGCGGTTTCTTTGGAAAAGGCTTAGGACAGAGTATACAAAAGCTCGGCTTTATACCTGAGGCACAGAATGATATGATATTTTCTGTTGTCTGCGAGGAGCTTGGACTTTTTGGCGGAATATGCCTTATACTTCTGTTTGTAATGATGATATGGCGGTTTGTTGTCATAGCACTTCATTCACCGGATATGTTCGGATTCCTGCTTGTTGTCGGTGTTACGGCGCATATTGCCATTCAGGTCATATTAAATATTGCGGTTGTCACGAATGTTATACCGAATACAGGAATTACACTGCCATTTATAAGCTATGGAGGAACATCCGTAATGTTCCTGCTTGCGGAGATGGGAATTGTGCTCAATGTATCAAAACATATTAAATACCGGCATGATTAGCGAAAAAGACAGAAAAGAGAACTTTCATTTAGTTTATTGACGTATTACATATGATACTGTGAGAAAACTATATTATTTCATGTATTATTTCATACATCATAGGAAGGCTGCTGCATATAATAATTTGTATACCTTTAATGGGGGAATTGTATGCAGGACAACAAAAAAGCTGTCATTGTACATCCGTGTAGCAGGCTTGCTGGAGAGATAAAGCTTCAGGGGTCGAAAAATTCGGTACTTCCGATAATGGCTGCCTCGCTTCTGTTAAAAGGCAGGACGATATTGGAGAACTGCCCTGATATAGCGGATGTGCATATTATGGCTGAGCTTCTTAAGATGTGCGGCTGTAGAGTTGAATATTCAAACCATGTCATTACGATAGATGCGTCCGATGCATCAAATGGTATACTTGATAACGAGTGCGTGACGAAAATGAGAGCATCGGTTATCCTCATGGGAGGCTGCCTTGGACGTTTTGGACGGTTTGTGATGCCGCCGCCCGGAGGCTGCGCCATAGGAAAGCGCCCTGTGGACTTTCATGTGAGTGCTATGAAAGGGCTTGGTGCAGTCGTTGTAAGCAAAGAAGGCGGAATCGATGCTTATGTGCCGTCAGACGGACTGACAGGAAGTGATGTAAGGCTTCCTTTTCCGAGTGTGGGTGCTACGCAGAATACACTTATTGCAGCAATGGCTGCCAAAGGAATCTCAAGAATTTATAATGCATCTTCCGAACCGGAAATATGGGATCTGTGCGATTATCTGAGGATGCTCGGAGCGGATATAAGCGGTGAGCGGATAGGGAATATTATGATATCTCCTCCAAAGATGATATGTCAGGATGATATATATTATACCATTCCGGCAGACAGGATAGTGGCAGGGACGGTTCTTACGGCTGTTGCAGGCTGCACAGGAAATGTCTATATACCTAATATTAAATGCGACAGAATAGAGAGTATAATGGGATATCTTGGCGCTCATCCATATTATAGCGGTGAGGGTGTCATTATCAATACAGACAGAAGAAGGAAGCTTGAGTGTGCCATTTCTACAGGACCGTTCCCGGAGTTCCCGACAGATATGCAGTCTATATTCCTTGCGCTTATGGCTGTATCGGGAAATTTCTGCATAATGGAGGAGAATGTATTTGATACAAGGTTCAACACGGCATATGAGCTTAATAAGCTTGGAGCGGATATAGTCGTAGATGGAAAACTGGCTTATGTGTATGGAAGGAGACAGCTTCATGGCGGTGTTGTCACAGCCGGGGATTTAAGAGGCGGTGCGGCGCTTGTTCTTGCAGGGCTTTTTTCAGACAGCCCGGTGACAGTCAATGGCTATGAATATATACAAAGAGGTTATGAAGATCTTCCGGAAAATCTTTGCAGACTGGGTGCTGTGGTAACAAAACAGTGTATCTGATAAGGAGAATAAAATGTCACGTACTGTGAGAAAAAAAAGACATATACTGCGTAAAATCCTGATTGTGTCAGTGATATTATTGATTATCATACTTGGAATCGGGTATGCCGCAGTCAAATATTTTAAAGTAAAACAGATAAGCTTTGAGGGTACGGACAGATATACGCAGGATGAGCTGAAAAAATATATTTTCGGAGATGCTGACACAATAAATTCATTGAAATTGGGATACGATTTAAAACATGGCTATGAAAAGGCTGTCATACCATTTATAGAGACTTACGAGATTAAAATAGAGTATCCCGACAAGGTTGACATTGTCCTGTATGAGAAGAGTATTGTAGCATACATTGTATACAAAGGAAATTATATGTACTTTGACAAGGATGGGATAGTGGTCGAGACATCAAAACAGCAGGTACTTGATGTACCTCTTGTCGATGGACTCGGATTTGACAGTGTAGTGTTATACAATCCGCTTCCGGTTGAAGATGAAAAGGTCTTTAATACGATTCTTGATTTATCGCAGAATCTTCAAAAATATGATCTTGCGGTGGATAAGATACATTTCAATGATGATCTTTCCATCGTGCTTTACATAGGAAATGTACGTGTCAATTTTGGTAAGGGCGAATATCTTAGTGAGAAGTTACATGAACTAAAACAGATGGAGGGAGAGCTTGTGGGACTTTCAGGTGTGCTTGAGATGGAAAATTATACAGAGGGTTCCGAATATATTACTTTTAAGAAGGATGTTAAATAAAAATATAAAATTTTGGCAAGTTTTTTTGGAAAATCATAAAAATCAGTTGATATTTTTTTCATAAAACTATATTATAAAGAAATGAGTTATGCATTTGTATAAGGAGGGACCCTGTCACAATGGAGATTATTAAAATTAATGATGATACAGAGACATCCGCAAAGATTATTGTTGTTGGTGTTGGCGGTGCAGGCAATAATGCTGTTAACAGGATGGTTGATGAGAATATAGGTGGAGTTGAGTTTATAGGAATCAATACGGATAAGCAGGCACTTAAGTTATGTAAGGCTCCTACAGTGCTTCAGATAGGCGAGAAGCTCACTAAGGGATTAGGTGCAGGAGCTAAGCCGGAAGTAGGAGAGAAGGCCGCAGAGGAGAATACAGAAGAGCTTACGCAGGCATTAAAGGGTGCGGATATGGTATTTGTCACATGCGGAATGGGCGGCGGTACAGGTACCGGAGCGGCTCCTGTAGTTGCAAGAATAGCAAAGGATATGGGAATATTGACAGTAGGCGTTGTGACTAAGCCTTTCAGATTCGAAGCTAAGCAGCGTATGAATAATGCGATAGGTGGAATTGAGAAGCTCAAAGAGAGCGTTGACACACTTATCGTTATACCTAATGATAAGCTTCTTGAGATAGTTGACAGAAGGACAACCATGCCGGATGCACTTAAGAAGGCTGATGAGGTTTTACAGCAGGCAGTTCAGGGAATAACAGACCTTATCAATGTACCGGGACTTATCAACCTCGATTTTGCAGATGTTCAGACAGTAATGAAGGACAAGGGTATTGCACATATAGGTATCGGTGATGCCAAGGGAGATGACAAGGCTATTGAAGCTGTTAAGCAGGCAGTTACCAGTCCTCTTCTTGAGACAACGATTGAAGGAGCTTCACATGTCATCATTAATATATCCGGAGATATAAGCCTTATCGAAGCAAATGAAGCGGCAAGCTATGTTCAGGAGCTTGCAGGTGAGTCGGCTAATATTATCTTTGGTGCTATGTATGATGATACAATGCAGGATGAAGCAACAATCACAGTTATAGCTACAGGTCTTGATGCACAGCAGAAGAGCATTGATGTATCTAATGCCATGGCAGGCTTTAACTATAAGCCGCAGACAGCATACACTAAGCCTGTAAGTCCGACACCTGTACCGAGACCACAGCCATCATCCGGCACTTCATACAGAAGACCGATTGAGAGCACTGTCAAAAATGAAGAGTTAAGTATCCCTACTTTCCTTCAGAGAAATAAGAAATAATTACATATTATGTGTTTTAAGCTGCAACAAGTTCAGGTATGAATATTGTTGCAGTTTTTTTGTCGAAAAATTCTTTCATTTTATCTTGTCGGTTCGACATTTTTTTCATGGACATGAATATATACTATGCATTGTAGAATCTTCCAAGGGGAGGTGAAGCTTGTACTACAAAATTTATCCGGATGTTTTATTCCTTGCAAATCTGCTCATGGATTATACCGTCCTGTCAGTATGCAGCCGGCTGTGTAAAATAAACACCACTTATGCACGTCTTGCAGCCGCGGCATTTTTAGGAGCGGTATGGAGCGTCTTCATGGTGGTTTGCACCAGCGGAGGCATTGCGGTGTTATTTTGCACATATCTTGGTCTGCCTGTTGCCATGCTGTATGTGTCAGGCTGTAAGGGGCGGCCCGGTGAATGGGTGTACCGATACGCGGTATTTATGGGTGTATCGGTGCTTATAGGCGGTCTGATGGGACAGTTAAAAGAAAGAGGAGGAAGCGCATTTGCAGCAATGGTCACGGTTGTATTGTTTGCACAGCTTGCCGTTCCGCTTATACGTTATCTGACAGGATATGTGAAGAGAAAAAATCTGCTGTACAGAGTAATGATAGAGCTTGATGGAAGAAGCGTTGAAATGATGGGTTTATATGATACGGGAAATTCGCTGACTGACCCCTATAATGGGGAGTCGGTGTGTATAGTGGAAAAAAAGGCAGTTGATGAGCTGGTGCAGTCTAAAAGTGAGGACAAAGGCTTAAGACTTATTCCGTATATGAGTCTTGGAAATGAGCATGGTCTTATGAAACTTATAACAGTTGACAATATAAGCATCGAGTATAATGATAGACATATTTGCCATAGAAGACAGGAGCTTGCATTGTATGAAGGCAGTTTGTCAAAAAGGGGAGAGTATTCGATGATACTTAACGCATCAAGCCTTACCAGAAAATAATTCGACTTCCGCAATATCCCTTTGAGATGTCACACATCAAGAGAATGTAAGACATCTGCAAAATAAAATGATTGATAAGGAGAATACATATGTTTATAAAAGTACTTGTTCCAAATAAATTTCAATTTAAGTCGGTTCCTACGTTCAAAAGTCTTATAAGTGCCGACAGAAATGAGGTTCACTATATAGGTGGTGCCGATGTGCTGCCACCTCCCTTAAGCGTACAGGAGGAGGCAATAGCACTTAAGAAGCTTGGTGAGGAGGGCAATGGAGAAGCAAAATCAATGCTAATAGAGCATAATTTAAGGCTTGTGGTGTACATAGCAAAAAAATTCGACAATACAGGTGTCGGTGTGGAGGACTTAATTTCCATCGGGACAATAGGACTTATAAAAGCAGTCAATTCCTATGATTCCGGCAAGAATATCAAGCTTGCCACCTACGCATCAAGATGCATTGAGAACGAGATTCTCATGTATTTAAGAAGAAATAACAAGACGCGCATGGAGGTATCAATCGATGAGCCGTTAAATGTCGATTGGGATGGGAATGAACTGCTGCTTTCGGATATTCTCGGAACGGATGAGGATGTCATCTATAAGGATATCGAGGATGAGGTTGAGAAAAAGCTCTTAAACAAAGCGATAAGCCGTCTGTCGGAGAGGGAGAGACAGATTGTAGACCTTCGCTTCGGACTCAGCAGTGAGGACGGAACGGAGCTTACACAGAAGGAGGTGGCAGATTTGTTAGGCATCTCACAGTCTTATATTTCAAGACTTGAAAAGAAGATTATAAAGCGTCTTAAGAAGGAAATAGTTAGGTACGAGTAAATTTTAATAAGTATTTTTTACCAGTATAAAGGCAGTCATTGTGGAAATCCTTTTAACATGAGTATCAGGAGCTGTGGTGCTAAGTGTTGTTCTATAGCTCAGGAAGAAATTAAGGGGGTTTTTCGGATGGCTGCCTTTAAGGTTGAAATATGCGGAGTTAATACGGCGAAGCTGCCGCTTCTTACGGCACAGGAAAAGGTTGAACTTCTAGAAAAGATAAAAAAAGGGGATAAACAGGCAAGAGATAAATATATTAAAGGTAATCTAAGACTTGTATTAAGCGTTGTACAGCGATTTTCCGGAAGCAATGAGAATATGGATGATCTGTTTCAGATAGGCTGCATAGGGCTTATTAAGGCGATAGATAATTTTGACATAAGCCAGCAGGTAAGATTTTCCACTTACGCAGTGCCTATGATAATAGGTGAAATAAGAAGGTATCTTCGTGATACTTCAAGCCAGATAAGAGTGAGTCGTTCTCTTAAAGATACGGCATACAAGGCGATATATGCAAGGGAGCGTCTGTCAAAGCAGAGCCTTAGAGAGCCTACACTGAATGAGATAGCATGTGAGATAGGTGCAAGCAGGGAGGATGTGATTATGGCACTTGATGCCATACAAAGTCCGGTGTCGCTTTACGAGCCTGTATATACGGACGGAGGAGATACGCTGTATGTGATGGACCAGATAAGCGATAAAAAGCATCTTGAAGAAAACTGGGTAAAGGATATGGCGATAAGCGATGCTGTGAACAGACTGCCGGACAGGGAAAGAAACATTATTGAACTGCGCTTTTTTCAGGGAAAAACCCAGATGGAGGTTGCAAATGAGATTGGAATGAGCCAGGCACAGGTGTCAAGGCTTGAGAAAAATGCACTGAGCAGCATGAGACATTATCTCGAATAGATGCATGTGACTATAATGCTCTTGCAATGGGCAAATGCTTGTAAGTTCAAATACAATATGGTATACTTTTGATGAAATGATGTTGAGGTCAAAAGGTATTTTGACCTCTATGATATCTATGATATCTATGATATCGAATTGCTCCGCACTGCGTGCTCCCACAATTCTCAAAAACATTCGTAATTCGCACATTTTTCTTTGAAAAATGGCTGCTTACTCATATTTTTGGCGGGACACAATGTCAAAAATCCTCACGCAAGCAAGCTTGCATCGGACTTCTGTCCTTGATATCATGAAATGTGTGAAAGGAACATTAATATGGTTCTTGATAATATAGAGTGTGGAAAATTTACGGTGGACAAGTTCTTTGATGTTCGCTATGGAAGTGAAAAATATTTTGAGTACATCGGAAGGGAAGCGTACAGAGCACTTCCAAAGCTTTTATACAGTGACGATGTTGAACGCTTTAATGCTTTTTTGAAACGGTTAAGGAAAACTGGAAGGGGATATCTGTCAGGCTTAAGCGTGCCGATGATGTATACCATAATGCATATATCAAGGTTAGAAAAAGACGAAGCTTGTGTGTGGTGAACAGCTTTGGGATATGGAATTTTATGATATCGATATTCTTATGTATGCGTATGAGAATGTAAATGACAGAATCGGAAGATACAAAACATTGCTTGGAATGGTAAATGTGGATTATTTCTGTTATGAGCATGGTAAGGGTGAGGCAGATTTTATAAGAATTGTTAATGGACAGGAAAGACTGCTCTACTCAGTGAGTCTTGATGAATTGAGAAGGGCGGTTGCCTGTGGGCATGTTGACAAAGCTGATGAGGATATTCTGATAGGTGCTTAAAAAGGAGAACAGTTAGTTTTTGGAGGTTAGAGTTTAATGAAGAAAATAAAATATATATTGTTGTCAGCGATGGTATTGCTTTTGTGCGGCTGTAGTGCCGGAAGGAAAAACATATCAATCAGCCCATACATAATGACAAGCGTATCAGGTTTGTCCGGGCGCGCAACGGCGACAGTATATCTTGACACAGAAGGCATTTACAGTGCACTTGCGGGAGTTGACGCATCTGCGGATGAAAAAGCAAAATATGATACATTTGTATCATCACTGGGACTTACATGTGATAAAGTAGATAAGCTTGCTAACGGAGACGCAGTTAATATAACAGTCACATACGATGCCGCTGTGGCTGACGAGCTTAAGATAAATGTGAATGATTTTTTGAAAAAGGTTGACATTTCAGGACTTGATGAAGGCACGCAGATAGATGTGTTCAAGGATCTCAAGGTTGAGGTTATAGGGACTGCACCATACGCTTTTGTTACATATACCAACAATTCGACAGACTCATACATTAAAAATCTTGAGTACGTCATAGAAGGCAGGACATCGGGACTTAAAAACGGTGATGTTATCACAATAAAGTGTAAAATCGATGCTAAGACAGCGGAACTTTATTATTACTATACGGATGTCACGTCAATGGATTACACGGTTGAGGGACTCGACTCGTACATATATGACAGTTCACAGCTTGATTATACACAGTTGAATGCGATTGCGGCTGAATGTGCAGCACAGATACGGACAGCGACAGACGATACAACAACGAGAATGCTGTACAGGCTGACAGGAAGCTCTGATTATCTTTATCAGGACAATAATGAGTGGGCTGATAAAATAGAACTCGATAAGGTTATATTTATGTCAGGACATGGAGATGGGTCATCACAGTACGAAAATATTATTTTGTATGTTTTTGATACTGTTATTTCTAACAATAACTATTCGGAAGATGGATGGTTTGTGTTCGAATACACTAATGCAATAATAAATGGCGACGGTGAGTTTATGATTGGACGCAATAATCCTGAGCTGCGATATGTGTGCGGGCAGGATTATGATACGCTTTTTAATGAGATTATGCAGAATACGGAAGTTCAGTATAATAGTGAAGTATTAGAAGGAGTCAAGCTGGAGGAGAATGTGCAATGATAAGCGGTATTCGTAAGAAGATAAGACTTGGTGATGTGCTTATCAGTGAAGGAAAGATTACGCAGGAACAGCTTGAATCGGCGCTCAAGGAGCAGAAGATTAAAGGAAAGCTTCTTGGTGATACGCTTGTTGATTTAGGCTATGTATCACAGGATGATATGATAGATGTGCTGTGCAGGCATCTTAATGTGGAATATGTAAATGTGGCAGCTGCGTCCATTGAAGAGAAAGCCGTAAGAACTATCGATGAAGACAATGCAAGGCGATTAAAACTCATCCCTTATATGTTTGATAAAAACAGGGCGAATGTTCTATGGGTTGCAATGGCTGATCCTATGGACATCATGGCGATAGATGATGTCAGTATCATAACAGGTATGGAAGTTGTACCGGTTCTCAGCAAGCTTTCTGACATTCAGACAGTTATCGATAAATATTTCGGACGAGAGAAGGCTATGGCGGTTGCTGAGGCATATAAGCAGGAGCAGGCGATATATGATAATGAGAATGCACAGGATGATGAAAAAAGGGAGGATGTTGAGAATTCGCCTATTGTACAGCTTGTGCGTAACATAATAGAGCAGGCAGCCAGACAGAGAGCCAGCGATATCCATATAGAGCCGTTTGAGTACAGTATAAGAATCCGGTATCGTATAGATGGTACATTAAACGAAGCGATAACCTATGATAAAGCATTGTATTCTGCTATGATAGCACGTATCAAGATTATATCCGGTATGGATATATCGGAGAAGAGAAAGCCTCAGGATGGACGTATAACAATCGATGTTGACCATAAGGAGTATGATATCCGAGTGTCAAGCCTTCCTACCTGTTATGGCGAGAAGGTTGTTATGAGACTTGCATTAAAGGCTGGCTTTAAGCGTGAGAAGAGCAAGCTTGGACTTAAGCCTGACGATATGGTGAAGTTTGACAATATTTTAAGGAATCCTCACGGAATCATACTTGTAACCGGACCGACAGGTTCAGGTAAGTCTACAACTCTCTATACGGCTCTTAGTGAGCTTAACAAGATGGACGTTAATATTATAACGGTAGAAGACCCTGTCGAGGCGAATATTGATGGTATAAATCAGGTAATGGTAAATTCAAAAGCTGACTTAACTTTTGCAAATGCACTTCGTTCGATTCTGCGGCAGGACCCTGATATTATCATGATAGGTGAGATACGAGATTCAGAGACTGCCAGTATTGCAGTAAAAGCATCTATAACAGGACATCTCGTTGTCAGTACACTGCATACTAACAATACAGCATCATCTGTATCACGTCTGATTGATATGGGCATTGAGCCTTATCTGTTAAGTGATTCGCTAGTTGGCATAATTGCGCAGAGACTTGTTAGGAGGCTGTGTGAATGCGGCAGGGACAATACAAGGGAAGCTACGGATGAGGAAAAAAGGATACTTGGTGTTGCACTTGACAAGCCATGTAAGCTCCATGAACCCAAGGGATGCAAGCTATGTAACAATATAGGTTATTACGGACGAATAGGTGTATACGAGATAATGCCTATCACAAAGCGCCTAAAGAGAATGATTGCTGACAAGCGAAATGCGGATGATATCATGGATGCGGCAGTCGAGGAGGGAATGCATACTCTCAGGGCTTCAGCGGTAGAGTATGTCTTTGACGGAACTACTACATTTTCAGAGATGATGAAGATTACATACAATGTGGATAATTAATATCGGACATCGGCAGATCGAATATAGACAGAATGTATATCGGTTATGATACAAAACTGTGTCTTGCAGATGCCAAAGGAGTTAATTACAGAAAAGAGGATTTATATGACTATAGAGGAACTTCTTATAACAGCAAAGGAAAATAAAGCATCAGATGTACATATCACAGTCGGACTTCCGCCTAAGATGCGTATCAATGGAATACTTGTGGATATGGATTATCCAAGGCTTCTTCCTACAGACACGGAGGCTGTGATAAGCGCAATGATGAGTGACAAGAGATTGCAGCAGTTTGAGGAGCTCGGAGAGATTGATTTTTCATATTCTATAACACAGATAGGGCGCTATCGTGTAAATGTATTTCACCAGCGCGGCTCAATGGCAGCATCAATACGTCTTGTCTCAACCAAGATTCCGCTTCCTGAGGAGCTTGGTATTCCTAAATCGGTGGTAGACCTGTATCAGAGAAAGAGAGGACTTGTTCTTGTGACAGGACCTACAGGTTCAGGTAAATCAACAACGCTTGCATCCATTATTGACAAGATTAATTCCACAAGGGAGGTTCATGTGATCACGCTTGAGGATCCTATAGAGTACCTTCACAATCATAAGAAGGCAATGGTAAATCAGCGTGAGATAGGACTTGATACGCACTCCTATTCAAATGCACTACGCGCAGCCCTGCGTGAGGACCCGGATGTAATCCTAGTCGGAGAGATGCGAGACCTTGAGACTATATCAACTGCAATCACCGCTGCCGAGACAGGACATCTTGTCTTATCAACACTTCATACAATAGGCGCAGCAAGCACAATAGACCGTATTGTGGACGTGTTCCCGCCTCATCAGCAGCAGCAGATCAGAGTCCAGCTCTCGATGGTGCTTGAATCCGTCATAAGCCAGCAGCTTATACCGACAGCCGACAGAAAGAGCAGAGTTGCAGCATTTGAAGTGATGCATAGCACACCTGCCATCAAGAACCTTATCCGCGAAGCGAAGAGCCCACAGATTAACTCTACTATCCAGACAAGCAAAAAGCTGGGAATGCAGACTATGGACGATGCAATTTTTGACCTTTATATGAAGGGAGATATTGATAAGGAAAACGCTGTTTCATATGCTCGCGATGGACTGCTTATGGAAAAGAGAATAGATAATGCATTTTAAGTATCTATAGGTGGATGTATTTCTTTGAAGAATGACATAATGTGATATATAGGATTCGGGTGCAAAATATGCTCTGTAAACTTAATTTTGTATGACATGTTATACAAAATTAAAATAAATCAACGTGTTTTGGCATTCGAATCTATATAGAAAAATGTAGGATAGTATACCTGCAGGAAAGTAAAATATAATTATTTTCTTGTGGGTATATTTTGTTTTTAGGACAGATTTGACGGTTTAATGATAGTGATTTTGAAGTCAAAGAAACCGACATTTGCAAATTGAAATAAATCTGTGATGCGCAAAACATAAGACTATATATTAATGCTTAATTGAAGCTTTATTAAACAAAAGTGGGATTGTATTGTACCATAATCGATTATATAATTATTTCAAAGTATTGTAATGCCTAATATAAGCAATATGATATTTTGTGGGGGATACGATAGCACAGTGTACATGAAGCTATTGGAATGAAAAATAGGGTGAAAACAGTTGTTTTGCCACATTTTTCGGTATATAATTTAATAGGAGGTACAATGAAAGTACAGACACATTTAGGGGATACTTTAGAAGCAATGGAAGCGCTCAGGGCAAGATATGACAAAAATGTCAAGGAACTGCTTGCTGACATACAGGTGCTTGCAAGAATAGTCAAGCATACTGTCTCAGAAGTAGAGAAGCAGAGCGTGGAAGAGATAATGAACTGTATTGACGTTAGCAGCATAAGAATCGGCGCAGTTCCTACGGCACCGGGACTTACCAACATGAAAAAGGTTGAGAGTATCGGGGCAGAGGATTCTATTTTGAACGAAGGTTACATTACATATGATATTCGCTTTTTGCTTATAGTTGAAGCGGCTGTGCTGGAGATTATTATAAATGTGGAGGCACAGAAAAGTACGGATTTTAGAAAACTAGGGTATCACATTGAGAGCCGCATAGTGTATTATCTTGCCAGACTTATATCTTCCCAGAAGGGTATAGACTTTACGAAGAGTGAGTACGACAAAATAAAAAAAGTTTACAGTATCTGGATATGCATGGACGCAGATGACGATGCGGATTCCATCAGCCGTATTTCGTTGAAGGCAGATAGATTATATGGAAAAACATATGATTTCCCAATGCTTGATAAAATGTGCGGTATGGTCATACGCATCCGAAAGAATTATAGTGAGGCAGAGTCAAAAAACAGGCTCATTGCAATGCTTGAGGATGTACTGTCAAGTGAGGACAGTGAGATTAAGAAACAGAAGCTTGAAGAAAAATATGATATGAAGATGACAACGCAGCTTGAAGGGAGGATTGATAGTATGTGTAATTTGAGTGAAGTTGTAATGGAGAGAGCAATAGAACAGGGAATGAAACAAGGGATGAAGCAAGGAATAGAGCAAGGGATGAAGCAAGGAATAGAACAGGGAATAGAACAGGGGATAGAACAGGGGATAGAACAGGGGATAGAACAAGGAATCAGGGGTACAGTTGATATTTTGAAAGATATGGGTATGACGAAGGATATAATTGTCGAAAAGATAATGGAAAAATTTTCGCTGACAATAGACCAGGCACAAAAATATGTGCAATAGGTTAAAATATCCGGCTGGATGATGTCTGATCCGGATTAGCCGCACATGTAAATGTAAGCTCTTACATAAATGCATAATGTAGGAGCTTTTTTGTGTCGAACTATGTAAAGAATAGTCATAATTTACCATAAACAATTAAACTAAAACTATGGACAAAGTTGATAAGAATTACTATAATAAAACATAAATAAATCTGATATAGGTTAAAATTGTGCCTGCTTTTGGTACAGGAATGTAAAACGTGAGCGAGGTTGTGCATAATGGCAGCATATTCGTATGAGATTGTCACAAAGGAAGGCAAGAAGAAAAAAGGGAATGTTGAAGCGGACAGCTTAGATAAGGCACGGGCAGTCTTGAAAGCAGAGGCAGGCATGATAGTGTCCGTCAAGGAGGCATCTTTTCTTAACAAAGATATTGATTTGAATATTGGAAAGAAGAAGGCTTCCATAAGAGACTTATCAGTATTCTGCAGGCAGTTCAATAGTATATTAAAAGCTGGAGTAAGTGTATTAGAAGCTCTCGACATGCTTTCACAGCAGACTGAGAATAAGAAGTTAGCACAGGCTATAGTGGAGACTAAGGCGAGTGTTGAGAAAGGTGAGACCCTTTCAACTGCGATGCGTAAACAGGGGGAGATGTTCCCGGAGATGCTCCTTAACATGGTTGCGGCAGGTGAGCAGTCAGGCTCACTTGAAAAATCATTGTCGAGAATGGCAGTGCATTTTGAGAAGGAGAATAAGCTCAAAGGACTTGTAAAGAAGGCTATGATGTATCCTGTCGTTCTTATAATTGTAGCCATTATAGTCATGATTGTAATGCTTGTGGCAGTGCTTCCGGGATTTATGGATACATTTGCAGATATGGATATGGATATGCCGAAGTATACACTTGCAGTAATGAGTCTCAGTGATTTCCTTATTACAAACTGGATTCCTATGGTTATTGTTATTGCAGGTGTTGTGATAGGTGTAAGAATATACGGAAACACACCTATGGGAAAGAGAGTGTTCGGTAATCTGAAGCTCAAGGCTCCGGTATTTGGAAATCTTAATACTAAGACTGCATGTTCAAGGTTTGCAAGAACTATGTCAACACTTCTTGCAGCGGGTATGTCTGTAGTTGAAGCATTGTCAATTACAGCAAAAGTAATAGGAAATGTTGTCTATGAGGATGCACTTGCTGATACTCAGGAGAAAGTAAAAGGTGGACAGCCGCTCTCAAGACCTTTAAAGATGAGCGGAATATTCCCACCAATGATTGTACATATGGTCGGCATAGGTGAAGAGACAGGTAGTCTTGAAGAAATGCTTGATAACGTAGCTGATTACTATGACGAAGAAGTAACTATGGCAACCGAGCAGATGGCAGCACTTCTTGAACCGCTTGTAATTGTATTTCTCGCAGTTATCGTTGTAGCTATAATTGCAGCTGTGTACGCACCTATGATGGCATTGTATAATGGAATAGGTTAAAAATAAGGCAGGTTATTTTGGTGTCGACCCGAACACCGCATAACATATATAGGCTTAAGCCAATAATTTAATAATTTATATTTAAAGGAGACTTTAGTATGAAAAAGTTAAACAAAGACAATAAGGGTTTCTCTCTCGTAGAACTCTTGGTAGTAATCGCTATCATGGTAGTATTGGTTGGTGTTATTGCACCATCACTTCTTAGCAATATAGAGAAGACAAGAGAAGCAAAGGATATTCAGGCACTTGATACTATAGCTGGAAATGTACAGGCCGCTATGACAAATGAAAGCGTTTATGACGCTGTTATTGCTAAAGGTTCATTTGATTTAAAGGATGCATATGAAGGAAAAGCGTTGACTGATGCTGCGGGTGTGGATTCATCCGTTATTACAGAGGCTAATAAGAAACTTGCCATTTCATTGAATGATGCTTTAAATGTGTCAGCCGTTTATTCGGGTGCAACATTTGATACAAGTACAAATGCAGCAAAAAATGTTGGTGCCATAAAGCTTCTTGAAGGAAAAGTTGCAAAGTCTGCTGTAATAGCATCTACAGGTCCAAGCAGCATTTTTGTAGTAGTTGATGCAACAACAGGTAGTATTACTGTGAAGGTTGCAACTGCTGCTGGTGCTGCTGCGTTAGATGGTAAGAGTGTTAAGTATGAAGTAAAGAGATAATTGTTTGTAATCATGCAATCATTGCTTATTTTATATTACATAATCCCCTTCCTCTTCGGAAGCGTGATAGGCAGCTTCATGAATGTCTGCATTTACAGGCTACCGCTTAAAGAGAATATTGCGACTACAGGTTCCCACTGCATGGGCTGCGGTCACAGATTAAGATGGTACGATTTGGTGCCGTTGTTCTCCTGGCTGCAGCTTCGCGGTAAGTGCCGATATTGCAAGGCTGAGATTTCAGTGCAATATCCGCTCATCGAAGCGATGAACGGAATCGGGTATGTGCTGATAGTTATTATCAATGGCATAAATATTGACAGTGTGCTGTTATGTCTGTTTTTCTCGGCTTTGACAGTGCTCTCGGTCATAGACTGGCGAACATACGAGATACCGATAGGTGTCAATATTACTATTCTGGTGCTGGGTGTACTTAGATGTGCCATTGACTACCATAATATTGTCTCACACATTATCGGATTGGTTTGTGTCAGTGTTTTTTTACTGCTGCTCAATCTTATAACAGGCGGCAGGGCAATGGGTGGAGGTGATGTGAAGCTTATGGCGGCGGCAGGGTTGTTCCTAGGCTGGGAAAATGTCACGCTCGGTTTTTTCCTCGGCTGCATAATAGGCTCTATAATTCACTTATTGCTTATGAAGCTTGCCAACAAAGGAAGGCAGCTCGCTTTCGGACCATACCTCTCGGTTGGAATGGTCATAGCAATGCTGTTCGGAGATACACTTCTAAAATGGTATCTCGGACTTTTCTAATTTAAGAGAACTACATATCGCATATATTGATAGTTCTCTTACATATCTCTACTTACAAAAGGTATCCTATTGTAGCAAAGTGGGTAAGCAGTGATATGTAAGAGGACTATATTAATATAACCGTATAATTGAGCTGGTCTAAAAAATAACATCAGGTGTTTAGATTTTAAGTTTCGCAATTATAAGTATTAATAAATAGTTATCTGCACAACTTGGATTTCCCACTCAACAGTTGTGAAATTTTACTGGTACACTTCAAGACCTTTTTGAACGCGTCGGTACTTAGCGGCTGTATTTTAGCCGCTTATGTACCGCTACGTGTTCAAATGAACGAGAGTGCGTCTGGAAGTGTACCAGCAAAATTTCGCAACGTCCGACTTGAAAAATAGTTTAGCCAATCATAAGTATTAAATAACAGCAGAAGGAGAACATCTCATGGCTTCTAAGGTCACTAAATTTATCACAATCTCAATAGGAAGTTCGGAAATTAAGCTCGCTGAACTTGACAACAGCAAGAAGAACATTTCCGTCCTTTGGGCAGAGACGGTTCCGACACCGCCGGATGCTTATGATGAGGGAGAAATAGTTGATATTGAAAAAATTTCCAAGTCCATTAAGCAGACTATTTTCAAGAACCGAATCAATGCAAAGCATGTAATATTTACGGTACATGGACCTAAGTTTGCCAACAAGGAAATTATTATACCTAATGTGAAGAAGGACAAGATTAAGTCGGTTATAGATGCTAACTGTGCAGAGTATTTTCCTATCAACACGGAGGAGTATGTTTTTTCATATTCTATTCTTGAACATTTTGTTCAGGAAGGAAGAAAACAGATGCGTCTCATGGTTGTTGCAGCGCCGGGTGATATTATTGAGAGCTATTACACACTTGCAGATCGTCTTGGTATGAAGCTTGAGTGCATTGATTATGCCGGTAACTCTACATTGCAGCTTATCAGGCAGCAGGTCGAGAATGCTCCCAACATTGTTATTCAGGTCAATAAAGCAACGACAGTTGTCAGTATATTGAAAAATGGAATACTGCAGATGCAGAGAACAATTCCATATGGAAAAAATGTTCTTTTAAATGCTGTCATGGATGAGAAACAGGTAGACGAGAGCACGGCTGAGGAGCTTATAAAGAAAGAAAAGATGATTCATCCGTCCTTTGACGGAGACCAGGTGACAGATTCACTCAGATATATGGTAGCGAACCTAAGCCGGGTAGTCGACTATTATACTACAAGAAATCAGGACAGTCTGCTTGAAAAGGCATATCTGATAACGGATGGTGTCGATGTTCCGGGACTTCGTGAACTGTTGACTAATGAGCTTAACATTCCTATCGTTATTATGAACGAGCTAAAAAATGTTACCGGCAGCAAGTATTATGAGATGCCTGACAATCATCTCATGAATTATATGGAGAATCTTGGAACAGTAATTGAGCCGATTAACTTTGTGTCCAAAAAACACATAGAGTCGTTACAGAAGAAGGAAGTAAAACATAACAATGTGGCTCTTATAGCAGGCTCGGTGATTATATCAGGTCTTCTTGTGCTGCCTTCACTCTGGAGCTACAAAAAGACTACAGACCAGCGCAATAAGCTTATTATGGATATAGAGAGTATTCAGGATGTCGAACAGATTGTCAATGCATACTACGATGCAAAGGATAAAGTGGCTGATCTGCTGGGATTTACAAGCAATACATACAGTGACAACGACTCAGTGCTCTATATGTACAATAAGCTTGAGGAGGTTATGCCATCAGATATTTCACTTTCAAGCATATCATTTAACAACGGACAGGTATCGCTGTCGGCGACAGGTTCATCAAAGCTGTGTGTTGCAAAGTTTTTGGAGGAACTTGAAAAGCTTGAAAATGTTTACGATATACAGATTTCAGGTGTGAGCGAGTCAAAGGATGAAGAAAACAATATCACAGAGAGCTTTTCGCTCACATTCAAGTTCTTGAAGGCTGAATTAGAGGGCGAAGCAGACGAGAATACTGATGCAGAGCCTGGAAGTACTGTTCTGACAGAGAGTAATGCAGAACAGGAAAGTACTGTTGAGTTGGAAATTAATGCCGAGAGCGCACCAAAGGAAAGCACAGACAATAATGAGAAGGAGGCACAATAATTATGAAGCTTGCAATTTCTGAACGTGACAAGTTCTTATTATGCTTAGTCGGCAGTATATTGGTTGTGTTTTTAGTATATTATTTTGGATTCCGAAATATCAACGACAAGATTAATACGGTTGAGAATGAAATCAACTCTCTTCAGATAAAGTATAATGATTTGCGTGAGAAGGCGAATAATGCAGAACAGTATAAGGAAGATACACAAAAATATAAGCTTATTTTTGATAGCGGATTGGCAGCTTACGACTCAGGCTTTTCACAGAAGGCAACGCTCATTTTTACAACGGAGCTTGAAGCAGAGTTAGATGTATGGCTTAAGACGGTCAGTATGTCCGATGCTGTGCTTTTATATACTTTTGGAAATGTGACCTCATCGAACCCTTCATTAAGCGGCACTAAAGTGTATTCGACAGACATGCAGGGATATAAAAAGACAACCACGTATTCATATGAATGCGGTTACGATACTTTTAAGGATATGCTTGCATATGTTCTCGATTACGATACAGTGTATACAATTGATGCTGTGAGCTGTTCTTATGATGAGGAAAATGAACTCATGAGCGGAAATATTACTATATCACAGTATGCAGTTACCGGTTCGGACAGAAAATACTACGAATCAGATATTACTTCTATCGACACCGGTACTGAAAATCTTTTTGTATCCGGGACAAATCCTAACCGTGTGATAGAGTCGGAGGATGATTTCGGACTTATGACTAATTATGACATAGCTCTTTCATTAAGCTCCGAGAGTTCGGATTTAAGTTCAGTTGTGCTTGGAAGAAGAGGCTATTCATCCTCGCAGGTTTCTGCAAATGAAAATGGAAATGTCCCTGTAACTATCAATATCGCAGGTGAGAACGGAGATTACACAATAAGTTATTCTGTTGGTGATGCACAGTATCCAGATGATGAAAAAGCCTCCATGGATTTAACATTTAATCCTGGCAGAAGTCTTGATTTGATGGTATTTAGCAGTGTGCGTGAATCTGCCGATGATACGGCAGGGGCAGCAGTCATTATCAATAATGAATCGGATAGGACACTCAATATTAAGGTCGTGAATGATGACAGCCAAAGACCGAGATTTAATGTTGAGAATGTAAATGGTGCTGTGAAATATTACAGGTAGGAAGGAGCAGTAAGAAGTTATGGCACGTATGGTAGTGCATGAACAGAATAGTGGTTTTTCACTTATAGAGCTGCTGATAGCTATAGCGATTCTATCCATGCTTACAGTGCCTCTTATGAATTCCTTCATAATATCCGGAAAGGTTAACCGTAACAGCCGCAGGCTGCAGGATGCAGCGGCCGTTGCACAGAGCGTTATGGAGACAGCTAAGCATACAACGGACAAGGCTGCACTTGAAGCTGCACTTAAGTCTGTTCCGGGAGTATATGAATTTCCTGCTGAATCTAAAGCTGATGATGAGAGTCCGGTATATTCTTTCAAGCTTGACGGTGCCGACGGTGAGAAGTTTCGCATTAATGTTAATATCTCGCCTAAGACAGACTACAACTATAAAAGTACACAGTTTGCTGATTTATACAACGAAGCAGGTGTTATATATAGAGAGCTTATTTTAAGCGACAATAAAGTGTTATCGCTTATAAAGTCGATGACAATACCTTATTACAATCCAAGCGAGCAGAGTGAAGCACCGGAATACGCACCGACAGTACAGAAATGGCAATATAATAAGGAAAAAGATAAATGGGGATGGAGTACAATATATGCATCTGATGCGGATATGGCAATTCGTGATACATATGGAAATCTTTTTGCCGATGAGTACTTAAAAACTAATACATTGTTTGATGATATAAGTGAATCCGAACTGACAGATATATACTCAGGATTTAAAAAGGAAAATATAGATAAGCAGGTAGATATCGACATAGCGCAGGACGGTGACGGTTATATCGTGAGAATCAATACTACATATTTTTTTGAGTATAGTGTTGTTTACCGTGCGGAGGACTTGACAGCGACTCCTGTGAAGGGTGATAAAAAGACACCTATGGCATTTTACAAATGTTATGGAACGCTTGCGTATAAAGCGGATGAGATAACACTTACTTTCGATAATGACATACCATTGTATTTCCTTTATGCCAAGGCGGAAGGCGGCAGCAGTGCATCCGAGGATGGTACCACAGCTGTAAAGACAGCAGATGTAAGGCATTTTAACAGTGTGACTTACAATGTAATTGTCGATTCGGGCATGAACCTTGCAGATGAAGACGGAAGAGCACGCAGTATGGAGATATATTTTGTTGAAGAAGCAGGAACGAGGCAGGAAGATAATTTCAAGATTAATGTCGATAATGAGAGCCTCATGACGGAGCTTAATTTATATACAACAGAGCCTTATAACATAGAAAGTATTGCTTCGACACTTTTTGTCATGGCAGACGGAAAAGGTGTAAATGTATATTCAACAAAAGACGAAAAGAATACGGATAAGCATATTGCATATACCAAGGGTGATGAGATTACATCGCTTTATAAGATTGTAGTCAGTGTTGAGTATGATGCCGACCGTGACGGAAGCTATTCGGAACAGGTGTATTCGATATCTACAGATGATTGAGAAGATTACTGATTGTGCCGTCTTAGGTGCGGTGGAACGGAGATTTGTATGGATAAGAAAAATGCAAACAGCTTAAGTCAAAATAAAGGTTCATCGCTTATCATGGCATTGGTTGTTGTATCTTTCATTGCAGTGATTGCGATGACTGTTATGACAATATCCTTGTCTTCATATAAAGTGAAGGCAATGGAAGCTAAGACTAAGGATGCCTTCTATAGTGCCGACATGGCTGTGGATGAGATATATTCGGGTCTTGCCGCAGATGCTTATGGTGAGCTGGCAAATTCGTATGATTATGTGGTGGGAAATCTTCTTTACGTTGATGGTGAGTCGGTCACGATGATTGATAATGCTGCTGCTAACAAGCTTCTTAGGAATACATATTTTCGAAATACCTGTTTTGCTGTGTTCGGCGATAGCTATGGCATGGTTGATGAGAATGATATCAAGAATAAAATAGATAGTGAGCTGACAGCCGGAGGTATGCTGTCATCAGTAAATCTTTCTGAATTGTCAGACAAGCTTGCCGGTTACATTTCTGATGCACATAAAGATGTGAGCGGCATGAGTGAAATGGATATAGCTGTCGGGCAGCTTCCTCAGATTGTCATGGTTGACGGAGCGATAAATTCGGTTGTTATAAAGGATGTGACAATAACTTATCGTAATCTCAAGACAGATTATTTCTCACAGCTTACAACAGACTATGAGATAGTATTCCCTGAGAAAGCGAATATAAATATTGTGGACGATGACAGCGATATTTTGCAGTCATTCCGTGATTATGCGATAGTATCTGATAAATATGTAAGCTCAATGGGAAATATAAATGTAAATGGTGGAATATATGGCAATGAAGGCATAAGCTGCTTTGGAAATGCAGCCTCCCCAAGTCTGTTAAGGCTCACTGTAAACGGAGGCAATATAGTTACCAATGGACTTATACAGCTTTCGCAGAATGCGGGGCTTACTCTCGGCAACGGCAGAATATGGGCTGACAATATAGAACTCATCGATTCGGATTTGGTTATCAATTCGGATGCATCGGCATATGTCGCTGATGATTTGACGCTCACACAGGGCTCTGGAAGCAATTCCGTTACTATAAGCGGTGATTATTATGGCTACAGTATCGAAGGACATGGCATAGACAGTTCTGATGCCACACCGGCAAAAAGCAGTGCAATAATTATAAACAGCAGAAAGTCAAAGCTTGATTTTTCTAATATAAGAACACTTATATTGGGAGGTTACGGATGGGTTGTGTATAATGACGGCTCTGATTCCGGTGATGAGAAATATTACCGGACAGGAGAGTCAATCGCTGTAAGATATACACAGACGGCATATGTGCTGCCTTCATCCTGGAATGGTGTGGTTAATGCCAACTTTTTTGCCAAGAAATTACTTAACTCTTCTCAGCCGGTGATTGCTAATCCTGTTGGGGCCGGGCAGACAGAGCACTATTATAATTTTGTGAGCGGCGATGCTGCTGCAAGCTTCTACAGAGGGCTTTATGATGATGATGAGTTTGATAAGTTATGCGGAGACTGCGGCATAACAGGCGAAGCTGATTTGGCAGAAGCTCAGGAGATAAGAGAAAAGATACGGAGCATAATTGATGAGGCATATGCAAGCTTCCTTGATTATGACGGCAGCGGCACTAAAGCAGTGACGATAAATCCGAATGCCCGTGTATATGAGAAGGGCATTGTCAGGGACAGTGCTTCAAGCGTGAACAGCTTTAACAGTGTCGGTGACGAGCTTGTCCGAGTTCTTTATGATAATTCGACACAGAGACAGAAAATAATAGGAAGTCTTCTGATAGAACTTGAGGATGACTGGATGTATAACTCGTCCGACTGGGATGGAAGTAAGCCTTTTCCGACACTCAGCTATGGGTCAATGCGGTTTTCGTATAAGATTAAGTCGGAAGCGGAGTTAAATCACGGAGCTGTCGACAATATTTTACTTGGCAGGTCTAAGATAGCTGAGGTTGGAAGTGCATATTATTATGTCGATGACGAGAATGGCAATAATGCACAGGATTATATGGTCTTTGTAAGAAAAGTAAGACGAGATGAGGATAAAAGACTCAGCACACTGTTAGACAGCCGTGCGCCTAGAAGAGGTATCATAATCATTGATGGAGATATAGCAGTCGACCAGAACTTTGAAGGGTGCATTATTGCGACAGGTGATATCAAGCTTGAAGGAACGGAATATACGGCGGCACCGAAGTTAGTTGATACGATTTTAAAGACACTTCCGGGTGTGAGAGGATATTTTGACGGAAGTAATGTGATAGATATCGGAAAACATGACGGTTACAACAATGGTACACCTGCAAGGCAGCCGGATGAGGAAGAATACGGTGACCTGAACAGTTATGCGGCATCTGACTGTGTGAATATTGCAAATTACAGGAAAACTGCAACACCACAGACAGAACCGGCATCCGGTGATGATTCTGAATAGGATTCGGGTATCAACCCATGCTGACGTAGGTTAACATGTTATATTTATCATATTAGCTCCATTGTATGAAGCAGGATTTATAAGAACTCTGATAAGTGTTTTTAGTGCATCTGCCACCGAAGAAAAGCATACATTCTTGTATGCATTGCTTCAAAAGCAGCATCCTTGCTGCTTTTGGCTGGAAAGCATGAATGTGTTTAAAAGAAAGCATGCTGATATGGTAAATCAATTAACTGAGAAATGGAGAGAAAATGCCGATATGAAGAACAGTAGTAGTGTTGGTCGCAATGATAAAAATAAAGGTTTTTCGTTGATTGAACTGCTTGTCGTCATTGCTGTTATGGGTATATTTATCGGTGTTTCTTTCGCTTCGATAGGTCTTATACAGTCAGGAAACATGACAAGCGTGACAAAGAGCATAGCGGCAGGTATTCAGCAGACGCGGCAAAAGACCATGACACAGAATCTGGCATATGGCTGGAGCTTTTCGGTTAATACTGACTCGCAGGGTAATGTGGGCATGACAATAACTAAAAATGGTGCCGATGCAGAGTCAGCCGTAAACACTGTGACAGAGCTGAAAAAATGTACACTCTATTACAGTAAAAATACAGATGCGGAAAAACAGATTACTGATTTCAAGGTTGTTTTTGACGCTGCTACAGGAGCTATAAAGAGCTTGGAGTATGTTACCTCCGATGGCAGTGTAATCATACAGAACGCAGGTTCCGGAACAATAAGAGCTGCGCATGGAAAAAAGGATAGCGAACTGACAATCTTTTTTGCGACAGGAAAGTATGAAGTCAACAAAAGATAATTTCGGAGCATAGATTATTATAATTTATGTAAGTTTTAAGCTTGCATTGACGAATGGAGACTGTTATGGGAGATTCTATGGTGGATAAGCAGAATATGGTTTCGGATAACAGTGGTATCACTCTTATCGAGGTTCTTATAGGCATTGCAATTATGGGGATTGTATCGTCAATGATATCAGCAATCATGCTTGGAGGGATGAATTTTTTCAGGAAACAGAGCGCTGCAATAGATTTGCAGAATGATTCGCAGCTTATCACGGCTTCGATGTCGGCGGCAATCCTTGAAGGGACGGATTTTGTGCTGGAAGAGGATAAGATGATGGATGGAAGGCTTGTTGTGTACTTTTCTACAGGCTCAGCTGCTGTAGATGGGGAGCATAAAACTTACGGGAAACAGTATATATGGGTTGAGGACAGCCCATATGGTGACGCCGGATACCTTTACATATATGATGCAGGAGTGAATATTGATTACAATAAAGGAAATTGTATTTCTGAGCTGGTTAGATATTTAAAAATCACGGCAGGGGTTATGGAAGCTGTGACGGATGCATCCGGCAAAACAGTTTATTCATATAATAACAGCGTCAAGGAAACAGATAAAATAGAGAAAATAAGTGTAGATTTTACTCTTGCAAATTCAAAAGATGAGTTGACACAGAGGATAGAGGTTAAGCCTAGGAATACGGCAGCGGGGTTTAAAAAGATAGAGCCATGAGTGCAATCCGGCTGTACAGAGTGTGAAGGAAAGTGGTTGGATGATTATGAGAAATATGAATTTTCTTAGAAAAAATGTGAAAAAAGTTATTGCAGCCTTGATGTCTGCTGTGACACTTATCCCGGCACAGCCGGTTCGGGCATATAATCCGGAAAATAATGACATTGTAAATAAGAGCCTTGAAAGAGCATTTGAAGCAGGGCTTAAGAATAACTCCGGGAGAGATGACGTTATAAGAGCAGTACTTGATAACATTGAGGAGCTTCCACAGTATGGCAATGCTGATTTTACGTCTCTTACAAGAGGGACACCGGAAAGACCTTTCCTGATTCTTGAAATAGTTCAGGCGGAGGAATGCGGCGAGTTCGGATACCTTGTCGGAGGCTGTGAGCCGATAAGAGTGGAGGATGCAGTATACAGCTTTGACATATTGCAGATTACGCAGACACTTAATACAGCTGATTGGATAACGGCAGGCGCTGATACATATTTTTTTATGGATGAACCGGAAGGAACCTTTAGCAATTACAGCATGACTTTCGAGGAATGGAATAATAAGCTGAAGGATTGGGGATGGCCCGGAACAACCAGAACTCACAAAGGATATTACCAATATGTCGGAAAAGGCAAGGGATATTTTTCTGTTGAGGGCGATAGCTTTGTAAACAAAGGAAAAGGAAATGGCGAATACATCTGGCATACTGTGAATTCATTTGAGATGGATGAGTATACAGAGGCAGGGATGCAGTTTAACGACAGCGCTTCAAGTGCATTGGGAACATATAATGAGAGAATATATACGACCCGCCAGAGCTTTAATAAGAATGAGAACTATACAGGTGTCCTCGCCGATAATATAGGGGAGCCTGTTGTCAATTTAAGCTGGTATTACAAGAAATATGAGAACAAAGAGAATTTTATCAGGGATACTCTGCTTAGGCTTGGAGATGAGGTTAAATATTGGAATAAATATGAATATCTCAAAGCATCCAATTATTCATGTGTGATAAAGACAATAACACCTGATGAGCTTAATAAACAGACTGACTGGATAGATTATGCAGACCTTATATACATTTCACCTCAGGAGCACAATGCGGCATCCACGTACTGGAAGAAAACCATTGACGGAGAGCCGGCAAACAGGTTAGGGCATACATCGGATAAGACTGTATATAATATGAATGATTTAGAGACAAATGATATATCTGCTGAAGCAGTGTTAAAAATATTTAGCAGGATTGCTTCCGAGGAAAACCATGCGGCAGTGATACTAGATGACAGATTGTTTAACATGGGATATGTTGTGACAGATAAGACGAAAAATAAATCAGCATTTGATTTAAAGGTCTATACATGGGATATGTTTGACACCGGATTAGTGCAGAATGTGGCACAGGGAGCAGCAAGCAGCTGCAACTTCTTTAAGCTGTGTCTCATGCTTACAACGCTGAATCCTGATATGGTTAAGGAGTATTTTGTTGATAGAGGTCTTATTAAAGCAGGGGAAGATAATTTTTCACTGGTGTTTGACAGCAGTTATCAGACCGGGGATGCGTCAAAGTACTGGTCATTTTATTCTTTACAGATGATAGACAAAGAATATTATGAGAAATATAAGGATGATTATCAGTATAAGACACATATTTTATATAGGTATGCAGATGACGATGACAACTGGGAAAAATACGGAAGTGTCGGTGAACATATAACTAATTATAAGCAGTCAGTCAGAAGTCATGTATATGCTTATCCGGGGGATAACAGTGTTGCCATGAATTATGTCGGAGGAACAATCAATTCTGATAATTCCCTGCTTTCGAATGGAGATTACAGGTTCAAAGAATTCAGAGATGCGCTGGATACAAGCATAGAAGACGATAATTCGGGTGCTAATCAGGTAAAAGTTAATTATGAGTCGGGAAAGGCGGACTCATCCGATGCTGTCAGATATATTTTGGGCATAATGAATGTAAAGCGTCAGGGCAGGGAACCTGACATCAGTATTGATAAGGCATATCTGTCAGATGATGGCAAGCCAAAGGATGGCGACACTGAACTGGAGGTTCTTGCCGGAGACAAGGAATATACGATTAGCCTGCCGGGTGAAAATACCGAAGAGAAGGATTATATCCGTATATATTTCAGGCCTAGGAGCAATGATGGTTCGAAGAATATAGATGTCAATATTTCATACAATGATAAGGACGGAAACAGGGAATTTGTAAAAGAAATATGGAGTGCTGAAGGGGATTATCTTGAAGAGGCAGACACTCTCCATGTGGCGAAAGAGGCAGATTCGTATTATATCGGACTCAGAAGCGAAAAGCTGTATTATTTCCTTTATAAGAAATCCGATATAGTAGCGGACTTAAGCGATGAGTTTTTGTTCAATGTGACAAATATTTATTATTCTGATTTCACTGCGGCTGTTCTTAATCTTAATCTGGAGGAAAAAGGAGAACCGCCTTTTATCACTGTCGAAAAAGCAAATATGGCATCGGGCATCGGGGCGGGTCAGGCATCTGCTTATGAGCTGAACGTGGAAAAAGAAGGTGATTCTGAGTATTCTATCGATGTACTGGATGAGTATGCAGATTATGTCCGCATATATTTCAGACCTTGGGATGTAAGCTTTTCAGACTATGTGGATGTCCGTATCTCTTACATAAAGAAGGATGGAAGCAAAGGCTGCATAACCGAAATATGGACCGGGGAAGCATCAGCCGATGAACCGGCGGATAATGTACATACAGCCGGCGATGGAGGGGACTACTATTTTAAGAAGCTTAACAGCGATAGGCTCTATTACTTCTATTATAAAAAATCAGATATAAAGACTGTAAGCAGTGTATTCGCTTTTGAGGCGGAGAGCAGACACTCCGATGAAGCCGGAACTGTGGATTTGAAGCTTAATTTGCAGAGCTTGTATTACCTTGATTGATTCTTAACAAAATAGTTATGACTATTGGAATATGCAGTTTGGATTTAATCTGAACTGCATATTTTTTATATATTAGGATTATGATGTCAAAACATGCTGATTTAGTATATGAGTGTATAACAAGTTATATATATGCATATCACTTCGCTGTCCGAAGCAGGATGTTCTAAGAACTCTGCCTATGTTAGTACTTCTATCTGAATCAAGAGCTTTTATATTAATTGACAGTTTAAAATATATTCGATTTTTGCTGTTTTATATTTTTTTATTGTCAGCAGTCATATTAAGTGCTATATTAGACACAAAGCAGAGTTCTATTTTTCAAATTTAATTCTTAGAATATTTTCAATTTTTCAATTTAGAAGTTCGTGCTTTTATTTCCAATATTAATTAAAGATATCATGTAGATTTATCAGCAATATTCCGTATATGTATTACATTGCAAAATCGGACAATTCAATGAAAGTTGAGTTTGGCAAAAACATGTCGGAAAATAAAAATATGGAGGAAGTGCATATGGTGAGTAAGGTTGGCTGTGCGATGGTCACGGCTATGGGTGCCACACTGTTAGAAGTGGAGGCGGATGTGTCGGGAGGACTTCCGGATATAGAGATGACAGGAAATCTGGCGGGTTCTGTAAAGGATGGCAGAGAGCGGATCAGAGTTGCAATAAAAAAATGCGGTTATCCTTTTCCGCAGGGAAGAGTGACAATCAACATAGCTCCGGCGGCATTAAGAAAGGAAGGCACAAGTTTTGACTTGGCTGTTGCATGTGCAATTTTAGAGGAGATAGGCATAATACCTGAGGATAAGCTTCGTGGAAAAATAGTAATAGGAGAGCTTGGACTTGACGGCGCGGTGATAGGTGTGAGAGGAGTTCTGTCCGTAGTTGTTGCAGCTAAGAAGAATGGCTGCAGTGGGTGTATAGTGCCGATGGATAATTATTCTGAAGCACTTATGGTTTCGGGGCTGGAGATAATTCCGGTGGGGCATCTGACGGAGCTGGTGGAAGAAAAATCTTCAAAAGATAAAGTGTATGATGCGTTGAATGAATATAGTGATATATCACACAGTAAGGATAATGCTATAATATCCGACAATAAGCATCCGGATTATTCGGATATTTATGGTCAGGAATATGCGAAGAAGGCGGTACTCACAGCTGTTGCAGGACGGCACAATATTCTTCTTATGGGACCGCCGGGAGCGGGAAAGACAATGCTTGTGTCGCGCATTCCGACAATTATGCCGGGCATGTCGGAGACGGAACAGCTAGAGCTTGCATGTCTGTACAGTGTGGCAGGAAAACTCGGTGATATTGGCAGCATGAATCTCAGGCCGTTCAGAGCACCGCACCATTCAATTACATCGGCTGCTCTCATTGGCGGTGGCAGGTTTGTTGAGCCGGGGGAGGTATCGCTTGCTTCAAAGGGTGTGCTTTTTCTTGATGAGCTGACACGTTTTGACACAAAAGTCATAGAACAGCTGCGTGAACCGTTAGAAACAGGAAAGATAATGATTAGCAGAATGACCGGTTCATATGAGCTTCCGGCGGATTTCATGCTTGCGAGTGCAATGAACCCATGTGCATGCGGCTTTTATCCGGATAGAAGCAGATGCAGGTGTACATCATGGGATGTCAACAGACATTATGGACGTATAAGCAGACCGATTATCGATAGAATTGACATATCTATTGCGTTGCAGAGAGTGAGCTTTGATGAGCTTACAGGGAAGGCTGCAGCCGAATGCATGAACAATAATACGAGCAGTGGCGGCAGGAATGACAGCGCACTATGCTCTGACAGTACAAAGATGCGAAGAATAGTTGAAAGAGTATGGCAGGTACAGAGGGATAGACTTGGTGAGGGACGGTATAACAGCAGAATGACAAATGATGAGATTAAAAGATTTTGTAAACTTGATGCTGCATCCGAGGAGCTTGTAAAGGAAGCGTATGAAGTATATGGACTGAGCGCAAGAGCGTATTATAAGATACTTAAAGTGGCAAGAACTCTGGCTGATATAGATGGTGAGAAGGATATAATGCAATGTCATATCCTTGAAGCACTAAGCTACAGAGTAAAAGACAGGGGAGATGAGGAATGATTGAAGATATGAGCAAGAAAGAAGAAGAATATAGTAAGGCGAATATAAAGGAATGGCACTGGCTTACTAATCTTCCGGGATTTGGCTATAGAAAGCTAGCTGTTTTAAAGAATGCGGCAGATAGTGTATCGGACTTATATATGCTTGAGGATAGTATCGGACATGATAAGGGTGAAGAGCTTCTAAAGAATATATTTGCCGGTGCGGGTGTCAGATTTGATAAGAAGGATATGGAAGTCTTTTTTGACAGGGAGCTGAAAGACAGGCTTGCAATGAAATATATGGAGCTTTTGTCATCGGATGTGAATATAGCATCTATTGACTCGGAAGATTATCCTGAAAAACTCAGGGATATTTTCGATGCACCGTACATACTATATTACCGCGGAAACCTTCCGGATTCTGCGAAGAAATCGGTGGCTGTTGTCGGGGCAAGAGCATGCAGCGAATATGGAAGAAGCATGGCTAAGGAAATATCAGGACAGCTGGCAGTCCGTGGAGTGCAGGTGATAAGCGGCTTTGCAAGAGGGATTGATACAGCGTCACATAATGGAAGCCTTGCTTTAGATGGAGGAAGGACATTTGCTGTGTTTGGATGCGGCATTAATCATTGTTATCCTTCAGAGAACAGGTTTACTTATGACGAAATAATAGAAAAGGGCGGAGGGATTATCTCGGAGTATCCGCCGGATATGAAGCCCTCGCCCGGATTTTTTCCTATGAGAAACCGCATTATAAGCGGTCTTTCGGATGTTGTGATAGTTGTTGAAGCCGGAATTAAGAGTGGTTCACTCATTACGGCAGATCATGCGTTAGAGCAGGGAAGGACAGTTATGGCATTGCCGGGAAGGGTAACGGACAGGCTCAGCGAAGGCTGCAACAAGCTGATACATCAGGGGGCCGGAATTATATCCTGTATGGATGATATTCTGTTTGAATTAGGCTTGTCAGATACGCAAAAAATGTCTGTTAATTTAAAAATTTCACAAATTGAACTTGCAAAGCCGGAGAAAATGTTGTATAGTCATCTAGATTTTAGCCCGCAGAGTATCGATGATTTAGTCCGCAAAAGCGGAATCGGACCGGATGAAGCAGCGGCATGCCTTGTCAGGCTTGAACTGGCAGGTATGGCAAAGCGGATTGGAGGTATGTACGTGCGCGGGAAATAATAACTGGAGGAGTTGTCATGGCAAAATATCTTGTAATCGTTGAGTCCCCGGCAAAGGTTAAGACTATCAAGAAATTTCTTGGTTCTAATTATGAGGTGGTCGCATCGCAGGGCCATGTTCGTGATTTGCCTAAGAGTGCGCTGGGAATAGATACGGAACATGACTTTGAACCGAAATATATTACAATAAGAGGTAAGGGTGATATCCTTGCACATCTTCGCAGGGAGGTAAAAAAGGCGGATAAAGTATATCTTGCAACTGACCCTGACCGTGAAGGAGAAGCTATTTCGTGGCATCTTGCACAGGCACTTAAGATTGATGACAAGGATATTAACAGAATAAGCTTTAACGAAATTACCAAGAATGCTGTCAAGGCATCAATTAAGGAGCCAAGGAAGCTTGATATGAACCTTGTTGATGCACAGCAGTCGAGAAGAATACTTGACCGTATGGTTGGCTACCGCATCAGCCCGGTTTTGTGGGAGAAGGTTAAGAGAGGGCTTAGTGCCGGACGTGTACAGTCTGTGGCACTTAGAATCATATGTGACCGTGAAGCGGAGATAAATGCATTCATCCCTGAAGAGTATTGGACAATAGATGGTATTTTTAAAGTAAAAGGTGAAAAGAAGCTTCTTACAGCAAAATACACAGGAGATGACAGTGGAAATGCGGTTATCCATAATGAGGCGGAGAAGGATGAGATTATTGCCGGGATTAAGAATGGAAGCGCTGCTGTTACAGAAGTAAAGACAAGTGACAGAATAAGAAAGGCACCACTTCCTTTTACAACAAGTACACTTCAGCAGGAGGCAGCCAAGGCACTTAATTATTCAACCCAGAAGACAATGCGCATTGCACAGCAGCTTTATGAAGGTGTTGACATAGAAGGCCATGGAACGATAGGTATCATCACATATCTTAGAACAGATTCCACCAGAGTTGCTGCTGAGGCAGACCTTTCAGCCAGAGAATATATTAAGGATAATTATGGGGGGGATTATTACGCTCCTATTGATAACAAAAAAGAAAATGACAAGAAGATTCAGGATGCGCATGAGGCAATAAGACCTACGGATATAGAGCTTACTCCGGTTAAGGTTAAGGAATCACTTCAGCGTGACCAGTTCCGTCTGTATCAGCTTATATGGAAGAGATTCGTTGCGAGCCGCATGCAGCCTGCCAGATATGAAACGACGACTGCAAAGATAAAGGTTAATAATCACCATTTTTCCGCATCCGCATCAAGAATTGCGTTTGACGGTTTTATGTCTGTATACGCAGAAGCCGATGATGAAAAGGAAGAAAACAACTCAATGGTCGGTAATCTGAGTACGAACAGTGTGATTACACTCGAAGATATGGAAAGCAAGCAGCATTTTACACAGCCGCCTGCACACTATACGGAGGCAACTCTTGTAAGAACACTTGAAGAGCTTGGAATCGGAAGACCTAGTACCTATGCACCTACAATAACGACTATAATCAACAGAAGATATGTCGCCAAGGAAAATAAGAATCTGTATGTGACAGAGCTTGGTGAGGCAGTCAATTCCATTATGATGAAGGCGTTTCCTGTTATTGTCGATGTGAATTTCACAGCCAATATGGAGTCACTTCTTGACGGTGTTGCGGATGGAAGCATACAGTGGAAAACGATTGTGAGAAATTTCTATCCTGATCTTGACGAGGCAGTGAAGAATGCAGAGAAGGAGCTTGAGGAAGTCAAGATAGAGGATGAAGTTACGGATATTCCATGTGATGTGTGCGGAAGAATGATGGTTATCAAATACGGTCCTCATGGAAAGTTCCTTGCGTGTCCGGGATTTCCGGAATGCAGAAATACGAAGCCGTATCTTGAAAAGATAGGAATTGCATGCCCTAAGTGTGGAAAGGACATTGTAATCCGCAAGACAAAGAAAGGCAGAAAATATTTTGGCTGCGAAGGTTTTCCTGATTGTGATTTTATGTCATGGCAGAAGCCGTCAAGCATAAAATGTCCTGAATGCGGCGGTTATATGGTTGAAAAGGGAAATAAGCTCGTGTGTGCCGATGAACATTGCGGTTTTGTGATGGACAGAAAGGAAACGCAGGAGAAAGCATAAAAGTTTCTCTCAGTGTGTATCTATAGCTGCATCGAGAGCAGTATATACAGTGTTAAGCGATATAAAAATGATTAAATATTAAGAATTATAATAATTATTCAGACTATTCACAAAAAAATCTACAAAAACTATTGTATATTCAAAATATTTATGCTAAACTTAGCAAGTAGAACCAATATTCTATTTGCTAAGTTTTTTATATTAGGAAATTTTGTTGAGATTCTCTATTATATAAAAACCTTACGGGCAGTAACGAACCGCGGTGGAACGAAAATTTGCCGCTTAGGCGGCATGCGGCAGGCGGAGAGTTCTGCAAAGCAGAATTCTTTCTTAATGGGAAACAATATAGGATAGTGGATTAGATTTTAGATTTATATGGAAAGGGTGGTTGCACAGATGAGTGTTCAGTTGCTTGATAAGACAAGAAAAATCAACAAGCTATTGCACAACAATAATTCGCACAAGGTAGTTTTCAACGACATATGTCAGGTACTTAGCGAGATATTGATGTCTAATACTCTTGTTATAAGTAAGAAGGGTAAGGTGTTAGGAAGCAGCCTGTGTGATGGCGTTGAAGAAATTAAGGAGTTGATTGGTGATGAAGTTGGTGAGTTTATCGATCATATGCTTAACGAGCGTCTGTTAAGTGTCCTTTCTACAAAAGAGAATGTTAATCTTGAGACGCTGGGTTTTGGAAGAGGCGATGCAAAAAAATATCAGGCTATCATAGCTCCTATAGATATTGCGGGAGAGCGCCTCGGAACGCTTTTTATGTACAAGTGTGACAGTCAATATGATATAGACGATATCATACTCTGTGAGTACGGTACAACTGTTGTAGGACTTGAGATGATGCGTTCTGTCAATGAAGAGAATGCAGAAGAGACAAGAAAGATTCATATTGTCAAGTCAGCGATAAGCACGTTGTCATTTTCAGAGCTTGAAGCGATTAAGCATATATTTGAAGAGCTTGATGGAAATGAAGGAATACTTGTTGCAAGCAAGATTGCAGACAGAGTGGGAATAACCCGCTCGGTAATCGTAAATGCACTTAGAAAGTTTGAGAGTGCAGGAGTTATAGAGTCGAGGTCATCCGGAATGAAGGGAACGTATATTAAAGTACTTAATGATGTTGTATTTGATGAGTTGAAAAAGATTGACCTCACTGAATGAGTGCCGGATTATCTCATGTAAAGATGCGCTGTTCCGTATGGGGCAGCGCATTATTTTTCCTAAAAAAAATGCAAGATATTGTAAAAAAAGCTTGTTTTTTTTATCGGATGCCGTATAATTGATAAGAAGAATGTGGTTTTATGGGTATTTTTGATGAAATTGTTATCATAAAGGAGAATGTAGGATGTTTGATTCAGGAGCATTTGGATATGTCAATGTGCTGTCTTCGGCAGCGGATGCGGCATGGACGAGGAATGAAGTGCTAAATAACAATATCGCTAATGTTGACACGCCAGGATACAAGAGACAGGATATGGTATTTGAGACACTTTTACAGAATGAGATTGGAAGGCAGGGAAAGACAAGCTCAACACTTGACCAGAAGGTGGCAAATGTTGATTATAAAAAGCTTAAGCCTTATGTCTATACAGATCATTCGCAGTTGTCGACAAGACTTGATGGTAACAATGTTGATATTGATGTTGAAGAGGCAGAGCTTGCATCTAATCAGCTTATGTATGATGGAATTATAGAAGGCCTTAACAGCGAATTTGAGAGAATGAAAGCTGTTCTATCTAAGTAAAAACAGGGAGGTTAATTATGTCATTATTCAGTTCATTTAATATAGCATCATCCGGAATGAGCGCACAGAGATTAAGGATGGATGTTATCTCAGAGAATATTGCCAACGTCAAGACTACAAGAACGGATGACGGCGGAGCCTATGTTCGTAAGAATGTTGTACTCAATGAAAAAGGAAATAATTACGGTATCCGCACATTCAGCGAGATTTTTGACGCTACAAGAAGCGGAGTCGGCAATGGAGTTAAGGCAACTGCCATTGTAAATGATACAGATACACCGATGGAGCTTGTATATGATCCGTCACATCCTGATGCTGACGAGAATGGGTATGTTACATATCCTAATGTCAATATTATCACAGAGATGACGGACCTTATTGATGCTTCCCGTTCCTTTGAGGCGAATGCAACTGCGTTCGAGGCATCAAAGAGCATGGCATCAAAGGGACTTCAGATAGGTAAGTAAAATATATTGTAGAGGAAAAGTGAGGAATACATATGTCATCGATTAATATATTATCAGGTGTATCAACAGATTATATTACTAATCAGATTACTGATTCTAAGACTACAAAGACAAAAGATTCTGGCAGTTTTGATGAATTATACCAGGCTGCGGTAAATCTTATTTCAGGTACGAATGGATATATACAGCAGGCACAGCAGGCTGAGATAGATTATGCAATGGGAAAGCTTACAAGCACTCATGAACTTAGTATAATAGAAGAAAAAGCTAATTTGGCACTTCAGTATACTGTTGCAGTAAAAAATGGAATTTTGGACGCATATAAGGAGATTATGCAGATCCAGATTTAAAATTTTAAAAGATAACTAGTGATACAGGAGAACACATATGCCGGATATAGTAAAAAAATACCTTGACAAGATAAAGGAATTTTGGAACAAGTACAGTAAAAAACAGAAAACAATATTTATATCCTCAGTGTTAGTGGCAATTATTGCGATTGTGATTCTCGGAATTGTTTTGGCGCAGCCACAGACGGTTGTAGTGCGTTACTGTTCAACCGCTTCGGAAGCAACGGAGGTAAGAGAGCTTCTTACAAGCAATAATATTTCTTGTACAGTCGGCTCGAATTTTGAAATTATAATTAATAAGAATGATGAAATAGAAGCACAGCTTGTGCTTGGCTCGAATAATATTGCTTCATCAGGTTACTCATACAGTGATGTTTTAACAGGCAGCTTCTCACAGACACAGAGCGATAAAGAGATACTATATGCTGAACAGTTAGAGAAGAAGTTCGCTGCACAGCTTGCCAAGATAGATGGAATAAAGAGCGCACAGGTTACAATCAAGTTTCAGGATACATCTTCAATATTTGATGAGAATAAAGATGCGTACATAACAGCAGTGCTTGTGACGAGCAAGACTCTTGCCGATGAAACGACAGAGGCTATCGGTCTTATGCTTGCCAACAATGTCGGAAGCCAGAATACCAATAATGTGCTTGTAATGGATGACAAGGGACAGCTTTTATATTCAGGAATAAAAGATTCATCTTCATTGTCTAATTCGACAACACAGTATAAGTTCCAGCGTGAGCAGAAGACTAACCTTGAAGTGGAAGTTAAGAAGCTAGCACTTGCAACACAGAATTATTCAGATGCAGAAGTTATGGTTAATCTTGTATTTGATAATGACGTTGTTACTGAAGTAGCACAGGAGTATACAATTCCTGACGGTTCTGAGGAAGGACTCAGAAGCACAAGCTATGAAGTCAACAGTACTAATGGCGTTACGGCAGGCGGTACAGCCGGAACAGAGTCGAATGATGACAATACAGGCTACGATGTTGAGCAGGGAACAGGTACTAACGGTGAGTACTCACTCACACAGATTGACTGGCTTCAGAACAGCAAGTATACAACTACAGAGAAGACTGCAGCATCCATTAAGTTTGCTGAATCTTCACTTTCAATCATATTGACAAGATATGAGGTTGTGTCTGAGGAAGATTTAAGAACTCAGGGGCTGCTTGGCGATATGACATATGATGAGTATAAGCTTGCAAACAGTTCGCCTGTTTCGATTGACGTTGAGCAGGATCTGGCACAGCTTATAGCCAATGGTACAGGTATATCGGCTGACAATATTGCCATATCAGCTAATATGAAATATGTATTTCTTGACACACCTGCAAAGAGTACTCCTACATCATTTATAATTCAGATTGTGTTAGCAGTACTTATAGTAGCACTTCTTGCGTTCGTTGTATTCAGAAGTGCAAGACCTGTAACTGTCGAGGAGACAGAACCGGAGCTTTCAGTTGAAGATATGCTTGCATCTACTAGAGAAAAGCAGACACCTCTTGAAGAAATTGATCTTCAGGATAAGTCTGAAGCAAGAAAAGCTATCGAAAAATTCGTCCAGGAAAATCCGGAAGCAGTTGCAATGCTTCTTCGAAACTGGCTCAACGATGGCTGGGATTAATTATAGTTTGACTAAAAAGCTGGTTGTATAAATATCCAGCATTCATGAGCAGGCAGCAAGTCGGAATTGTGAATGTCTGCTTTACTCAGAATTAATGGAAGTGCAGTATAGTGCACTTCGGAATGGAGTTAATATGGCAGCAAAGAAAAATGGATTAGACGGAGTCCAGAAGGCAGCAGTTTTGCTGATTGCCTTAGGGCCTGAGATGTCATCACAGATATTTAAACATCTTCATGATGATGAGATTGAACAGCTTACACTTGAGATTGCCAACACTAACAGTGTGTCGCCGGGAACTAAGGAAGAAGTACTCAATGAATTTTACGAAGTATGTCTCGCTCAGCAGTATATCGCAGAGGGTGGTATTGGATATGCCAAGGATCTTCTTGAAAAGGCACTTGGCTCAGACCGCGCCAAGGAAGTCATCGGAAAGCTTACAGCGAGCCTTCAGGTACGTCCTTTCGAGTTCGTAAGAAAGACGGATCCTGCACAGCTGCTTAACTTCATACAGGATGAGCATCCACAGACTATAGCACTTATTTTATCATATCTCTCGCCGGCACAGTCATCAATGGTAATTTCTGCACTTCCACCTGATAAACAGGCAGAAGTTGCACGTAGAATTGCACAGATGGATAGAACATCACCGGATGTTATCAAGGAGGTTGAGCGCGTATTAGAGCGTAAGCTTGCTTCGCTTGTTAATCAGGATTACACAATTGTCGGTGGTGTTGATGCTATCGTTGATATCCTCAATTCAGTTGACAGAGGAACAGAAAAGCATATTGTGGAAACACTCGAAGTCGAGGATCCAGAGCTTGCAGACGAGATCAGAAAGAAGATGTTCGTATTCGAGGATATTCTCTCACTCGACGACAGAGCTATTCAGAGAGTGTTGCGTGATATTGAGAATAATGATATCGCAGTTGCCCTCAAGAATGCCAATGAGGAGGTTCAGAATGTTATTTTCAGAAACCTTTCAAAGCGTCTTGCTGCTATGATAAAAGAGGATATGGACTTTATGGGACCTGTACGTCTTAAGGATGTTGAGGAAGCACAGCAGAAGATTGTTAATAACATCAGAAAGCTTGAAGATGCAGGTGAGATTGTAATTGCAAGAGGCGGAGGTGACGAGATAGTTGTCTAATCTGTTAAAATATAATAGCTTTGTAGTGAAAAATGCAGATAATTATATTATTGATTCGAATCAGAAAGTGCTTGATAAGATTAACAGCATCAAGAAGAATATAGTAGCTACAAGTGTCATAACACCGAACCCACCTGATGCGGATGGCTTTGTGAGTGGTCTTAGTGCTCAAGTTGTCGAAGAACTGACTGGGCCGGATGAAGAGGCAGCTGCACAGGAAGAGCTTTCTATTCAGACACAGGAGATTCTTGACAATGCCAGGCATGAGGCTGAAGAAATTGTCGCACAGGCACATCGTGAAGCTGATAATTTCATAGAGATTATGAAGAATGAAGGCTATGCGCAGGGACTTAAAAATGCTGAGCCAGATATTGAAGAGAAAAAACAGCAGCTTGACAGCGAGTATGCTGCAAAGAGGAAACAGCTCGAAGACGAATATCAGGCTAAAATAAAAAAGATTGAGCCGATGTTAGTTGATACATTTATAAATGTGTTTTCAAATGTGACACACACTGTTGCGGAAGATAAGAAGGATATGATAATATATCTTATCAATTCGGTTATGGGAAATACTGAAAACAGCAAAGAATTTAACATACATGTATCACCGGCTGATTACAGATTTACAATTAATAACCAGCATCTGATAAATGGAGCTGTATCGGGTGACATACATATTGAGATATCAGAGGACTCAAACTTGAAGAGAAATGAATGTCTCATAGAAACAGATGGTGGTGTATTTGATTGCAGTCTGGATGTTCAGCTTGATAATTTGATACATGATATCAGGTTGTTAAGCTGCATGGATAATCAATGATAATTTTGTAAAACAAAATACATCTGTCAGGAGATAAGAATTGTGCTTACAGATATAGATTTGGAAAAATATACAAGACTGATTGATAAAACATATTATAAAAAGCTTGGTCGTGTTTCTAAGGTGGTTGGATTAAGTATTGAGTCGATTGGACCGGATGCACGATTAAATGATTTGTGCCGCATAATACCAAGAGACAATCCGGATAGAGTAATATATGCAGAGGTTGTCGGGTTTAAGGACAATAGAATACTTCTGATGCCATTTGAATCCGTTGATGGTATAGCTCCGGGATGTACTGTAGAGAATACAGGAAAGCCGCTTATGATAAAGGTTGGGTCGGAGCTTTTAGGCAAAACACTTGACGGTCTTGGAAATCCTTCAGATGGAAGTACAATACATTATGATGCGGAATATCCGTGTGAGGCGGCGCCGCCTGACCCTATGGAAAGAGAGATTATTTCCGAGGTTCTTCCGTTGGGAGTAAAGGCTGTTGACGGACTCATAACTGTTGGAAAAGGACAGCGTATCGGAATCTTTGCCGGAAGCGGTGTCGGAAAAAGTACTCTTTTGGGAATGTTTGCACGTAACACAAAGGCAGATATAAATGTAATCGCACTTATAGGTGAGCGAGGCAGAGAGGTAAGAGAGTTCATCGAGAGAGATCTTGGTGAAGAGGGAATGAAAAGAAGTATTCTTGTTGTTGCAACGTCAGATAAACCGGCACTTATACGTAATAAGGCTGCTAAGACAGCGACAGCTATTGCAGAATATTTCAGAGATCAAGGCAAGGATGTACTGCTGATGATGGATTCCTTGACACGTTTTTCGATGGCACAAAGAGAGATAGGACTTGCATCGGGCGAACCGCCTGTTACAAGGGGATATCCACCTAGCGTTTACAGTGAGCTGCCTAAGCTGTTAGAGCGGGCAGGAATGAGCAGCAGAGGGTCTATTACAGGATTATATACTGTACTTGTAGACGGAGATGATTTCAATGAACCGATAACTGATACAGCGAGAAGTATTCTTGATGGACATATAATGCTTAACCGTAAGCTGGCAAATAAGAATCATTATCCTGCCATCGATGTGCTTATGAGTATATCGCGAGTAATGAGCCAGATTGTAAATAAAGAGCATAAAGCAGTTGCAGGAAGGCTCAAGAATGTCCTAGCAACATATAATGAAGCGGAAGATTTGATAAATATCGGTGCATATAAGAAAGGCTCCAATAAGGAAATTGATTACGCAATAGAAAAGCATGAAGCGGTTAACAGCTTCCTACTTCAGGGTGTCGATGACAAGTATGAATTTTCACAAGAAATACAGCTTTTGAATGATATTTTCAAATAGTTATTTGAACGGCTGGCTAGCACAAGGCCTGTTGAAGTAAATCTGGAGGCGGCATATGGCAAAGTTTATTTACAGAATGCAAAATATTCTTGATATTAAGAATAAGCTTGAAATTCAGGCTAAAAACTCTTATGCAGCTGCCAGAATGAAGCTGAGTCAGGAAGAACAAAAACTTGATAATCTGTTTGAACAGAAAAATGCTTATGAAGAGGCGTATAGACAGCAGTTGTCAGGAAGTATAAATGTATTACAGATTAATATATGTAAAAATGCCATTGAGCTGTCAAAAAATCTGATTAAGAAACAGCTCGTGGAAGTTAAAGTGGCTTCGCTTAATCTTGAAGCTGCGCAGAAGCGTTTGGGTGAAGTTATGAAGGAACGCAAAATTCAGGAAAAACTCAGGGAGAAGGCTTATGAAGAATTTCTTCAGGAACTTAGTGACCAGGAGAAAAAAGAGATTGATGAGCTTGTAAGCTTCCGTTTTGAACAGGAGGATTAATATGGCAGACGAACTTGATGACTTATTAGATGAACAGGAGGAAGAAAAAAAATCCAATAAGCTGATTATTGCCCTTGTTACTGTACTTATCGTTTTGATTTGGCTGGCAATATTCGTTCTGCTGGTTAAGTTAGATGTTGGAGGATTTGGAAGCAAGGTCTTATATCCGGTGTTAAAAGATGTACCGGTTATCAATAAGATTCTTCCAGCTGCATCCGATGAGCAGATTGGAATTGACAGCAAGTATCCTTATACAACACTTTCTGAAGCTATAGCAAGGATACAGGAACTTGAAAATGAGAATCTGAGCTTGAATGAGGCAATATCGGCAAACGCAGATACGATTGCAAATCTGACATCGGAGGTAGCAAGACTGTCTCCTTATGAAGCATATCAGAAAAATTATGAGGAGCTCAAGAGACAGTTCGATGAGCAAATCGTATTTGGAAATGATTATACAGGTAATTATGCCGCTGACCCGGATACATATATAAGCTGGTATGAGAAGATGGATCCGGAAAACGCGGCAGCAATATATCAGATGGCCATAGAGAAGCGGGCAAGCAGCCAGGTGATTGTTGATTTATCTAAAACTTATTCTAAGATGAAGGCAGCGCAGGCGGCGACTATTCTCGAAGAGATGACAGGAGATGAAGAGAAGGTTGCATCAATTCTTGCAAATATGTCACAGGCTAATGCAGCGTCAATTCTCCAGAATATGAATTCAACATATGCTGCTAAGATAACACTTCTCATGTATCCGTCACCATACACAGTTGAAGAGTACCGTGAGAATCGTATTCAGGAGAGCCAGGGAAAGAATCCTGTTGGAAATCCTGATGGTACACATGATGGAAGCAATGCACCTATAAATTCCGGAAATAATACGAATAATCTCACAAGAAACCCTGATGCAATGAACAGCACTAACACAGGAAATACAACGGGAACCAATACAGGAACAGTTAATGGCACAGGCACTGCCAACACAACCGGAACCAATAATGGCACGAACAACAATGCCGGAAACGGAACGGCTGGTGGCACAACCGCCAATGGAACAGGTAACACTAACACAACAGGTAACAAATCCGGAACGACCGACAATGGCACCGATACAAATAATGGTACTAACAGATAGTTATCCGATATACGGTTGACTATATAAATATTATTATGAAAGGAGGAAAAAGAAATGTCCAACACAAATGTGAAGAATTATGCCAGTGTCCAGAATGTAACAAAGAATATAAGCAATAATTACAGCTATGCTCAAAAGAGTTCGGCAAATAAGCCAGACAAGACATTTGGTAATCTGATGAATGATTCAATGAACAAGCTTCAAAGTCAGACGGACACAAAGGGAATTCAGGAGAAGATGTCAACAAGACGTTCGCAGGTTGAGTACATTGTCAGAGGAGCAAAGCATACAGGCGATGGAAAAGCAGTGGATGAGAGCACAATGGTGGGAACCTTGAAGGCACTTACGAGCGAGGTTAAGGCCGTTGTCTGCGCAGTACTTGATGTGACGGATGAAGAACTTGAGAGAATGCTTGCCGAGAGTGGGATGGGACTGATGGATTTATTAAGCCAGAACAATCTTGCCGATTTTATTTCTCAGGCGCTTGCTGATGGAGATGCATTGAAGCTGCTTACAGACAGCAATATTTCAGAGACATTTACACAGCTTAGCGATAACCTGCAAAATTTACTGGCAGATTGTGCGGATGAGCTTGGTGTCAGCACAGATGAGATAATAAAGTACGCACAACTTGTCATGACAGAAGATAATGATGCTTCTGCTGGCTTTAACACAGCTGATGATAAGCTCGCTCTTGCATTTGAAGCGGCAGAAGAGCCGGCTGTTGTTAATGAAAAGGTTAACACTGAGAATGTACAGGAAAATGTTGAAGCAGCAGATAATTCAAATATTAATGCCGGGCTTAAGCTTGAAGACAAGATAACAGTTGATACTGATGAAAGCAGCTCACATTCGGAAACCTCAGGTAATGAAAAACAGAGTCTTTCCAGCCAGTTACTTGAGACTTTAGTTGGAAATGTCGATAATGCGCTTGGAACAGGAGAAATATCGGAGAGTGCTTTTGCCGGTTATTCAGTTAAGGGACAGGATATTGTCAGACAGCTTGTAGATGCAATTAAAGTTAATGTCAACAGTACTTTTTCCGAGATGGAATTACAGCTTCAGCCGGAAAATCTCGGAAAATTGAATCTTGTTATATCTTCTAGAGATGGTATAATTACAGCGCAGCTTATGGCAGAAAACGATGATGTGAAAAATGCCATAGAAAATCAGCTTGTTATGCTTAAGGACAATTTTGAACAGCAGGGTCTTAAGGTTGATGCTGTTGAAGTTACAGTCCAGTCACATGGATTTGAAACCGGAAAAAACCTTGAAGGCAGAAATGAGAATCCACAGGAAAACAGTGGTCACAGATCATCGCATCAGCTCACATTAGAAGAGATAAATGCAATAATAGGCGATGATGAAGCGTCAGAGGAGGATGTTCTGGCGGCTGAGATGTTAAGAGCTACAGGTGGAAATGTTGATTATATGATATAGAAAGGAGATGAGCACATGGCAGTAAGTGCAACGGTTGTAGATGGCAAGATATATGCAAATTCCACGCCGGATAATCTGACTCAGGATACTAAAGGCACATCAACTATGGGCAAGGATCAGTTTCTTAAGATTCTTGTAGCAGAGATGCAGTATCAGGATCCTCTAGAACCTACAACAAATACAGAATGGGTATCCCAGATGGCGACCTTCTCACAGATTGAAGAGTTACAGAACATGTCAGATGCAATGGCTAAGGGACAGGCTCAGAACCTTGTCGGAAAGTATGTAATCATGGCGCCTACAGATAAAAATGGCGAGACAAAGTATTACAGCGGAAAGGTTGAGACGGTTGAAATACGTGAGGATGGTACATACCTCTCTGTAAAAGGTTATTTGTATAATATTAATGATCTGTATTCAGTTGTTGATGAAGAATATTATAAAAAGATAATGGATGAGACAGGTAATGGAAGCTCTGACAGTTCAGGCAGTAAAAATTAAGACAACAGCATATAATGTTATTAACCTTGAACATATAGCTTAACAGTCCGGAATTTTGAAAAGAGGAACGAATTATGGAAATAAAAAATAATATCTATTCCTCCATTGAACAGGTCACAGGGCAATATCTGAATCAAAAGACAAGGGGAAGCAAGGATGCAGCCGCTATGCAGGGCATGTCCTTCGAGGATGTGTTAAAACAGCAGTGGCAGATAAAAGAGAATTCAGCCACGGATGGCAGTTTAAGATTTTCAAAGCATGCAGGCGAGCGTTTAAGGCAGAGAAATATAACATTGTCCGATGAACAGATAAAAAGACTTCAGGATGGTGCTAAGAAGGCAGAACAAAAGGGCATCCGGGAGTCGCTTGTGATAATGGACAGCCTTTCCTTTATCGTAAATACCAAAAGCAATACGGTAATTACGGCAATGGAGCAAAGCAGTGATGCTGATAATGTGTATACTAATATTGATGGGGCAGTGATAATATAGCTGGACCGATAAGGAAGTTAGGAACTCTGAATGACAGATGAGTTCATATCACGGCTTCTTAATCAGGAGGAACAAATACTATGATGAGAGCACTTTTTTCTGGTGTTGCCGGTCTTAAGACCCACCAGACAAAGATGGATGTTATTGGTAATAACATCGCAAACGTAAATACTGTAGGATATAAGTCACAGAGTGTATCCTTCAGTGATGTATTATATCAGACAACGCAGAGTGCATCAGGACCTAACACAGCGACAGGCAGAGGCGGTACAAATGCAATGCAGATAGGTCTTGGTTCTAAGGTTGCTTCGATGAGCACATCTGTATCAGATCCAGGTGGTTCACAGGCAACTAATAATCCATTTGATCTTATGATAAATGGCGATTCAATGTTTATTGTAAATGATGGAACACAGAATTTCTTTACAAGAGCCGGGAATTTTACAACAGATGCAGCCGGTAATCTTGTAACAAGTGCCGGATATTCTGTTATGGGATGGCAGGCAGATGCTAATGGCAATATTCAGCGAGCAACTGTAAGTCCATTAGCTATATATAGTTCAGAAAATAAATATGCAACACCTACGCAGACTACTAAAACTACAATTACAGGTAACATTAATAAGAATGATGAGAGTTTTTCATCTGCAGCAGGCACAATATCAACAAATGTAAGCTTTTACGATAATCTTGGATATGAATACAGAGCAACACTTTCAATAAAGCAGGATGCTGCTGATCCATACAGCTATAACATTACATGTACAGGAATGGCTTGTAATGGTAAAGATATGGGACTTGCTGAGGCAGACCTTCAGGCAGTGCTTAACAATTACAACATTAAATTCAAAGATGCAGATGGAAGTCTTGATACAGGTAATCCGATGACACTTACCGTTAAAGGTCTTGGAAATTCATTTGATCAGGATATTACGGTTGATATATCACAGATAACCTGTTTTGGTAAAGATACATCTCTTGTACCTAAGAAGGGTGATGCTGGTGGACAGGATGCAGGTCTTGCAGCAGGTAAGATGACAACTGTAAGTATCCAGACAGATGGTAAAATTATTGCGGGATATGACAATGGCGCAACTAAGACTTTGGGACAGATTGTGGTTGCTACATTTTCTAATCTTGCCGGTCTTGAGAAGGCAGGCTCTAATCTTTATACTGCAACAATGAACTCCGGAGAATTCGATGGCATAGGTCAGGATGTAACAGCTGATGGAGGTTCATTTGCACCAGGATATGTTGAGATGTCAAATGTAGACCTTGCAGGTCAGTTTACAGACATGATCACAACACAGAGAGGTTTCCAGTCTAACTCAAGAATTATAACAGTGTCAGATACACTCTTAGAGGAGCTTATAAATCTTAAGAGATAATTAAAGATTATTATTTAGGAGCATAGCATGAAAACAATCACTATTATAGGGGCTAACAGTTATATAGCAAGAAATCTGATTCAGTACATTAAAGTTAATGAATTGGGTATAGAATTATATCTATATGACAGAGAAAGCACACATAAGGATTGCTGTAGTGGTTATGCTCCTGTTAATATTTTGGATGAAGAGTCTGTATCAGCAATAAAATTGGATGTCGATGCAGTGATGTTATTTGCAGGAAAGACAGGAACTTACGCCGGGTTTGATGAACCGTCCGTATTTGTGAATGTAAATGAGCTTGGACTTTTGAATGTTTTAAATGCGATGAGAAAATCAAGCTCGCAGGCTAAGCTGATATTTCCATCAACGAGGCTGGTATATAAAGGCAAGGATGAGCCGCTTGGGGAGGATGATGAAAAGGAGTTTAAAACGATATATGCAGTTAATAAGTATGCATGTGAGCAATATATAAAGATGTACTCAAATGTGTTTGGAATTAATTACTGTATATTTAGAATATGTGTGCCATACGGAACCATTCTTGAAGGAGTGGGTTCATACGGAACTGCCGAATTTTTTCTTGGCAGGGCAAAAGAGAAAAAGAATATTTCACTTTATGGCAGAGGAGAGGTTAAGAGAACCCTGACTTATATTGGCGATTTGTGCAATACCATAATTGAAGGTGCATTTTGTGACAAATGCATTGACGATGTGTATAATATTGGTGGCGAGACATACAGTCTTAATGACATGGCATCTGAGATTGCCCAAATATATGGAGTGGAGTTAGAATATGTTCCCTGGCCAGAAAGTGCACTTAGAATTGAATCGGGCAGTACAGTGTTTGACAGCAGTAAGCTTGATGGTATAATTGGAAATATGCGGCACATGACATTTACAAAGTGGATAGGAGGGGAAGGATGATAGACCTTACGAGGTTTAACGGAACGACATTTACTGTCAATAGTGATTTGATAGAAGTTATAGAGGAAACACCTGATACGGTGGTGACACTTACGACAGGTAAAAAAATAATTGTAAAAGAAAGTAGACAACAAATAAAAAATTTAGTATTATCTTATAAGAGAAAAATTTATATTGAAAAAGAGACTTTAGAAGAAGTTTGATATACAAATAATGATGACTGGTAGGTGAGTAAAGTGGATTTAGCTACAATAGTTGGTTTGGTTTTGTGTTTCGGATTCACAATGTATGGAATCATATCGGGAGATGGATTTGGTGTTATAGGAAGCTTTATTGATCCGGGTTCGATTGCGATTACAATCGGTGGATCATTTGGAGCATGTCTTACAATGAATAAGCTTCCTGATTTTGTCAATGGATTAAAAGGATTTACACTTGCAATCAAGGATAAGAAGGTTGACAATGCCGATACAATCAGAAAGATAATTGAGCTTTCTAATCTGGCACGAAAGGAAGGTCTTCTTGCACTTGAGGAAGCAGCAGAAGGACTTGACGATGAGTTCCTCAAAAAAGGAGTATTACTTATTGTGGATGGTACAGAGCCTGATTTGGTTAGAGCAATTTTGGAGACAGAGCTTTCTAACCTCGAAGCAAGACATAAGAAGGTTTATGGATTCTGGGAGAATTTAGCAGGTATGGGTCCTGCTTGGGGAATGATAGGTACCCTTATCGGTCTTATAAAGATGCTTCAGAATATGGCTGATCCGTCATCTATCGGTCCGGCGATGGCCATAGCACTCATTACAACATTCTATGGTTCACTTCTTGCTAACTGGCTTGCAACACCGGTAGCAATTAAGCTTCGTGCTAATAACGAGACAGAGGTAACACTCAAGGAAGTTATGATAGAAGGTCTGTTATCAATACAGGCAGGAGAGAATCCAAGAGTTATTGAGGAGAAGTTAAAATCATTCCTTTCACCGGCTGAGAGAACTAAGTTCGGCAGTGATGAGGAGAACGGACAGGCAGGTGAGGCTTAATGGCAAAAAAGCAGGAAGAGGCTCCTGTAAAAACCGATGGATGGAAAGATACATTTTCCGATCTGATGAATCTTCTTTTGTGTTTCTTCGTCCTTTTGTTTGCATCGTCCACTGTGGATGCTGAAAAATTCCAACAGATTGCCCAATCAATGGCTCAGAGTTTTTCAATACTAAATGGAGGGCAGACAGGAATAGGTGAAGGCATGCTCATATCAAGTGGAGCAAGCCAGCTTACAGAGCTTGGACAGTATTATTCGGAGCTTGGAAAGAATGAAGAAGGCGAAGCCGATACTATTACATATGCAAAGCTTGAGCTTGAAAAAGAGGAATTAAAAGAATCAACAAAGATGTCAGAAGATATAGAGCGGGAGCTTGCCGCAGATAAGATATCGTCATCAGTAGAGGTTCAGACAACGACTCACTATGTTCAGCTTACACTAAAGGGTTCACTTTTGTTTGATTCTGCAAAAGCAGATTTAAAACCTGAAGCAAAAGAGCTTTTAAAGCAGGTTGCAAAGATACTTGAGCAGTATTCTGATAATACGATACAGATACTCGGACATACGGATAATGTACCAATAATCGGTGACCCGCTATTTACAAGCAATGCAGTGCTGTCAACCTACAGAGCACTTTCGGTATATGAATATTTGGTAAATGATTGTGGACTTTCACCAAATAATCTTATGCATTCGGGCTTTGGTGAATATAAACCGGTTGCAGATAACTCGACAGCAGAGGGAAGAGCACAGAACAGGCGTGTTGAGATAAGAATTTATAATAGCTATAATAATTACAATGAGTAAAATACAGGAGGAAAAATAAGTGAAAAAGAGTCTTTTACAAATCATTACACTCACATTAGTTGTAGTGAACTTAGTGCTCTCGGCATTGTTAATTTTCACATGTATGCCGGCAATCAGCAAGACAGGTAAGCTTGTTGATAAAATCTGTGAAATAATTGATTTGGATGTGAGCGGTTCATCGGATGAACCGGAGACAGTCGATATTAAGAACCTTGAGGAAGTTGCAGTAACTTTCAATGGTGAGTCTACAGCTTCTCTTAATCTTAAGACAGGCGATGATGGCAAGGCACATGTCATAGTAGTTGGTGTCAGCATTATTCTTGATAAGTCACATGCAGACTATAAGGCTAAGCATGATATAATTAATTCAGCAATGAGCCAGATTGACAGTACGATTATTGATGTCGTTACACAGTATACGATGGCACAAGCTAACTCTAACAAAGAAGAAATTCGTAAAGAAGTTCTCGGAAAACTTCAGGAACTTTTTGATTCGACATTTATATATGATGTAAGCTTTACAAGTTTTATTACCCAGTAATGTATTTTAAGAGAAAGGCAGGTGGCTTTGATGAGCGAAGTCCTGTCGCAGAGCGAGATAGATAATCTGCTAAAAGCTCTCAACAGTGGTGAGCTTGATGTGGACGAAATAAAAGATAAGGATGAAAAACAGGTCAAGAATTATGACTTTGCCAGACCAACAAAATTTTCTAAGGAGCATCTTCGAACACTTGAAATTATTTTCGAACATTATGGCCGACTTTTATCTACTAATTTGCCGGCGTATTTAAGAAAAGCTGTGCAGGTTGAAGTTGTCAATTCAGAGTCGGTTATTTATTCAGAATTTTCCAATGCGTTGTCCAATCCAGTGCTGTTAGGTGTTGTCAATATGGAACCGCTTGAGGGTACTATGGTTATGGAAATATCGGGAAATCTGGCATATGCAATGATTGACCGACTACTTGGAGGCGAGGGAGAGCCACTTGATAAGATAAGAGATTATTCTGAGATAGAGTTGGTTATTCTTGAACGCATATACACAATATGCGTTAACCTGTTGAGGGAACCTTGGCAGAATGTAGTAAGTATAATGCCGCGTCTCGAAAGGATTGAGACCAATTCCCAGTTCGCTCAGATTATTTCGCCAAGCGAAACTATTGCAATTATCACAATTAATGTTAAAATAGGAGAAGTGGAAGGCTTGATGAATGTGTGTCTTCCATTTGGAGTGTTAGAGCCTGTCATGGATAAGCTGAATACCAAATACTGGTTTTCAACTATGCAGGATAAGGACAATAAATCGTACAATGATGCGATTGAGAGCCTTATATCTAAAGCTCAGATTCCTATCAAAGCTGTGCTCGGAAACAGTTCGATTTCGGTGAATGATTTTATCAATCTGCATATCGGTGATGTAATTAAGCTGGATAGGGGTATAGATGAAGAATTAGATATTTATGTGGGCAATTTAAAGAAGTTTGCGGCTATGCCCGGTTCGTCCAATGATAATTATGCGGTGCGAATTACGCAAATACTGAAAGAAGAGGAGTGAAACAATGGATGGAATGTTATCACAGGAAGAAATAAATGCATTATTAGCCGGAGATGATAAAGGCGGTGGAAATAATGATTCTTCAGCAGCAGATACAACATCACCGGCAGATGATGATCAGTTCCTTACAGAAGAGCAGAAAGATGCCATTGGAGAGATTTCTAATATCAGTATGGGTTCAGCGGCAACTACACTTGGAATGCTGCTCAATCAGACTGTTACAATTACAACGCCGAATGTATCATATGTAAGCTGGGAAGAATTATCTGATTCATATGACAGACCATGCGTATTTCTTCAGATTAAATATGTTGAAGGCCTTGACGGTAATAATGTACTTGTACTCAAGGAAAATGATGTTAAAATTATTACTGACCTTATGATGGGAGGTCCGGGTGTAGCTTCTGATGAACCTATCACAGACTTACATTTGAGTGCCATTGGTGAAGCGATGAATCAGATGATGGGAAGCGCCTCGACATCTATGTCATCAATGCTCAATAAAAAGATTGATATTAGTCCTCCAATTGCTGAGGTAATCGACCTTAATGAGAGCATGAATACAAAAAAGCTGCCTGAGTTCCTTAAGTCAAAGTTTGTTAAGGTTTCATTTAAGATGCTTATCGGTGATTTGATTGACAGTGAAATTATGCAGTTGTATCCTGTTGAATTTGCCAAGTCATTATATGAGATTTTTGGAATGCATACATCTGATTCAGATGAATCAACAGCTACGCAGGCAGAAGCATCACAGCCGGCTCCTGCACCACAACCGGCACCACAGTCAGCTCCTGCACCACAGCCTGCACCGGTTCCACAGCCGAATACAGGCTATGCACCGGATATGAATGGATATCAGCAGCCGGGAATGAATCCGTATGCACAGCCTATGGGCGGATATATGCAGCCGGCAATGCCATATCCGCAGCCACAGGTAATGGGAGGCTATCAGCCACAGCAGATGCCAAATGTTCAGCCTGCATCATTCCAGCCGTTTACGGGAAATGTTGGAGCAAATGGACAGCCGGAGAATATCGGTCTGATTATGGATGTGCCTCTTGAAGTTACTGTTGAACTTGGTAGAACTAAGAAATCCATAAAGGAGATTCTTGATTTTGCTCCGGGAACAATTGTTGAGCTTAACAAGATTGCAGGTGAACCGGTTGATGTCCTAGTGAATGGAAAGTATGTTGCTAAGGGTGAGGTTGTTGTAATTGAAGAGAGCTTTGGAATTAAGATAACCGAAATTATAAAATAACAAAAAAATATATACAAATTTAATTACTTTATAGTATAATAGTGATGTGTATGTGATTAATTTATACCAAAAGGAGAACTTTTATGGCAAAGAATATATTAATTTGCGATGATGCAGCATTTATGCGAATGATGATTAAGGACATTCTCACAAAGAATGGATACAATGTAGTTGGTGAAGCTGAGAATGGTGCTAAAGCAGTAGAAAAGTATAATGAACTCAAGCCGGATCTTGTACTGATGGATATTACAATGCCGGAGATGGATGGAATTCAGGCACTTAAGGCTATTAAGGCAGCTGATTCCTCAGCTATGGTTATTATGTGCTCAGCTATGGGACAGCAGGCTATGGTTATTGAGTCAATTCAATCAGGAGCAAAGGATTTCATTGTAAAGCCTTTCCAGCAGGATCGTGTTTTGGAGGCTGTCAGAAAGGTTGTAGGTTAGTGCAGTATCAGTTGCTTCTTACAGGGATAAACGGCATTGTTCAACTTATTACGGTTGCAGTGCTGTTTATCGTTGTACTTGTTATGACTTATTTTACGACACGGTTTATTGGCAATTATCAGAAGGCTCATATGTCCTGTGATAATATACAGATTGTTGAGACTATGCGGCTTTCACAAAATAAACTGATTCAGATTGTTTATATCAGTGATAAATACTTTGCGATTGCAGTCTGTAAAGATACAGTTACATTATTAGGTGAGCTTAATGGCAGTGATATTATAGTTTCACAAAATAATGTTACTAATGAGAGATTTGAGAGTGTTCTCAACAGATTCAGGAAAAAGGAACAGAATAATAAGCAGGAAGACAGGTAGAAGGTATGTACACTAGAAAGAACTTTAAGAAGAATGCGCTCAGATTTCTTATGCTCTTTACACTTATCTTTATGATTCTGCTTATGAATTCAGAGAGAGCTGTGTATGCGTCTGAAGGAACGGGCGTTCCCGGGACACTTGGTGGTGAAACTCAGACAACATCTGATAAGGATTATAATCTTCTTACTATTGGTGTTGCGGCAGGCGATGAAAATATGGCTGGTGTATTGCAGATGTTGGCAATTCTTACAGTGATATCACTGGCACCATCCATCCTTATAATGCTGACGTCGTTTACAAGAATTATTATAGTACTGCATTTTACAAGAGCTGCTCTTAATACGCAGACTGTTCCGCCAAATCAGATTCTTGTAGGTCTTGCTTTGTTTTTGACTTTTTTTATCATGGCACCAACATTCAATACAGTGTACAACGATGCAGTTAAACCTCTTGCTGCAGGTGAAATAAGCACAGAAGAAGCTTTAGAGACAGGAATTGTTCCTATAAGAAATTTCATGTTGGGTCAGACTGACAAGAAGGATATAAAGATGTTCCTTGAGATAGCAGGTGAACAGGATATTCAGACAGAAGATGATATTCCTACATCTGTACTGATTCCAAGCTTTATTATAAGTGAACTTAGAACAGCATTTATAATTGGATTTTTAATTTATATACCTTTTATAGTTATTGATATGGTTGTCGCATCAACGCTTATGTCAATGGGAATGATGATGCTTCCGCCTACAACGATTTCTATGCCGTTTAAGATACTTCTGTTCATTATAGCAGATGGATGGAATTTGGTTATAGGAAATCTTGTGAAGACTTTTTATCATTAATAAAGGCACAGAAATCACTGCCTCCACTTAGGTGGGGGCTGATTTGATATTTGGAGAAAAGGAGATTGAAATGACTCAACAGCAGGTAATTGATATTATGAAAGAGGCACTTTTTCTTGTAATCGAATGTGCAGCTCCGCTTCTTCTTGTTTCACTTATTGTAGGATTAATAATAAGTATTTTTCAGACAATCACATCAATTCAGGAGCAGACTCTTACATTTGTGCCGAAGATTTTAGCAGTTTTTTTGACATTAATGCTTGTTGCAGGATGGATTGGAACGAATTTGACTGATTTTATGAATTCACTCTGGGGTTCATTTAATACATTTTGTGGATTTTGATGAGTGAGTAATTTTGAAGTTTAATCTGACAAACTGGAGTTAAAAAGTATGACATTAAATGTTGATACACTACTTTCACAGTGGGAGCTATATTTATTGATTCTTGTCCGTATAACAGCTTTTGTCTATACAGCACCTTTTTTCTCGATGAGTAATGTGCCGGCAAGAACAAAGCTGGGACTCTCATTGTTCTTGTCCTATATTATCGTATGTATCACTCCTGAACAGAATTATTCCTACGATGGAGTTATTGGCTATGCAATTTTAGTCCTGCGGGAAGCAATAGTAGGGCTTTCAATTGGATTTTGTGCTAATCTGAGTATTCAGGCTGTGCACTTTGCCGGTCAAATTATAGATGTGAATATAGGTCTTGCAATGGCGACTATGTATGACCCGGCTACAAGAATGCAGGTCAATTTGTCCGGAAGATTGTATTATTATGTTGTGCTTTTGCTTATGATGATTTCGGGACTTCACAGATTTTTAATTCAGGCTATTGTAGATACATATACAGTTATTCCGATTGGAGCTGCAATAATCAAGCCGACAGTGTATAATACAGTGGTAGGTTTTATTGCAGACTATTTTGTAATAGGTTTTCGTATTGCACTGCCTGTATTCATCACTCTGATGCTGGTGAGCTGCATACTTGGTATTATGGCAAAAATAGCACCTCAGATGAATATGTTTTCTGTCGGAATGCAGTTAAAAATCATAGTTGGACTTATGGTTATGTATCTGACTGTTTCAATGCTTCCATCGGTTTCTAATTTTTTGATGGAGACAATGAAAAGTAATATTGTAGATATAGTTAAGGGGATGTATGCCGGGTGAACTGGTTTAGACATAAAAGACGATATAATAATGTGATGGTCTATGGAAGAGCCGGGGTGGCGGATTCCTGTCCGGCATACGCATTGCAGTTTTTTGCCAAGGATGGACCAGGCGGTGAAAAGACGGAAGAGCCGACAGCAAAGAAACTTACCGACGCACGTAAAGAAGGACAGGTAGCTAAGGGTAAGGATCTTACAGCATCGGTTATGTTACTTGTACTCTTTATGGTATTGAGGTTTACTGTCGGGAATATCGGCGAGAGAATTATTGAATGCTTTAATAAGAATTACACATTGATAGGTGACTTGTTCGACAGCATGCATGGCGAGTTTAATATGCAATACAGCATACAGGTTCTTAGGACAACGGCTCTTGATATGCTGCTCATCCTGCTTCCTTTTTTTGCAGTAGGCTTTATTGTTGCTATTGTAATAGAAATAGTGCAGGTTAAATGGAAACCGACAACCAAGCCTCTTAAGCCTAAGCTTAGCAAGTTTAATCCGATAAACGGCGTTAAAAGATTGTTTTCGGTGAAGACACTGGTGAATCTTCTCAAGCAGATAGCGATTCTTGTCATCATCGGGATTGTTGTTTATAATAAGCTGAAGGGTAGAATGGCAGATATATATAAGCTGTATGACATACCATTAACTGCGGCTATTGAACTTTTGGCAGATATCATTTTTGACATAGGTACAGTTATCTGCGTGATTTATCTTGTAATAGGTGTTATCGATTATGTCTACGAAAAACGTAAATTTAAAAAGGACATGATGATGACAAAGCAGGAAGTTAAGGATGAGTGGAAGAACACTGAAGGAAGTCCTGAAGTAAAACAGAAGCAGCGCCAGAAGATGGCTGAGGTGTCAAGGCGCAGAATGATGCAGGCAGTTCCGGAGGCGGATGTAGTTATCACTAACCCTACGCATTTTGCTGTTGCTCTCAAATATGAGCAGAATAAGGGAAAAGCTCCTGTTGTAGTTGCAAAAGGTGAGGATTATCTTGCAGCCAGAATTAAGGAGGCGGCAAGAGAAAATAATGTTGAGATTGTAGAAAATAAACCTCTTGCACGTATGTTGTATTATAATGTAGAATTGGATGAGGAAATTCCGCCGGAACTGTATCAGGCAGTTGCAGAAGTTCTGGCATTTGTATATAATATTAAGAATAAAAGGACATGATTTGAAAGTCCTAAGCTGGTGAAAGGTGGAGAACATGAAAAAAACAGATTTGTTTGTCGGATTGTATATTCTTGCAGCCATTGTTTTCCTTATTATTTCAGTTCCGAGTGGACTGCTTGATGTGCTTCTTGCTTTTAATATGGCAGTTGCACTTGTGATTTTGTTTATGGCTTTATTCTCAAAGGAGCCTCTTGATATGCAGGCGTTCCCTACAATCCTGCTTTTTACGACTATATTTCGTATTTCGCTTAATGTTTCGTCCACTAAGCTTATTCTTGGAACAGGCGATCCGGGTAATGTTGTAAGAGTTTTCGGTCAGTTCGTAGGAGGAAATGATATCGTTATCGGTATTATCGTTTTCCTTATTCTTATTCTGGTTCAGTTCATGGTTATCAATAAAGGTACTGAGCGAGTTGCGGAAGTAACAGCAAGATTTACACTCGATGCTATGCCTGGTAAGCAGATGGCTATCGATGCCGACCTCAATACGGGTGCGATAAGCGATAAGGAAGCTATAGCAAGAAGAGAAAAGTTACAGCAGGAATCTTCATTCTTTGGAGCTATGGACGGTGCTACAAAGTATGTCAAGGGAGATGCAACCGCCGGTCTTGTAATTACGGTAGTCAATATTGTCGGTGGTGTAATAATGGGAGTTGTGCGTCAGGGAATGAGTATTAATGACGCTCTGAATACATATACGATATTGACAATTGGTGATGGACTTGTAAGCCAGATACCATCATTGCTCATATCTTTGTCAACAGGTATCATAATTACCAAAGCAACCAAGGATAAAGAATTGTCGCAGGAGCTCATCGAAGAGCTGTTTTCAATGCCGAAAGCATTCTTTATGGTTGGTGGGGCAATGATATTCCTCGGAGCTGTAACACCTCTTCCATGGTATATTTTTATTCCATTTGGTGCATTGCTCATTGTCTGGGGAAATATCCAGAAAAAGAGACAGGATATAGGAGAGATTGAAAAGGAAGCAGATTCAGCGGATGAAGAGGCAGCCGAGATACGAAAACCGGAAAATGTCACCTCACTTTTGCAGGTTGACCCGATTGAACTGGAATTCGGTTATGGAATCATACCTCTTGCGGATGCGAGCCAGGGCGGTGATTTGCTTGATCGAGTGGTTATGATAAGACGGCAGATTGCGATAGAGCTAGGTACAGTTGTACCTATTATTCGTCTGAGAGATAACATCCAGCTCAATCCTAACCAATATATCATCAAGATAAAAGGTATACAGGTCAGTGAAGGTGAAATATTATTCGACCATTACATGGCAATGAATCCGGGATATGTTGAGGAAGAGATAACAGGTATTCCTACGTTTGAACCTTCATTCCACCTTCCGGCAATATGGATAACAGAAGGACAGAGAGAACGCGCTGAATCACTTGGTTATACAGTAGTTGACCCACCTTCAATCATCGCAACACATTTGACAGAGGTTGTCCGTACACATATTGCGGAGCTTCTCACAAGACAGGATACACAGAATCTTATCAACAATCTCAAGGAAAACAATCCTACGCTTATTGAAGAACTTGTACCGAAGCTTATGTCAGTCGGAGAGATTCAGAAGGTGCTCCAGAACCTTCTTGAGGAAGGCATATCAATAAGAGATCTGCTTACAATTTTTGAGTCTCTTGCAGACCATGCGGCAAGCACGCATGACCCTGATATATTGACGGAATATGCAAGGCAGAGTCTTAAAAGAGCTATTTCAAATAAATATTTTTCAGGCAATGATACAACGAATGTGGTAACACTTGACCCTACTGTTGAGCAGGAGATAATGGGAGCTGTAAAACAGACTGAACAGGGAGCGTATCTTACTCTTGCGCCAGACAGAATACAGAAAATTGTTGATTCTGTAAAGCAGGAGGTTGAAAAGCTTGAGAATATGGGAAAGATGCCAATAATAATAACATCTCCTATTGTCAGAATATATTTCAAAAAGTTGATTAACGATTATGTAAAAGATTTGACTGTTGTATCTTATAATGAGATTGAGTCGAACGTGGAATTACAATCGGTTGGGATGGTGACTGTATAAATGATAGTTAAGAAATATACGGCTGCGACAGAGACAGATGCAGTGCTTAAAGCTAAGGAAGAGCTTGGTTTGGGAGCAGTAGTCCTGAATGTAAAGACAGTAAAGCAAAGAGGCATTGCCAGAATTTTCAAAAAGAATTATGTTGAGATAACGGCTGCACTTGACGAAAAGGAAGGACAGTCCCATGCATCAGAGAATCATCCGGCAGTAAGCAATATGTCGGATATGACTGTAGTCAATGCTCTCACAGAGACCTCAATAGAAAAAAAGCTTGATACATTGCACAATCTTTTAGCTGACCAGATAAAAAAGAATGAGGATGACAAGTTAAGAAATGACACTGTCATTCATAATGCAAAAGAGCAGGATTCTGATGAGAGCAAAGATAACGGAAATATTAAGTATCTTAGAATGGTATATAACAAGCTTATAGAATCTGAGGTCGATGAGGAGGTAGCTAATATTATAATTGAAGATATTGATGCTTCCATGAAAAAAGAGGCTAATATTGATAATATCATTTCAGCCATATATCAGAAAATTATACTTAAGCTTGGCGAGCCTGAAGTAGTGAATACAGAAAATGGAAAGACAGTCGTATTTTTCCTTGGACCAACAGGTGTCGGAAAGACAACGACTATTGCAAAGCTTGCATCAGAATTTAAGCTTAACAGAGGAATTCAGGTTGCAATGATAACAGCTGATACATACAGAATTGCGGCGGTTGAGCAGCTCAATACATACGCAGGAATACTAGATGTACCTGTTTCAGTTATTTTTTCGCCGGATGAGCTTATCGATGCAATAAATAAATATAGTGAGTATGATTTGATTTTAGTTGATACCGCAGGGCGTTCACATAGAAACGCGGAGCAGTTAAGTGAAGTAAAACAGCTGATTACAGCTACGCAGGAAGCAGGACTGGGAGTTAATATCGAGAAATATCTTGTTTTGAGTGCAACCACAAAATATAAGGATTTGCTTAACATTACGGAAGCATACAAGGATATAGATAATTTCAGGCTGCTCTTTACTAAACTTGATGAGACTAATGCATATGGAAATATTTTGAACATCAGAGTACATACAGGTGCACCGCTTTCATATGTGACGAGTGGACAGGCTGTTCCTGAAGACATAAGTGTTGTGAATGTCCAAGAGATGGCAAAGTGCCTGATAAGTGGAGAAGTACAGGGCAATTAAGAATTTTGATAAGCACAGATTATATTAGAAACATTGAAGGAGAGTACACATGGATCAGGCTGAAAGATTGAGACAGATAGTACAGCAGCAGAGCAGGTCCGGTCAGATGGAGAGCAATACACCGCAAAAACATGCAAGAATAATCACAGTCACAAGTGGAAAAGGTGGTGTTGGCAAATCAAGCTGTTCTATTAATCTTGCACTGTTGTTTAGAAAACAGGGTAAGAGAGTAATTATATTTGATGCCGATTTCGGGCTTGCCAATATCGAAGTTATGTTCGGAGCTATTCCTAAATATACACTGGCTGATCTGATGCTTCAAGGTAAAGAAATAAATGAAATAATCTGTGAAGGACCTGAAGGTGTTATGTTTGTTTCAGGAGGTTCAGGTATTGCAAAGCTTGGTGATCTTGACAAGGAAGAGGTAAGAAGGCTTGTAGGTAAACTGTCGGAGCTTGACAGCCTTGCAGATGTAATTATTGTTGATACGGGAGCTGGAATTTCAAGCAGTGTTTTAGAATTTGTTGCGGCAAGTCCTGAAGTTATTCTTGTTGCTACACCGGAACCGACATCGATAACTGATTCGTATGCGCTGCTAAAGGCATTGAGCATGTTTGAAGGATTTGATAAGGACAGCACAAAAATAATGCTTTTAGGAAACAGAACATTGTCTGTAAATGATGGTCCTAATATGTATGAGAAGCTTTCATCGGTTGTAGAAAAATTCTTAAAATTCAAGCTGGAGTATCTTGGATGCATTCCATCAGATGAATTTGTTGTGAAAGCAATTATGAAGCAGTCTCCGGTTGTAAATGCTTATCCTTCTGCTTCTGCGGCAAAAGCTTATGAGCAGGTTATGAATAAACTTATGGGGGTGGACGAACCGATTTCCACTGCAAAAGAAAAGAGGGGTATTGGAAATTTCTTTAGCAGTATTTTAAGACACAATAAGAAAAACTAAAGGAGAGCATAGAATGGAAAACATTTTAACACCGGGTGTCAAGTTAGAGCTTAATGAAGTTACTGCCAACAAAAATAAGGCATCAGTGACGTACTTAAGCCAGATATATGATTTGAATGCCGACACTAAGCGCATATCGATTGCGATGCCATACAAAGACGGACACATGGTTGTCTTTTCGCTTGGAGTTGTGCTGGATGCATATTTTTATTGTAAAGCAAAGATGTATCACGGCAGGGTCAAAGCTGTTGACAGATATAAATCCGGCAATCTCATTGTTCTGGTCGTAGAGCTTAAGACAGAACTTAAAAAGGTTCAGAGAAGACAGTTCTTCAGATATGATTTAATTGTACCTATAAGATATATGCTTCTTGATGACGAGATGGCACTTATATATGCTAAGACAGGTGAACTTCCAGAGGAGATTATAAAGCAGAATATCAAGAATGGCCAGACAATCAACATCAGCGGCGGAGGCATGAAATTCGTCGGCTGTAAATTTGAAAGGGATGACAGGGTATACATAGAACTTGATTACACATCGGGAACTATAAACCAATGTCTGAGAGTTACGGCTAAGATAATTGATTCTGTTAATCCACAGGGAAGAAGAGATATTTTTCATAATAGAGTAAGCTATGATAATATAAAAAATGATGACAGGGAATCGCTTATTCGATTCATTTTTGAAGAGGAGAGAAAGCAGATGCAGCTTGAAAGGAGAAATTAATATATATGGCAAAGAAAATTTTAATTATTGATGACTCTGCACTTATGAGAAGGGTTATATCTGATATAATTAAAACAAATAAACAATATGAGGTTGCAGATTTTGCCAGAGATGGTCTGGAAGGCTTTGACAGAATAGTCAGTCATCCTAAGATGTATGATGCTATCATTCTTGACATTAATATGCCGAAGATGAATGGCCTTGAGCTTTTGGAGATGCTTCAGAAAAACAGACTTCAGGAGACAGTAATTGTAGTAAGTACTGTTGCGAAGGAAGGTGCGAAGGAAACAATAAAGGCTCTTGAATTAGGAGCTTTTGATTTTGTTACCAAGCCGGAGAACTTCATTGAAGCTAAGGGTGAAGATTTCAAACAGCGAATTCTTGATATGCTTGATGTTGCCACTGCCGGAAGTACTAAGGCTTCAGTTATCGGAAGAATGCCTGTTACACAGAGCATTAATACAAGAGCTACATCGATTCGTACTTTTGCTTCACCGCGCGATGAAAAGAGTCCGGCAACTATTCCATCAAGGTCAACACAGCCGGTTATGACAGTCAAGATGAGTAATCTTGGTACATACAAAAAGGATCATGCCAACAGAGTCGTTGCGCTCGCATGTTCAACAGGAGGTCCTAAATCCTTACAGCAGGTCATACCTTATCTGCCTAAGGAACTTGATGCAGGTGTTGTAGTAGTACAGCATATGCCGGCGGGCTTCACAAAGTCATTGGCTGTAAGACTCAATGAAATCAGCAAAGTTACAGTAAAAGAAGCTGAACATGGTGATATTATCACTAAAGGAACTGTGTATATAGCTCCAGGAGGACGACATCTGCGACTTGTAAAGTCCGGAAGTGAGACGAAGGTTGCACTGTCTGATGAACCGCCTGTAGATGCACTTAGACCATGTGCCAATGTAATGTATGAATCTCTTGTGACATCGCCATATGATGAGATTGTCTGCGTTGTTCTTACAGGAATGGGTGCAGACGGTACGAAAGGCATAAAAGCACTTAAGGAGCACAAGAAGATTTACGTGATTGGACAGAATGAAGCGACAAGTATTGTTTACGGTATGCCTAGAGCTGTCGCTGAGGCAGGATTGGTAAATGAAGTAAAACCACTAGAAGAAATCGCAGATGCGATAACAAGAAACACGGGGGTGCGATAAATGGACGTAAGCCAGTATTTAGAGATTTTTATTGATGAGACAAAAGAACATTTACAGAATCTTAATGACCTTCTTCTCGTGTTAGAGAAGGAGCCGGAAGACAAAGCCACTATTAATGAGATATTCCGTGCAGCACATTCCCTCAAGGGTATGGCTGGAACTATGGGATATAAGAGAATGCAGAACCTTACACATAATATGGAGAATGTATTCTCCGAGATTCGCAATGACAAGATGAAGGTTACGGCAAGTCTTGTGGATACACTTTTCCAGTGCTTAGATGCATTAGAGAGCTATCTTAATAATATTCAGGAATCATCAGATGAAGGAACTGAGGATAATGAAGCTATCATCAAGCTTCTTAATGAATTCCTCGCAACAGAAGGGAATATGCCGGAAGAGTCTCAGCCTGCTAAGGAATCACAGGCACCTGCACAGCAGGCAGCACAGACAGCTGACAATAGCGGTTCGGGAGACCTTGCAAAGTATAAGAATATCCAGCTTGCAGATTTTGAACAGCATGCCATAAATGAAGCAAAGAAGAAAGGCATGAAGGCATATGGTTTTACCGTATATCTTGATCCTAACTGTATTTTGAAGGCTGCAAGAGCATTCCTTGTATTTAAGGGAATAGAGGAAGTAGGCGAAGTTATAAAGTCTGAGCCATCCACACAGGATATAGAGGATGAGAAGTTTGAATTTGATTTCAGCTTTTTTGTCGTATCAACAGAGAGCCTTGATAAGATTTTAAGTGTTATAAAGAATGTATCTGAGGTTAAGGATGCTGTCGGAGGTGAGCTCGAAGAAGTTAAGGTTGGAGAACCGGTTCAGGCAGTTTCAACTACAACACCTGCAGAGACAGGAACACCTGAAAAAGAGACACAGACACCTGCAAAGAAGGAAGAGAAGAAGGCAGCACCTGCAAAGACAGGAAAGGCTGTTGCCAACCGTTCCGTCCGTGTAGATATAGATAAGCTTGATACTCTTATGAATCTTGTGAGTGAGCTTATCATTGCTAAGAATGGACTTGTATCAATCAACAATTCGTCAGGAGAGAATACTGTATCAGGCAGACAGAATTTTAATGAGCAGATAGAGTATCTTGAGAGAGTGACAACATCCCTTCACGAATCAGTCATGAATGTTCGAATGGTACCTATTGAGACTGTTGTAAACAGATTCCCAAGAATGATAAGAGACTTAAGCAAGAAGCTTGACAAGAAGATGGAGCTGTACATGACAGGTGAGGAGACAGAGCTTGACCGTACAGTCATCGATGAGATCGGTGATCCGCTCATGCACCTTCTTCGTAATTCTGCTGACCATGGCCTTGAGCATGCGGATGTGCGTGCACAGAGAGGAAAGCCTGAGGTTGGTACGATTTTCCTCAACGCATATCAGGATGGTAACAACGTTGTCATTGAGGTAGGCGATGACGGTAATGGTATTGATGTAGAGAAGGTTCGTAATAAGGCTATAGAGAAGGGAACAATTACATCCGAGCAGGCAGAAGCAATGACTGATAAGGATATTATTGATTTACTTTTCCGTCCAAGCTTTTCAACATCTGAGAAGATTACTGATGTATCAGGAAGAGGAGTTGGTCTTGATGTTGTAAAGTCTAAGATTGAAGCCCTCGGCGGTGATGTTGAAGTTAAGACAAAGCTTGGCGAAGGAAGTACATTTATTGTAAGACTTCCTCTCACTCTTGCCATTATACAGGCTCTCATGGTAAAGCTTGGGGATGAGCAGTATGCTATTTCTCTCGGTTCTATTGAAACTCTTGAGGATATTACTAAGGATGACATTAAGTTTGTTAATTCCAAGGAAGTAATTCATCTTAGAGATAAGGTTATACCTATTATACGTCTCGGAAAGCTTCTCGATGTCGAGTCTAGCAGCGAAGACAATGAGAACATGACTGTAGTTATCGTTCGTAAGGGTGACAAGAGAGCAGGTATAGTTGTAGACAGTCTTATTGGACAGATGGAAATTGTTATCAAGTCTCTTGGAAGCTATATCAATGTAAATAAGATGATCAGCGGTGCTACAATTCTTGGTGATGGTGACATTGCTCTTATCATTGATGTAAATACTCTTGTATAACAGATGGAGGTTAATATACTATGGATGCTTTAACAACAACACAGTCAACTGCAAGACAGTATATTGTTATAAAATTAGGCAGTGAGCAGTATGGAATTAATATTAATTATATTGATAATATTGTAAGAATGCAGAAGATTACAAGAGTTCCAAAAGCTCAGCCATATTTTAAAGGCGTTATAAATCTGCGTGGTGAGATTGTACCTGTAATGAGTCTCAGACTTAAATTCGGGCTTGCGGCAGATGAGATAACAGATAAAACCAGAATTATTATCATAAAGCTTGAACAGCAGGCAACAGTTGGTCTTATTGTAGATCAGGTTAATGAGGTCGTCACTCTTGATGAGGATTCTATTGAGAAGACTACAGTTGATGCTAATAATGATATGGCAGGTTATATCAGTGCAATTGGAAAGAACAAAGGAGAGCTTATATCACTTCTTAATATCCAGCTTGCAATAGCAGACAAAGATACATCTAAAGAAGATTAATATGCTTTCCGAAGGGAGATGTCATGACAGAAAAAACACTTGATAACCTTAATGACATACAGTTTGACGTCTTAAAGGAAATTGGCAATATAGGAGCAGGAAATGCTACTACAGCTTTAGCTAAGATGATGAACATGAAGATTGACATGAATGTGCCAAGAGTAGAGCTGGTTCCTTTTACAAATCTTCCTGATACATTTGGTTCTCCGGAGGAAGTGCTTGCTGGAATTTTAGTGCAGCTTGACGGAGATATCAAGGGAATGATGATGTTTCTTGTAAAAGAGGAGTCGGCACATAATCTTGTGAATTCGCTTATGGGCGGTATGGTGCCTGAAGGAGATGGCAGCTTTTCAGATATGGAGTTGTCAGCGCTCAGCGAGATTGGCAATATTATTATTGGTGCATATCTTTCAGCAATGTCTAATCTTACTAATCTTAAGATTGCTTCATCTATTCCATACATATCGATAGATATGGCAGGAGCTCTTTTAAGTGTACCGGCGATTGAGTTTGGAAAACTTGGTGACAAGGTATTGCTTATCGAGACGCAGTTTGGTGAACTTGATTTTGTTAATGGATATTTTCTTATGGTACCGGAACTCGAATCATATGGTACGATTTTGTCATCATTAGGTATGTAAATTCTATACATTAGGAAAAGTATATGGGAAATATGATTAAAGTGGGGATGGCAGACCTTAATGTCTGCCGTTACCCAGATAATTTAACAACATTGGGATTAGGTTCCTGTATTGGTGCCTGCATATATGACCCGGTTACAAAGATTATAGGCATGGTGCATTATATGCTTCCCGATAGTACGCAGATAAGAAATAATCAGAATATCGCCAAGTTTGGTGATACAGGAATAGCTGAGACAGTCGCCAGAATGGAAAAGATGGGGGCATCAAGAAGCAGAATGGTTGCCAAGATTGCCGGAGGCGCGCAGATGTTCGCAACCTCAGCCGGCTCTGCAGGTATTACCATGAAGGTTGGAGAGAAGAATGCTGAATCAGCTAAGCTTAATTTTAAAAAACTTGGTATAAGGATAATTGCTGAGGATACAGGGCTTAATTATGGTCGTACCATAGAATTCTATTCTGAGGATGGCTCATTACTTATTAAGGCAGTAGGAAAGGAACAGAAGCGAATATGATTTTTAGAAATCTTCCCGCTATTATCACTCTTATAGCAGCTCTGGTTGCCCTGGTTGTTACATTTTTATATAAATACGAACTTACCAAAGCATTAATCATAGTACTGGCTGCAGCATTAGTATTCTTTATATTGGGATGCATTGTAAAAGCGGTGCTCAACCGCTTCCTTAGTCCTGAAGATGAGAAAAAATCCGAATCTGGCGACAATGATACTACAACAGATAATAATGAAACAGAAGATAATAAATAATTTAAAAAGTTATATAAAGCTTCATTAAAAAGAGGGCGGCAGAATGGATGACAATGGTAAGGAAAGACTTTGGGATCAATATGCTAAATGCAAGAGTTACGAGCTGAGAGAAAAAATAATAATTGAATATGCGCCCCTCGTTAAGCTGGTAGCCGGAAGGTTGAGCATGTATCTTGGATATAATGTTGAATATGAAGATCTTGTCAGCTATGGCATATTTGGTTTGATAGATGCGATTGACAAGTATGATTTTAACAAGAATGTTAAATTTGAGACGTATGCAAGTCTCAGAATCAGAGGTGCAATCCTTGACCAGATTAGAAAGATGGATTGGATTCCAAGGAGTGTGCGTCAAAAACAGAAAAAAATTGATATGACAATGTCAAAACTCGAAGCAGAATATGGCAGACCTGCAACTGATGAAGAGATTGCTAAGGAGCTGGATATTACGGTTGACGAGCTTGATACATGGAATGGTCAGACTAAGATTTCAAATATAATCTCTCTGGAAGATTTCATAGAACAAGGCAGTGAAATCAGGATGGACGCATCCCACAATTCACAATTTGAACAGCCTGAGAAGATTGTAGAGAAATCCGAACTCGCTTTGATGCTTGAGAAGGCTTTGGACGAGTTGACTGAAAAAGAGAAAAGCGTGGTTCTTTTTTACTATTACGAAGATTTATCGCTGAAAGAAATCAGCAAGGTACTGGGGGTTTCTGAATCGAGAGTTTCACAGCTTCATACGAAGGCAATTCAGAAAATGAAAAAACATCTGGGTGGATATATGGGACTGCTTTCTGACCAGATATAATACATGGAGATGAATACATGGTAAAGAATGGTTATTTCATGATTTCGGTTAAGCCGGATGGGACGTATGTTATTGTCTATGAGCCTGAGAATGGGGGCAGAAGAGTAAATTCTGAGGACATCATAGACTTCCTTGACAATAGGAGATTTGAGGATTTTAAGAAAGAAGAAATCAGGGCAGCATTAAGAAATATAAATAAAACTACAGTATTTAAAATTAGCGACACGGCGATGAAATCAAGCGCCGCTTTTTGTGTTTATAATATCCAAAACGATAAAATGAGTGCCAGTGCAGTTATGTTCCCGCCCGTTGACGGAGGAAGCGAGATGACATGCAATGAGCTTGAGGGCGATTTGCATGCTAAAGGAATCAATTATGGCATTGATGAAGATATTATAAAAGAAGTTGTTGAGAAGAAAGTTTACAACACTCCTTTTGTGGTGGCAAAGGGCGTTAATCCGGTTCAGGGAAAAGATGCGAGCATAGAATATCTGTTTAATACAGATCATATTGCAAAGCCAAAAATAAAAGGAGATGGTACAGTAGATTACCATGAACTTGGACTTATAACTAAAGTTTCGACAGGTCAGGTTGTCGCAAGAATTATTCCGGTTGTAAAAGGAACACCGGGAAAAAATATAATGGGTGCAGAGATTCCACCGGAGAGAGTTACAAAGAAGAATTTTAAATTCAGCAGAAATGCATATATATCAGAGGACGGTCTGGAGCTTATCTCGAAGGTAAATGGTCATGTGACATTAGAAGGCGACAAGATATTTATTTCAGATGTTTATGATGTTCCGGTTGATGTTGATAATACGACGGGAGATATAACATACGAAGGAAATATAATTGTACATGGAAATGTGCGTGCCGGATTTTCTCTGAAAGCATCAGGAGATATAACAATTATGGGTGTTGTTGAGGCAGCTAATGTTGAGGCCGGAGGAAGCCTTACAGTCAATAGAGGCATTCAGGGAATGAATAAAGCGGTCATACGTGTTGGTGGTGACATTACTACCAAATTCGTAGAGAATGCTACTGTTGTGTGTGGAGGAAGTCTTGAGACAGATTCTCTTCTTCATTGTAATACATCCGCAGGAGAGACGATAAATGTTAACGGTAAAAATGGACTTCTTGTAGGTGGAACAGCGAGAGCCGGTTCCGTTGTGACAGCAAAACAAATTGGAAATACAATGGGCACTGTTACAAATGTATATGTTGGAGTTGACCCTATGCTCCGTAAGAGAGTAAAAGAGCTTGCTGAACAGATTACAAAAGCAAATTCTGATAAGGTTAAGCTTACTCAGGTGGTTGCAGCGCTAAGAAAGAAGCTGGAGTTAGATGGCAAGCTTGATGCGCAGAAGCAGGATATGCTCCAAAAATCAATGAAGAATATGATTATGCTTGAACAGTCGATAAAGCAGATGACTAAAGAATATTCGGAAGGAAAAGAGGCATTGTCCGAGAATGTTGATGCTAGAATCAAGATTACAGACTGTATTTATCCTGGAACTAAGCTCTCATTTGGTGATACAGAGTATAGAATCAAGGATAAGAACAACTATTGTCAATATGCTAAGCAGGGGGCAGATGTTGTTATGCTTCCGCTTTAAAAGGAGATGACATTATATGAGACCTGTAGAGATGACCGGAATTGTCAATCGAACAACTGATTTTGCACAGGTTCGACAGAATGAGGAACAGAAGCCTGTAGCAGAGCAGTATACATTTCAGGCGCAGTTTGATAAAAATGTAGAAAAAAATTCTGAAACGGTTGTCAAGAAAAATGACTCTGAGTGGAAAAATGAAAAATTTGATGCAAAAGAGAAAGGCAAGAATAAATATTATGCCGGCATCAAAAAGAAGATGAAAGAAAATATCAAGGAGGATGAAAAGGCAGAACCGGAAAAGCATACAACATTTGACATCCGGATTTGATAAGCCATTATACAATGACAGCATTAGAGATTATATTATTATTGATTGGAGTAATCTGTGTTGCAGTGAGTTTTATATTTTTTATAAAAATTGACGGACCTGAGAAGTCACAGGATGTCAATGTAAAACTGTCAGAGCGTCAGAAGGAGGATATAAAAACTCAGATTTCAGCGGTTTTTAGGGAACAGACCTCCGTTATGACACAGACGGTTGAAGATAGAACCCGTGATGCACTTGAGAAACTTTCAAATCAGAAAATTAATGAACTTGCGGAATATTCCGATACTGTGCTTGGAGAGATTAATAAAAATCATTCGGAAGTTATGTTCTTATATGATATGCTGAATGAGAAGAATAAAGAAGTACATAACAATATACGCGATTTACAAAATGCGCTTAAGAAGAACGAAGAAATTGCCAGAACTGACAGAAATGAGTCGATAAAAGAGGCGCAATCGGTTGAAATTGCCGGCAATGAAGATGAAAATGCAGCATCAACTGTAAAAGAGATACAGCAGTCTGAAGCCGAGGAGGAATCTGTTGCTGAGGAAAATGCAAACAGTAAGAGAGATGCTGTATTAAAGCTTCATAGGCAGGGAAAATCGGAAGTCGAGATTGCGAAGACACTTGGAATAGGTGTTGGAGAAGTCAAGCTGGTTATAGACTTATTCAAAGGTATGAGATAGCATGAGAATTAAATATTTTTTGCGTGGCGTTGGAATCGGAATTATAGTGACAACGATAATCCTTTCGGTGGCACATAATTCTAACAGAGAATTGACAGACAGTGAGATTATTGAGAGGGCTGGAAAGCTTGGAATGAGTTTTACAGCTTCTAGTTCGGAATCACAGACACAGTCGGTAGAAGAGACAGAGAGTACTTCAAGTATATCGAGCCAACAGGAGACATCGGGTGAGGAACAGGATGGAGATAAAGAATCTCAGAGCAATGAGACAGAAAGCGATGAAGGACAATCTGCTGGAGGGCAATCGGAAGCTGATATGGACAATGCCGGTGTGACAGATGAAACACAGACAGATACTGTGACTGATAATACGGAGGATGCTGCAACGGACAACGAACCGGCGATAGAGCAGTCAACTGCAAATCAGTCCACAGCTTCGGGCAGCTTAGATACAACTACACAGGCATCGGTTTCATGCAAGCTTAATATTGTTGCCGGCATGAGTTCAAGAACAGTGTGTGATATGCTAAAGCAGAATGAAATCATTGCTGATGCAGCTGAGTTTGACAGTTATCTTGTAAGTATAGGTTATGATGATAAGATAAGGACAGGAGAAGTGGAAGTCAGTTCAGATATGACTTATGAAGAGCTGGCAGCAGCTTTATACAAGAAAAAATAGTAACTATTTAGAGTACGTCAGAATAATGAAAAAGTTGCTGTGTGCATTATGTATACGGCAACTTTTTCTGATTCATAAGCTTTGGTTCCTATACACAATTAAATTCACAGAGCACGTTTTGACACCATAATTATTTTACAAAATTTTTTCATTAGAGAGATTGAATATATATTTTTGCATAAAATGCTTGCTTTTTTTTCTACGATATGTTAATCTTAAATTCGTGTGAAAAAACACATGTGTGGATTTCCTATGGTCCCTTGCTCAGGGGTGACGGAGAGTTGAAACGCATGGAAGAATATTAAAAACCACAGGAGGTACTAAAATGAGCGTAATTTCTATGAAGCAGTTACTTGAGGCAGGTGTACATTTCGGACACCAGACAAGAAGATGGAACCCTAAGATGGCAGAGTACATCTACACAGAGAGAAACGGAATCTATATCATTGACTTACAGAAGTCCGTTACTAAGGTAGATGAGTGCTATCATGCATTAGCTGATATCGTTGCTGATGGCGGTACAGTATTATTCGTAGGTACTAAGAAGCAGGCTCAGGAGGCAGTTAAGACAGAGGCTGAGCGTTGTGGTATGTACTACATCAACGAGAGATGGTTAGGCGGTATGCTTACTAACTTCAAGACAATCCAGAGCAGAATCGCTCGTCTTATCGAGATCGAGACAATGGAGCAGGACGGAACATTTGATGTTCTTCCTAAGAAGGAAGTAGCTCAGCTTAAGAAGGAGATGGACAAGCTTCAGAAGAACCTTGGCGGTATCAAGAATATGAAGAAGCTCCCAGATGCTATCTTTGTTGTAGATCCTAAGAAGGAGAGAATTTGTATTCAGGAGGCTCATATCCTTGGAATTCCTCTTTTTGGTATTGTTGATACAAACTGTGATCCAGAGGAGTTAGATTATGTAATTCCTGGTAACGATGATGCTATCAGAGCTGTTAAGCTTATCGTTGCTAAGATGGCAGATGCTGTTATAGAGGCTAATCAGGGTGAGGCAACAGATGTTGAGTACTCTGAGGATGTTGAGAATGTAGAAGAGGCAGCAACAGAGGAATAATTTCCGAATAACATAAGGGGCAATGATTTTGCCCCTTTACTAATTTAAGAAATCGATTAAATTAATTATATTTGGAGGATACTAAAATGGCAGACATTACCGCAGGAATGGTAAAAGAGTTAAGAGAGATGACAGGTGCCGGAATGATGGATTGCAAGAAGGCTCTTGCAGCTACAGAAGGTGATATGGATAAGGCAGTAGAGTTCTTAAGAGAGAAAGGACTTGCAGCAGCTACTAAGAAGGCTGGCAGAATCGCAGCTGAAGGTGTTGTTAAGACATTACTTACAGATGATCACAACGCAGTTGTAGTTGAGGTTAACTCAGAGACAGATTTCGTTGCTAAGAATGCTGAGTTCAACGAGTTCGTTGATGCTGTAGCAGCTCAGGCTATGAATTCTAACGCTGCTGATATGGACGCTTTCATGCAGGAGACATGGGCAGCAGATCCAACTCTTACAGTTGAGCAGGCTCTCTCAAGCAAGGTTGCACGTATCGGTGAGAAGTTAAGCATCAGAAGATATGAGAAGGTTACAGGTGCAGATCTTGTTGTTTCTTATATCCACGGCGAAGGCAAGATTGGTGTTCTTGTTGAGGCAGCTACAGATGTTGTTAACGATGACATCAAGGAAGCTCTTAAGAACGTAGCAATGCAGATCGCAGCTCTTCACCCACAGTATGTATGTGCTGATGAGGTTCCACAGGAATTCAAGGATCATGAGATAGAGATTATCAAGGCTCAGATTGCTAACGATCCTAAGGCAGCTGGTAAGCCTGAGAAGGTTATCGAGGGTATGATTAACGGTAAGCTTAACAAGGAACTTAAGGAAATCTGCTTAAATGATCAGGTATACGTTAAGGCTGAGGATGGCAAGCAGTCAGTATCTGCTTATCTTGCACAGGTTGGTAAGGCTAACAACGCTAACCTTTCTATTAAGAAGTTCGTTCGTTTCGAGAGAGGCGAAGGCATGGAGAAGAAGCAGGAGAACTTCGCAGAAGAGGTTGCTAAGCAGATGAACATGTAATTAAGCCGTATATGCAGCATGTCTTGCGTAAATATGCGTTTTCTATAATTTAATAAAAAATCAAGAGTCCACAAACCTATATTTTAAAGGTTTATGGGCTCTTTTGTTTGACAAAAAATGTAATATTACTTCTCATTTGAAGAAATTTATCGTTAGAATACCTTGTTAAAAGATACTGCTTAGGTTATAATTAGAAAAGTAAATCTGGAGGTGGGGTACATGTTGATGGATGGTGAAGATAAAAAGCAGAAACCTGTTGGTCACGCTGAGATTAGACAGGACGGATATCTTTATGTTGATGATAGTATCAATTTTTTTACAGGCGAACTGCAAGTCAATGGCAGGCAGCAGAGCTTTGTCTTAGGTGTTCCGGTGAAGTATGAAACAGATACGAATGGACGAAAATATGCTATGGCAATCCAGCGTCCGGACCCGGCTGAGATAAGAAAGTTTCTTTTTGACATATCAGACACAACGACTATTGAAATGAGCATTGATGGCAATGATAATGATGAGAGATATGCTACTTATTTTTACTATGGAGCGAATGGAATATGTCAGCATAGCGCATTCAGTGATAAATCAGGACATAATGTCATGATTGAAAGCGATTATGATGCGAAGGGACGAGTCATCAAATATTGTCATCATGGAGAAAATTGGATTGCTAAGATTTCATATGAGCAGGATAGATTTCATCTTGTCTGTAATCAGTCGGCAGGTTCAGATGGCACTGTACTTAAGGATGTATATGGAAATGCTGATGGTATGCTTGAAGGCTTTGTGATGCTGCTCGGCGAGAAGCTGGATGTTGATGGTCTGAACTATGTCGGAGCTGAGAATAACAGAATTATTCCGGGTACTAATTATAACAGTCTGGTGTGGAATATAATTGATTTTAACATGGATGATTGGGCAATAGAATAAAGGGTTTACATAAAGAGAGATATATAAACAGAATTATTTTATAAGCGAGGAAAATACAATGAATATCACAATTACAGGAAATCTTGGCGGAGGAAAGACAAGCGTATGTAAAGAGCTTGAAAAATACGGATTTAAAATCATAACAGGCGGTGGACTTTTCAGAGATATAGCCAGAGAAAAAGGTATTTCTGTACTTGAACTTAACGAACTTGCAAAGGCAGACCGTTCTATTGACGATCTTATTGACAATCGTACAGCAAAGATTGGAAGAGAGGAGGATAATATTCTCTTTGATTCCAGACTTGCATGGCATTTTGCTCCATATAGTTTTAAAGTGTTTCTTCTTACAGACAGCTATGAAGCTGCGCGCAGAACTTTTGCAGGCGGTGCAAGAGAGGCGGAGGAGTACTCGGACATTAATGCGACTATGTCAGGTCTTAAGGAGAGAGCAGACCTTGAAAGAGAACGTTTTAAAGAGTTATATGATATTGATTACTATGATAGAAATAACTATGACCTTATAATTGAGAGCACATATGCTTCACCGGAGCAGATAGCAAAAGAGATAATGAGAAATTTTGAGGAGTATAAAGCAAAGAAATTTCATTCAAGATTGGAGCTGAATATAAGAACTTTTTATCCGGCACAGAAGTTTGTTCATTTCGATAAGGCTGCATTTGACAAGAAGGTCGCAGAGCTTAAGGCTAGTGAAGCTCTTTGCATGTCAACATCACCTGTAGTTGTGGGAAATGGCGGGTACACATATATTCTTGAAGGCACAGAGGAAGTCTATGCGGCAATCAGTGCTGGCAGAGTGTTCGGATGTGTGGATTATATTCGAGAAGATGAAGAAACTAAGAAGTTTGTGCCGCAGATTACAAAGAGTGATGTGACAGACTATGAGAAGCTTGCAGGTTTTAAGTACATTGTATATCCGGATGAGCTTGGCGGTAAGCCGGGATTCCTTCTCAATGTGTATGGAAGGTAAGAAGTGAATAGCGAGAGTTATATATAGTATGAAAGAATATGTTCAATTAGTTGGATGTATTCTTTTTTACTTTATCACCATGTTTGGACATTCGGGTTTTTATCAGAAAATAAAGTGTATGAATATTTCGGATTTTAATTAATTTCCCTCAATTTCACAAATCTATTGACACAACTAGCACAAAGCATGATAATTAGATTATATGTGAAAATGTAGATGTCTATGTGGCAGCATGACAGTTAACAAGGTTATGTGTCACGTTTTCACTTAAGAATTTATGAATTTACATTTAAATAAGGAGACAAAGATAAATGGGCGGATTTTTCGGTGTAACATCACAGCATGATTGTGTATTTGATTTATTTTTCGGAATCGATTATCACTCACACCTTGGAACGAGAAGAGGCGGTATGGCGGTATATGGAAAGGACGGCTTCAACAGGGCTATCCATAATATTGAGAACGCTCCATTCCGGACAAAGTTCGACAAGGATGTCAATGAGATGAAGGGTATATATGGTATTGGCTGTATTTCTGATTATGAGCCGCAGCCACTTATTATCCGCTCACATCATGGAACCTATGCGATTACTACAGTTGGTAAGATTAACAATAATGACGAGCTTGTGGAGAAGCTTTTTAATGAAGGACATACTCATTTCTTTGAGATGAGTGGAGGTGAGATAAATGCCACGGAGCTTGTCGCGGCACTTATAAACCAGAAGGAGAATCTTATTGATGGTATAAGGTATGCACAGGAGTCTATAGATGGTTCTATGTCTATTCTTCTCATGAATCAGGCTGGAATATACGCTGCGCGAGACAGATTTGGCAGGACTCCGGTTGTTATAGGACGCAAGGAGGACGGATTCTGTGCATCGTTTGAGAGCTTTGCCTACAAGAATCTTGGGTATAATGATTATAGAGAGCTAGGTGCCGGCGAGATTGTTGTCATCACTGAGAAGAACTGCGTCACTTTGGCACATCCGAATAAAAATATGAAGATATGTACCTTTCTGTGGGTGTATTATGGATATCCGGCAAGCTCCTATGAAGGAATAAGCGTTGAGCAGATGCGCTATAATTGTGGGGCGAAGATGGCAATGCGTGACAATGTGAAGCCTGATATTGTGGCGGGAGTTCCTGACTCTGGTACGGCGCATGCTGTTGGCTATGCCAATGCATCGGGAATTCCATTTTCAAGACCTTTTATAAAATATACTCCGACATGGCCGAGGTCGTTCATGCCGACTATCCAGAGTAAGAGAAATCTTATCGCAAAGATGAAGCTTCTTGCTGTTGATGACCTTATCAAAGATAAGAGCCTTTTACTCATTGATGATTCCATAGTGCGCGGTACACAGCTTAGGGAGACTACTGAGTTCTTATATCAGAGCGGAGCGAAGGAGGTTCATATAAGACCTGCGTGTCCACCACTTCTATACGGCTGTAAATATCTCAATTTCTCCCGTTCATCATCGGAGATGGACTTGATAACCAGAAGAGTTATAGAGAGATTAGAGCATGGGAATGTGACTGATGAAGTGTTAAAAGAATATGCTGATCCTGAATCTGAGAAGTATGACAGAATGGTCGAGGAGATAAGAAGAGAGCTTAATTTCACATCACTCAGATTTAACAGGCTTGATGACATGCTTGATGCGACAGGGCTGCCTCATGAGTGCCTGTGCACATATTGCTGGGACGGAAGAGAATAATTGATTGTGATAATATAGGCATCGAAGCTATTAGCTATTATTGAGGTGATGCAGAAAAATACTATGAAACCGTTACGGAATGAACTGCAATAAGAATTTAATTAAACAGGAGGGTGTCTGTTATGGAAAGCATGGAAGATTACAAAGATTTATATGAGGCTTCATTTAAGAAGTTGAGAATAGGAGATATTGTCAAGGGTACAATTATATCTGTTGATGAAAATGGGGCAGTTGTAGATTTAAATTATTATGCACCGGGATTTATTGCTGTTGGTGAGTTCTCTGATAATCCGGATTTCTCTATAGAAGAGGAAATAAAGGTTGGCGATGAAGTGACGGCAGCAGTTGTTTCTACTGATGATGGAGCAGGAAATATTGTTCTTTCTAAAAAAGAGGCAAGCCATGAGACAGCGTGGGAGAAGTTCCGTGAGTGGAAGGCGGAAGGAAAGAGAGTAAGCGTTAAGATAGCTGAGGCAGTCAATGCTGGAGTTGTATGTTATCTTGAGGGAATTCGTGCCTTTATTCCGGCTTCTAAGCTTGCACTTCATTATGTGGAAAATCCGGAAGAATATGTTGGACAGACGGTTGATGCGGTAGTTATAACTGTTGATGAAAAAAATGGGAAGCTTGTTCTTTCCTGCCGCGAGATTCTGCAGGAGAAGCTTGATGAGCAGAGAAGTGAGCAGGTTAACCGTTTGTCCGTTGGCTCGATTGTGAACGGTAAGGTTGAGAGCCTTAAGGACTATGGCGCATTTGTTGATATAGGAGATGGAGTAAGTGGACTTGTACATATTTCACAGATACCATATCCTAAGAAGCTTGTACATCCTAAGTACGCGCTTAAGGAGGGACAGGAAGTAACTGTAAAGATTACCAGGATAGAGAACGGCAAGGTAAGTCTTTCAATGAAGGATATAAATGAGGCTATCGATAAAGAAGTTGATGAGGAGCCGGTTGAGTATGTAAGCAATGTAACTGCCGGTACAAGCATGGCAGATTTGTTTAAAAAATTAGGATTTTAATGGGGCTGATTTCTGATTTTTACGTTTTTCGAAGGTGATGTGTATGGATTATTCTGAAGTGATAATAAAAGAATATGATGAGATGGCTGACAGACGGGTTGCGACAGTGTGCAGAATCAATATCGCATTCATGGTTATAGTTGGCTTGCTGAACATACTTGGTATATTTATAATTGACATGAAGATGCTCATTATTGCTGTTATATCGTCAATAGCAATATATCTGGCTCCTACAATTATTTATAATATGGCCGGTATACATAATGGATGGGTCAGATATGTGATTCTGTTTCTGCTGGTTTTACTGGCAGGAATACAATATGCAATATTGTCATATCATGTAATACTTATGCTGTCATTTCCGTTGGTAATTGCGTGCCTATACAGCGGAAAAAGGTATGTTATTTATGTTTCGACCTTGACAGTACTGATGCTTGTAGGTTCGCACATTGCCGCATATAAGCTTGGCGTTGTTCCGGATGAGCCTCTTGTTACATTGAAGGGAACGATATTATATGGAATCCTGCCAAGGCTTATTGAAATGCTTGCATTTATAGTGGCAGCATATTTCATAGCTGACAGAATGCAGGCACTTGTGGGCAGAGTGATTCTAAAGAACAAGGAACTCTATGCGGATCAGGAAAATACTCTTACTTCTTTGTCTGAGATTATCGAATCACAGTCGGAGCATACAGGAACTCATGTAAAGAGGGTTGCACTATATACGGATATAATATGCAAGGGTCTTGGAATGTCGGATGAGGAGAGCTGGAAGGTTTCGCAGGCATCTAAGATGCATGATGTCGGGAAAATTATAGTTCCGCTGGAAATTCTTGAGAAGCCGGGAAAGCTCACACCGGAGGAGTTCGAGATTGTCAAAAAGCACACTGACTATGGAAAGAAGATGCTTGAAAATTCGCCGGGAGAATTAATGCAGCTTGGCGCAGTTATTGCATATCAACACCATGAACGATGGGATGGAACAGGGTACCATAGTATGAAGGGGGAAGAGATTCATCCGGCAGCAAGGTGCGTTGCTTTGGCGGATGTTTTTGATGCGCTGGTGTCAAGAAGACCATATAAGGAGGCGTGGTCTCTTGAAAAAGTCAAGGAAGAGATTGCTGCACAGCGTGGAAGATAGTTTGCACCGGATGTGGTAGATGTTTTTTTGCGTGAGTTCGATAAATTTAAGAAGATATGCGAATCAGTGAAGCCGGATGATACGGAGAATGAATTATAATACTGGGTATATGTGATATTACATGATAATAAAACACCATTTTGATGTGAATTAACTCGATTCACACAAAATGGTGTTTTTCAATGCAGTTATTTATCTACGGCTTATTTACTTATTTCTCAACAGTATCAAGCTTGAAGCCAAAGTATCTTACAGCGTTGTTGTATGAGATATCTCTTACCATGCCGCCGAGAGTCTTCATATCAGCAGGATACTCACCGTTCTCAACCCACTTGCCGAGAAGCTCGCACATGATTCTTCTGAAGTACTCATGTCTTGTGTAAGATAAGAAGCTTCTTGAGTCTGTGAGCATACCGATAAAGTTGCCAAGAAGTCCTAAGTTGGCCAGGGATGTCATCTGGTCTGTCATGCCTACCTTGTGATCGTTGAACCACCAAGCTGAACCCTGCTGTATCTTGCCGACAGCAGTTGAATCCTGGAAGCAGCCAAGTACTGTTCCGATAGCAGCGTTGTCGATAGGGTTAAGAGAATAGATGATTGTCTTAGGAAGCTCGTCTGTTGCATTCATGCTGTTTAAGAAATCAGCCATCTCAGCGGAAGAGCTGTATGTGTTGATGCAGTCATAGCCTGTATCAGGACCAAGCTGATTGTAACGGAATACATTGTTATCTCTCTTAGCGCCATAGTGAAGCTGCATAGCCCATCCGAGCTTATTGTACTCCTTGCCTACGAATGTCATGAATGCTGTCTTGAACTTGAGTTCTTCTTCCTTGGTAAGAGCAGCGCCGCCAAGTCTCTTTGCGAAGATTGCCTCAATCTCCTCAGCTGTAGCAGGCTTATACATAACATACTCAAGAGCATGGTCGGAAGCGCGGCAGCCCATGGAATCGAAGAATGCCATTCTCTTTACAAGAGCTTCCTTAAGTCCTTCAAAGCTCTTAATCTCAACACCGCTGACTTCTGAAAGCTTAGCAAGATAGTCTGTGTAGTCAGGCTTCTCAATATTCATAGCCTTGTCAGGTCTCCATGCAGGAAGTACCTGTACATCAAATGTAGGATCCTCGGCAATCTGCTTGTGATATTCAAGTGAGTCAACAGGGTCATCCGTTGTACAGATAAGTGTAACACCTGACTTCTTGATGATGTTGCGGACAGTCATAGAGTCATCGGCAAGCTTAGCATTGCAGATGTTCCATACTTCCTCTGCTGTATCACCGTTTAATACGCCATGGTAATCAAAATATCGCTGGAGCTCAAGATGACTCCAGTGATAGAGTGGGTTGCCGATAGCTTTAGTAAGTGTCTCTGCCCACTTCTGGAATTTCTCTCTGTCTGATGCGCCGCCTGTTATATAATATTCATCAACACCATTAGAACGCATCTGTCTCCACTTATAGTGGTCACCGCCGAGCCATACCTGTGTAATATTTTCAAACTTACGGTCCTCAGCAATTTCCTTAGGATTAATGTGGCAGTGATAGTCTAAAATTGGCATATTCTCTGCATAATCGTGAAATAATGTCTTGGCTGTGTCTGTGGAAAGTAAAAAATCCTTGTCCATAAATTGTTTCATAGTATTAAACCTCCTGATTGTAGTGATGTCTGCATATAGCAGATGATGTACATAGTTAAAAACATAGGTACATTTAAAATTTAGTAGTGCCGCGCTTAACTATATCTGCTGTTATGTTGGTTTTACATGGGACATTGCTTCCGTTAAATACACCCATAAGTGTATTGACAGTAGTGATACATAGCGCTTCAACCTTACTGTCTATAGAAGTCAGCTCTGGATCTGTACAGCTTGCAACAATAGTATTGTTGTAGCCTACAATACTAAGATCGTCAGGAACCTTAAGGCTATGTGCGTGTGCAAACTTGAGAGCACCTACTGCAAGAGAATCATCGGAAGTGACGACTGCACCAAAACGAAGACCTCGCTCATAAAGCTGCGTAAGATAATCCCTTGCGTTTGAAATATTCTTGTTACAAAGGTGAAGAAGCTCATTGTTAATAGGTATATTATGTACAAAATGTGCTTTCTTAAAGCCGGCAAGCTTACACTGACCGGATAGAGAAGTACTTGTATACAGATATACAATATTGTGGCAGCCGTTCTTTATGAGTGAATCGGTAACCTCATAAACGGCATTCTCATCATCGCAAAGCGTTCCATATATGTTAGGAGCGTCAAGATATCCGTTGACAAGCATGATAGGAAGCTTCTGAGCAGCCTCGATTATATACTTATTCTCAGCAGCCTTTGTTTCAAGAAATTTTGAACCGACAAGTATTACAGCATCAACGCGTTTAGAAAGAAGAAGCTCAAGGTAGTCCTTTTTGGTGGAAAGCTCATTGCCTGTACAGCAGAGTATGGCATCATACCCATTTGAGCGAAGCTCTCTTTCAAGATAGTATACAGCGTTGGCAAGATATACATCGGAGGAATCCGTACACATGATGCCGATGGTTTTCATGGTATTAAGACCAAGACCGCGGGCGAATACATTCGGTGTATAACCGATTTCCTTCATAACTGTGAGCACTTTCTGCTTCGTTTTTTCGCTGACGTTATTATTGCCGTTGATGACACGGGATACGGTTGCGATGGATACTCCGGCTTTCTTGGAAACATCATAAATATTCATGCGTCTAAATTCCTTTCTGAAGAATGTAAGTACTTACATACTTATGAGGGTATTATACAATGGCATTTTTTTAAAAACAAGTATATTTATGGAAAAAAGTAATATTTTTTTGAAAAATCTCATTGACTTATTGGCGATTTAACCATATAATCAAAGCATGAAAGCGCTTACATTTTATAATTCGGAATGTAAGGAAATGTAAGAAGAAAGATTTTACACCGTATTGAATCGATAATTTTAATGAATTATGGTGATTATGAATGAAGCGCTGTGTAACTGATAACAATTTAATATATCTAAGGAGAATTATAATGGAGAGATTAAACAAGAAGATTTCAAAGGCAGTTGACAGACCTGTTAAGGTTTTACAGTTCGGAGAGGGTAACTTCCTTCGTGCATTCGTTGATTATATGTTCGATGTTGTTAATGAGAAGACGGATTTTAATGGTGGTGTAGTTATCGTTAAGCCTATTGAGTTCGGTAATCTTGACAGATTCCATGATCAGGAGTGCCAGTACACACTTCAGTTAAGAGGTATTGTTGATGGCGAGCCTAAGAAGGAGACAAGAATAATAACAACAGTAACAGATGCTGTTGCAGCTATCGAAGATTATGATAAATATGACGCATATGCTAAGCTTGATACATTAAGATTCGTTGTTTCTAATACAACAGAGGCTGGTATTGTATTTGATGAGACAGATGAGTTCGCTGCTAAGCCGCCTAAGACATTCCCGGGTAAGCTTACTAAGCTGTTATATGAGAGATATGAGCATTTTAACGGAGCAGCAGACAAGGGTCTTATAATGATTCCATGTGAGCTTATTGCAGATAACGGTATTGAGCTTAAGAAGTGCATCGTTAAGTTTATTGAGCTTTGGAACTTAGGCGATGATTTCAAGAACTGGGTTGATACAGCATGTTCATTCTGTCCTACACTTGTTGACAGAATTGTTCCTGGATATCCAAGAGATGAGGCAGAGGAGCTTTGCAAGGAGTTCGGATATGAGGATCAGCTTATTGATACAGCTGAGATTTTTGGTCTCTGGGTAATTGAGGGAGATAAGAACCTTCCGCTTGAGCAGCTTAAGAAGGAGCTTCCATTTGATAAGGCTGGTCTTCCTGTGGTATTTACAGAGGATCATCATCCATATAAGGAGAGAAAGGTTCGTATTCTCAACGGTGCCCATACATCATTCGTACTTGCTTCATACCTTGCAGGTAATGACCTTGTTAAGCAGTCTATGGATGATGCAGTTATCCGTAAATACATGGAGGAGACTCTCTCAGATGAGATTATTCCTACACTTTCACTTCCTGCCGAGGAGTGCAAGGAGTTTGCTGATGCAGTTACGGCAAGATTCCAGAACCCATATATCAAGCATAAGCTTTTAGACATTTCACTTAACTCAGTTTCTAAGTGGGAGGCAAGATGTATGCCTTCATTCTTAGGCTATGTTAAGAAGTTTAACAAGCTTCCTAAGTATCTTACATTCTCAATCGCTGCTTTAATGTGCTTCTATTCAACACAGAAGGAGGGCGAAGTTAACGGAGGAAGATGTCTCATCGGCACAAGAGACAATGATGAGTATGCTATCCGTGATGATCAGGCTGTACTTGATTTCTTCCTTGCTAATTCTGCTAAGCCTGCTAAGGAGTTTGCACAGGCTTACCTTAGCAATACTAAGTTCTTCGGCGGTGAGGATTTATCCAAGATAGATGGTCTTGTTGATACTGTTGCAGGTTATATTGACGATGTAAGAAACAGAGGCATGAGAGCTGTTGTTGATGACCTTGTAAAGTAATAGCCATTATAATAAACCGGAGGTAATCCATGCAGGATTTTATAAAGATTAATAAAGATGATAACGTTGCCGTTGCCCTTAAGCCTATTGCTAAGGGCACAACGGTTGATGTTGCGGGAACGAATGTCACAACTCTTGAGGATATCCCTCAGGGACATAAGTTCGCTATAAAGCCAATTAAGAAGGGTGATGCTGTTATAAAGTACGGCTTCAGAATCGGTTATGCACAGGCTGATGTTGAGGTTGGCGGCTGGATTCATACACATAACCTCAAGACAGCACTCGGTGAGCTACTTGATTATACTTATAATCCGGAAGGACATAAGGATGTCGAGCCTACAGATGAGGCTTACTTCGAGGGATATATGAGAGAGAATGGCAAGGTGGGTGTCCGCAATGAAGTGTGGATCATCCCTACGGTCGGCTGTGTCAATTCTATAGCAAGAGCTATTGAAGCTACAGCAAGACTTAATAAGCCGGAAGGCGTAGACGAGGTTGTTGCGTTTACACATCCTTACGGATGCTCCCAGACAACAGAGGATCAGGAGAATACAAGAACAGTGCTTGCTGACCTTATCAATCATCCTAATGCAGGTGCGGTTCTTGTCCTTGGACTTGGCTGCGAGAACAGCCGTATCGAAGTTCTTAAGAACTATATCGGTGAGGTTAATCCGGACAGAGTGAAGTTCTTACAGGTTCAGGATGTCGATGATGAGCAGGAAGCTGCTGCAGAGATTATGGAAGAGCTTATGAGCTACGCAGCTAACTTCAAGCGTGAGAAGGTTAGCGCTAAGGAACTTATAATAGGAATGAAGTGTGGCGGTTCGGACGGTCTTTCAGGTATCACTGCTAATCCTACTGTCGGTCTTTTCTCGGATATGCTTGTATCTAAGGGAGGAACAACTATTCTTACTGAGGTTCCTGAGATGTTTGGTGCTGAGACAATCCTTATGGACAGATGTGCCAACAGAGAGCTTTTTGATAAGACTGTATGCCTTATAAATGATTTTAAGGAATATTTTATAAAGAACGGTCAGGAGATTTACGAGAATCCTTCTCCGGGAAATAAGGATGGCGGTATAACTACTCTTGAAGACAAGTCACTTGGATGTACACAGAAGTCAGGTTCTTCTCTGGTTAAGGGCGTTCTTGCATACGGAGAGAGAGTCCAGAACAAGGGACTTAACCTTCTCAGCGCTCCGGGTAATGATCTTGTTGCATCGACAGCATGTGCGGCAGCAGGTGCACAGATTGTTCTTTTCACTACAGGACGCGGAACACCATTTGCTTCTCCGGTACCTACAGTGAAAATTGCTACCAATTCAAGACTTGCCGGAAAGAAAGGTAATTGGATTGATTTTAACGCAGGCCGTCTTGTTACTGACGATGTACCTATGGAGCAGCTTGCACAGGAATTATTCCAGCTTGTTCTTGATGTAGCGTCAGGCAAGAAGGTTAAGGCTGAGATTGCAGGCTTCCATGACCTTGCAATATTCAAGCAGGGTGTTACATTATAAATGATGAAATTGCACATTTGTATATCAGTGTTACATTTTATATGAAGAAACACGTTGATATTTTGTGTGGGAAGCGGCTTGTATTAATAAGAAAACTTGACAAAAAATGTTGATTTTCTTATAATCAAAGCGGATGAAAAATACAGTTATATGTATTTTGCTTAATGAAAATTAACCGCAGGCGTGTCAGTGCTGCATACATGCATGCGGTAATACATAAGGCAGCACAGAAATGAGGAAAAAATGAACGCAGTATTAGAAGAGATTAGTAAGATAGGTATTGTTCCGGTTATAGCACTTGACGATGCTAAGGATGCAGAGCCTCTTGCAAAGGCACTTGTTGAGGGTGGTATCCCATGTGCAGAGGTTACATTCCGTACAGCTTGTGCAGCAGATGTAATTAAGATTATGACAACAAAGTACCCTGAGATTTTAGTTGGTGCTGGTACAGTTCTCACAACAGAGCAGGTTGATAGAGCTGTTGAGGCAGGCGCTAAGTTCATCGTAAGCCCAGGTCTCAATCCTAAGGTAGTTAAGTACTGTGTTGACAAGGGTATCCCTGTAACACCTGGTACAGCTAACCCAAGTGATGTTGAGCAGGCTATCGAGCTTGGCCTTGAAGTTGTTAAGTTTTTCCCAGCTGAGCAGGCAGGTGGACTTGCCATGATTAAGGCTATGTCAGCTCCATATGTGAATATGAAGTTCATGCCTACAGGTGGTATCAATGCAGATAACCTTACATCATACCTTGATTTCAAGAAGATCATTGCTTGCGGTGGTTCATGGATGGTTAAGAAGGATCTTGTTGCTGCAGGTAAGTTCGATGAGATTACTAAGCTCACAAGACAGGCTGTTGAGAAGATGTTAGGCTTCGAGGTTAGACATGTTGGTGTTAACCTTACAAGTGAAGCAGAGGCAGAAGAGCTTGCCGATAAGTTCGCTGATATGTTCGGCTTCGAGAAGAAGGTTGGCAACAGCTCAATATTCTCAGGCACAGGTTTCGAGCTTATGAAGAATGGCGGACGTGGAACTCATGGTCATATCGCTATCGCTACTAACTATATCGAGAGAGCTATCTATCATCTTGAGAGAAGAGGCTTCAAGTTCGATAAGGATTCAGCTGTAGTTAAGGATGGCAAGCTTAAGGCTATCTACTTCGAGGGTGAGTTCGGTGGATTCGGCGTACATCTTGTACAGAAGTAATCATTGGGATATTTTATAGTCCGATATGCTTATCGTACATGGCATAGAGAATTGAATTTAATATGATGATATCAAAAATGACACTGCAAAATGCAGTGTCATTTTTTCTTATTTGATATGGACGATTGGAAATTATTGTGTTATAATAAATCAGACTTTATGATGAAATGTATTTGGAGCAATATGCCACTAGTACTGTAATATACAGTAAGATTTAAAAGTGCATTGTTCCAATTAAAAATATGGCACAGGAGAGTGAATCCAGAATGGGTAAATTGATGGACATTTTGAAAAAAAATTTAAGGTGGGTAATAACCGGAGCTACGTTAGCACTTATCATGGGTGTGGCATTCTTTGGCTATAGAGCTTATGTACGTGCGGACGCTGAGTTTATATTCAGCATAGTTGAACAGACAGCCTTTTCGACAACTGCTAAGACGGATGCGAGAGCTAAGATTGATGCAACGGTTGATTCGATGCCGGATGAGTTCAAGAATCGTTTTGATGCATCAAAATATACATGGCAGGTAGGCGACAATAATAATAAGCCTGTATTTGATATCAAGGATTATCAGACAACACCGGGAATTGCAGTCCTCAGTGAGAGAGGAGCCGGTACATCAACCCTTACAGCTACATATAAGGATTCCTTTTATACAGATGCAGATGGCAGTGTTGTGACAGTTAAGCCGGGTGATGACACAAGCAATTACACATATCATGAACTTGTTGCTAATTCTCAGAATACATTTACAGTCACAGTACCATTGCGTATGACAGGTTATGTTGGTTCAAGCATTATGACAGCAGCAAATAATACGTTTACTGTCGCAAATGATGCCTTTAATGTACAGTACAATGCCTATACAACTAAGGATTCAATAGATAGCACATATCGTAATGACTATCATACTGTAAGCTTTATATATAATCCTAATGTACTTGCAGAGTCAACATCAACTTTTGGCGATGCTAAAGGAACTACTTCATTTAATACATTAGGTGGTGGTTCATCGGCTATATGGGCGACAGTAGATGGTATAGAGTATAAGCTTTCAGATTCTGTGTATGTAGGAGTCAAGAATACATCAAAGGGCGATGCCGGAATTACAGTAGAGCAGGGAGCATATGCTTCCTTAAGCGAAGGATATACCAATATCCTTACAGGTAACTTTGGCTATGAAGATAAAGATGGAAATAAGAATGTATATTTTTGGACACTTGAACAGAAGCGTGTGGCAGATAATCCGTCTCTCACTCTTGTAGATTATGTTGATGTCTCTGATTCAGGCGTAATCACAGGTAAGTATGCCGGTAAGACAACCGTATATGCCAGCTGTAAGCCGATGTCGGAGAGCTATGATACAGATGGAAAATTAAAGACTGAATATGCATCTGCAATAGGAGTTGAGGTTCCTTTTAGAACTAAGTTCACTGATGAGGTTCTTGTAAGTATAGGTGATAATGTTCCTCTTTACACAACAGCATTTGACAGCAATGTTATTTATACTCTGTATGATAACAATCAGGGTGCAGTTGAAGCAGTTGAGGGAACACCTGGTCTTTTCAGAGCTGTTAAGGAAGGTACAGCAGTAGTCGAGATTAATATCAAGAAGTATGAGAACGGTGTAGCCGTAAGTACTGAGTTAAGATATGTTACCATTAAGGTTATTGATAAGCTGGCACTATCAAAGTCCGCAGATTCGATTAATGTCGGTTCAACGACACAAGTTACAGCTATCCCGACGAGTACAGATACAACCAAGGCATCTAATGTAACATGGAAGAGTGCCGATGAGAGCATTGCTACAGTTGAATGGGATGCTTCATCATTTGATTCATCATTAAATGTTACCATTACAGGTATCAACAAAGGTAGGACAACCATCTATGCATACCAGACTGTCAACGGTGTAATAAAGGTTGCATCGATGGAAATAAATGTAACTATACCTGTAGATGGAATTACACTTAGTGAGCCTCAGAATGGTAAGTCACACCTTACAATGTATCTTGGACAGACATTAACCATATATGCAGATTTACAGTATAGTGATAATAATGTTCCAGATAATACAGAACTTATCTGGGAGGCATCCGGTTCAGCACAGGCGCAGTCACTAATCGCCTTAAATCCTGTAATAACATCGGGTGTTCATCAGTCATGTGATATAACTGCTCAGGGACTTGGTAATACAACTCTTACAGTATATTCAAAAGATAACAGTAAGATTGTAAACCTTGATATTTTCATCACTGAGAGACCTACATCTATTGAACTTTCGGATACTAATGTTGTTGTTCCGATGTCACAGGGACAGTACCAGCTCACCGGATATGTACATTCCGCAACAGATGGCTGTGAGCAGTCTATTATATGGACATCCCTTAATACGAATGTCGTGACAGTTGATCCTAATACCGGACTTGTTACACTTGTGGCACCTGGTACAACTGAGATATGTGCTACATCTGAGGTTGATCCAAGCATCACAGCTTACTGTCATTTCGAAGTAGCTCAGGATGTATATGGTATCAAGCTTGATAAGACGCAGCTTACATTTAATGTAGGTGATACATATAGACTTACAGCAACAGTAAATCCGGATAATGCATATGATAAGACAATGATTTGGACATCTTCAAATCCGTCTGTCGTATCAGTTGAGAGCAATAATAATACTTATGAGAATCTTCTCACAGCTGTCGGAAGCGGCAGCGCAACCATTTTTGTTGAGACAAATGATGGCGGTTTTATGGCATATTGTAATGTAAGAGTACTTCAGCCTGTCACAGGAATAACATTAAGCAATACTGAGATGACAGTGAGAAAGGGTACTGAGTTTTACCTTAATGCCACAGTTACACCGGATACAGCGGATGATAAGACAATTGTATGGTCAACGAGCGATCCTACAATAGCAACCGTATCTGATGAAGGAAAGGTTATATCGGTTGGTGTCGGTCAATGTATAATTACAGCGACTAACCCGGCATCTAAGGTGGAAACTTCGTGTACGGTTATCGTGCTTGAGCCGCTTACAGGACTTTCTCTCAATACATATTATCAGAATATGGTTAAGGGAACGAAGTTCGTACTTCTTCCTATTGTTGAGCCATCAACTGCTTCTAATAAGAATGTAACCTTCTGGTCAAGTGATAATGATATTGCTACAGTTGATGATAAGGGCGTGATTACTGCTGTTAAGGGCGGAACTTGTGAAATTGTAGTCACAACCGAGGAAGGTAATTTCTCACAGAAGTGTGTTATAACTGTTAAGGAATATGTGACTTCCATCAAATTGTCGGATGAGAAGAGGTATTTGAACTATGGTTCATCATATACACTCAGTGCGACAGTAGAACCTGACACAGCTACGGATAAAGGAATAATATGGTCATCAAGCAATGAATCAGTGCTCACTGTAAATCAGTTTGGTACAGTTACAGGTGTAGGCTATGGTACTGCTGTTGTGACTGCTACGGCTGCTGATGGAAGTGGAGTCAGTGCATCATGTATAATCCAGGTAATAAAGCCTGTTACGAAAATTTCATTATCTGAGTCGAAGATAACACTTTATGTTGGCGATGTATTCCATCTTGTATCTACTGTCGAACCGGCTGATGCTTCTGTTAAGAAGCTTGAGTGGACATCTTCAGACCCTACGGTTGCAAAAGTATATGACGATGGAGATGTTGAAGCAGTCGGAGTCGGACGATGCAAAGTATATGCGACATCAACAGATGGTAATAATGTTGTTGCGGAGTGTACAGTTATCGTAAAACAGATTGTAAGTGCGACCTCAGTTACTATTAACTCCCATGAGATATTGATGCTGACAGGAAAAGTCAGAACGCTGACCGCAAGATTGTTCCCAATCAATTCTACTGAGACAGTTAAATGGGTTTCATCAGATACATCGGTTGTTGTAGTAGACAGTAATGGTCAGATTACTACAGTCGGGCCGGGAAGCTGTCAGGTAACAGCATATACAACGTATGGTACAATTCAGGATACATGTACAGTCTACTCGATGGCAATAAGCAAGTCGTCCACAGTACTTGAACAGTATGATACATTTAACCTGTATGTTGACGGTGCTCCGTCTACGGCGGCTGTTTCATGGAGAAGCAGCAATCCTAGAATTGCTACAGTAACACAGAGAGGTATTGTTACAGCACGTATGCCTGGTGAGTGTACAATCTCTGCAACTGTTGACGGTAAGACAGTTACATGTAATGTGACAGTACGTTCTATAGATCCTGGTAAGTTTATCAATAAGACTAATGAGGCTAACTAAAAATTACTAATAAAAAAGCAATAGCAGATATGTTGAGAAATGTATCTGCTATTGCTTTTTCATATGATAGGAAAGTTGAAAAGCCCTATTATAAAAAGTCCTCCGGGTAGGAACGCATTGCGGCGGAACAGAATTATGTCGCTTGGGCGCCCCGCCGCGGTCGGAGAATTCTGTAAAACAGAAATCTTCCTTATACAAGTTATTAATTTGTTCATGATTTTGCAGGGTATATATGTATACGTTTATACAAGTGAAAGCCGTAAATAGCGTATAAAAAGCTTGAAGCTCCGGGGGATTAGACCGGAGCTTCGAGCTTTTTAAATATGAGGGGGGGAGATAGAAAGCATTAACTTTGCTATCCAAGAAATACTATACATAGATGTTGTGACGATTCTGTGTATAACAAGTAAAATAATAGGGAAGAAAATATAAAAAGAATATGAAATGCTTGAAGGAATAAAACAATATTATAACATTTAAATCATTATGTTGAATTTTACCGTAGATTATGATATATTAGACAAGATTAAAAAGACTGATTTTAGGGAGATATATAAAAGCAATTCAGGGAGGAGTTTATAAATGATACGTTGTGAGAATTGTGGACACACATTAAAAGATGATCAGAAAATATGCGATGTATGCGGTAAGCCGGTTAGACGAAAAAAAACAGAGGACGTAGAATTAGAGGAGCAGCTTGCCAAGTCTATAGCTAAGATAGTTGAGAACGAGACTGTGGATGCGCAGGTTTACCTTAAGGAAATACAGGGTACACTTGATAAGAATAAGCAGGGACAGAATAGAGTCACAGACAATGATGTACTTGGTGTTTCACAGAGAAGCTCTGAAAGACAGAATATTTCGTCACAGACTAATACATCATCCCAGCGCAATCAGGTGCCAAGACAGAGTTCCTCCAAGCAGCAGACTTCAAGAAGAGATGCAGATGAGAAGAATAAAAAGGACACAGCAGGAAATTCCTCTGTTAAAACTACTCAGAGAAAGAAAAAGAATAAGGGCGGTAAAATAGCTGCTATTGTATGTACTGTTATATTGAGTGTAGCTATAATTATAGCTCTTGCTTTTTTTACCATTAATTCTGTAATTAAAAAAGCTCAGGATAATTTTGCGTACTATAATAATACAGGTATTGCTTATGTTCAGAGTCAGAAATATGCTGATGCAATCCCATATCTTGAGAAGGCATTGACATTCGAGGAATCAGAAGGTAAGGTTAATTTAAGATTCAGCCTGTATGACTGCTATGTTGCTACAAATGATACAGAAAAGGCTATAAGCATGTTATACAATATTCTTAAGATAGATGAGTATAACTTAGAGGCTATAGTGGATCTCGAAAATTATTATGAGAAGGCTGGCGTTACGGAGGCGCTGGTTGAACTTTATAACAAATATAAGGATACTCAGGCAGCCGATGCCGTAGCAAAATATTACGTTGAAGCCCCGGCTGTAAGTGTTGAGGGCGGCGAATATACAACAGATATTGAAGTTAAGCTTACTTCCGATTACGGATACAATATATATTATACGCTTGACGGAAGTAACCCTACAGTAAACAGTTCGCTTTATAGTAAAGAAATTGAGATAAGCGAAGGAACAACAACATTAAAATGTATTGCAGCCAACCAATATAATATTGTAAGTGATATTGTATCGGCTGAGTATAAGGTTGAGTACAAGGCACCGGATGCGCCTACTATCAGTCCAAGAAGCGGAAGCTACGAGACTGAACAGCTTATTGTTATAGGCAATATCCCGGCAGGAGGAAAAGCATATTATACTCTTGACAATACCACGCCTACGGATAAATCTACACTTTATACAGGACCTTTTGACATGCCATCAGGAAATAATGTTCTTTCAGTTATAACTTATGATAAGAACGGCCAGAAGAGCAGCGTAGTAAAACGTAATTATGTATTGAATTTATCTGACAAGGTTACGCAGGAACGTGCGCTTGAGATATTATGGCAGGCTATGGAGCATAAGAATATGGTTAACTCAGAGCATCTTTCATCTGATGGAGAGCCTGTCAAGCTGGTGCTTGACGCTAAGAAAACCATATCAGGAAAGTCTGTCTGGGTATTTGATATATATGTGACGACGGAACAGGGAGATATGAAGGCAAATTACCAGATGGGTGTTGACAGCGAAGCATCTTATGTATATACCGTTTACGATAATAATGGTGTATATACGCTTGATGAAGTCATCTATTAAATATTTATAAATGAATCATATATAATATTAAGATTCACCTATATTAATGCGATTATATAAAACAGGAATTTCGGATACCATTGAAGGTATCTGAAATTCCTGTTTTAATGTAGATAAAGTTTATAAAGCTGTGAATATAGAAAATATTGTAAAGAATTTTATATATGTTTTTCGTAAGATTATAAATATTTTTGGTAAAAATAAATAATTAGTTGTCTTTTCTGCTTTAATATATTAAAATAAAGGAATGAAGAATTAGGAGGTATGCTATGTATGCAATAACAAAGGCAAGACAGCTTGCTGACAAGATATTCCTTATGGACGTAAAGGCTCCGCGCGTGGCTAAGAGATGCCTGCCGGGACAGTTTGTTATCGTTAAGATGGATGAGCATGGTGAGAGGATCCCTCTTACAATCTGCGATTATAATCGTGAAGAGGGAACTATTACAATAGTTTTCCAGATAGTCGGAGCATCTACTGAGAAGATGTCGCATCTGAAGGAAGGCGATGCTTTCAGAGATTTTACAGGACCCCTTGGAATGCCTTCAGAGCTTGTCAAAGAGAATTTAGATGAGCTTAAGAATAAGAAGATTCTCTTTGTTGCAGGAGGTGTAGGAACGGCACCTGTATATCCACAGGTTAAGTGGTTACATGAGAACGGCATAGACGCTGATGTTATAGTAGGAGCGAAGAATAAGGACTTACTTATTCTTGAAGACGAGATGAAGGCAGCAGCCGGTAATCTCTATGTCACGACCGATGATGGAAGCTACGGACGTAAGGGTATGGTTACGGAAGTAATCAAGTCACTGGTAAGTGATGAGCATAAGAACTATGATGTATGCATTGCAATCGGGCCTATGATTATGATGAAGTTTGTTGCACTTTTGACAAAAGAGCTTGGAATTAAGACGATTGTGAGTCTTAACCCTATCATGGTAGATGGCACAGGTATGTGTGGTGCATGCAGAGTGAGCGTTGGCGGTGAAGTTAAGTTTGCATGTGTTGACGGACCTGAATTTGACGGACATCTTGTCAACTTCGATGAAGCTATGAAGAGACAGCAGATGTATAAGACAGAAGAAGGCAGAGCAATGCTCAAATTAAAGGAAGGCGCTACACATCATGGTGGATGTGGCCAGTGTGGAGGTAACTAGAATGGATATTTTAAAGAAAGTACCTGTAAGAGAGCAGGAACCTGATGTCAGAGCCAGAAATTTTGAAGAGGTATGTTTAGGATATAATGAAGAAGAAGCTAAGGAAGAGGCTTCAAGATGTCTCAACTGTAAGAATGCACAGTGCATGAAAGGATGTCCTGTAGCAATACATATTCCAGAGTTCATAAATGAAGTTAAGCAGGGAAACTTTGCTGAGGCATATAAAGTGATAGGAAAGTCATCAGCACTTCCGGCTGTATGTGGTCGTGTATGCCCACAGGAGAGCCAGTGCGAAGGTAAATGTATAAGAGGCTTCAAAGGTGAGCCTGTATCTATCGGCAAGCTTGAGAGATTCGTAGCAGACTGGGCAAGAGAGAACAACATTGAGCCTGAAGCTCCGGCAGCTCCTAACGGCAAGAGAGTAGCTGTTATAGGTTCAGGCCCTTCAGGACTTACATGTGCAGGAGACCTTGCGAAGCTTGGATATGATGTTACTATATTCGAGGCACTTCATGAGGCCGGAGGCGTGCTTGTATATGGTATACCTGAATTCAGACTTCCAAAGCAGACTGTTGTAAAGGCAGAGATAGAGAATGTCAAGAAGCTTGGCGTTAAGATTGAGACGAATGTAGTTGTAGGCAAGTCTGTAACTGTTGACGAATTGTTAAATGAAGAAGGTTTTGATGCTGTATATATAGGTTCAGGTGCAGGTCTTCCGAAGTTTATGGGTATTCCGGGAGAGAATGCTAACGGCGTATTCTCTGCTAATGAGTATCTGACAAGAAGTAATCTTATGAAAGCATTTTCGGACGATTATGATACACCTATTGCAGCAGGTCATAAGGTTGCTGTTGTCGGTGGTGGAAATGTTGCAATGGATGCTGCACGTACAGCACTTCGTCTTGGTGCAGAGGTTCATATTGTGTATAGAAGAAGTGAAGAGGAGCTTCCGGCAAGAGTTGAGGAAGTTCATCATGCAAAGCAGGAAGGAATTATTTTTGACCTTCTCACGAATCCGGTTGAGATTTTGGTCGATGATAATGGCCATGTAAAGGGCATGAGATGCATTCGTATGGAGCTTGGTGAACCTGATGCTTCAGGAAGAAGAAGACCTGTTGAGATACCGGGCTCTGAATTCGAGCTTGAGCTTGATACGGTAATCATGTCACTTGGAACATCACCAAACCCACTCATATCTTCAACAACAGAAGGACTTGAAGTCAACAAGCACCGCTGCATTGTGGCTGATGAGAACGGTCTTACAACTAAGAAGGCAGTATATGCCGGAGGAGACGCAGTTACAGGCGCAGCAACCGTTATTCTCGCAATGGGTGCAGGTAAAGCTGCGGCGAAGGGAATAGATGAGTATTTAAGCAATAAGTAATATTTTATAAATCGGCTGTCCCTGAGGTTGTCAGACTAATGGGACGGCTGTATTGGCTTTTAAAACAGCAATATTGGGTGGAAAAAGTATTGAAAAAGAGAACGGTTTCGGCATTGTTAATGCTGTTGATGATTTTTTTGAATATAATAACAGTTTTTGGTGCTGACGATAAAGGCGGGGAAATGTTAAAGCCGATTAAGGTCGGTGTATATGAAATGGAAGGCTTTGCTGAACGTAACGGGGATAGTGGTTATAAAGGCTATATGGCTGATTATCTTGCTCAGCTTGGCTCAGAATGCGGTTATAAGATTGACGTAGTGTTAGTTGACAGGGAAAGTCAGCTTGAAAGTCTTGCCGGAAATGAATGTGATGTTATTTTAACCGCAGAGAATTTTGAACAATATCCGGGCTGCTGTTGGTCGGACAGGAGCGTGGTTAAAGAAAGCGGTATTCTATATGTGAGAGAAGACGCTGATATATGTTTTGAGGAATTTGATAAATTTAACAATCTGCAAATAGGTTTTTGCCGGGATTCGATTTTCGAAGAGGATTTTGGTTTTTATGCTGTGGCTAACGGCTTTGATTATGAGACAAAGTATTATGATGATGAAAATGAAATGCTTTTGGCGTTGGAGAATGGTGAGGTCGGTGCCGCATTGCTAGGCAATCTCACATATGTGGACGAAGAAGTAAAAAATGTTGCCGTTGTCGGTGAACACGAATATCATTTTGTAGGCATGAAGGACAGAAGCTTGGATATACAGGCTTTTGACAATGCTATTTTTAAATTTGAAGTACAGAACAATTCATATATAGAAAGCATATACAGCGCAGCTTACTGGCAGAGCAAGGGAAGCTATGTTAGTCTGACAAGAAAAGAGCAGGAATATGTAAAAAGCCACCCTATTATCAATGTGGGATATTTTATGGGTTCGTATCCTCTCCAATATACAGATGATGAAGGAAGATTCGAGGGAATAGCACGGCGATTCTATGATTATTTTTCAGATTATACAGGGTTTGAGTTTGTATATCACGGATATTCAGATTCTAATGCGTGTAAACAGGATCTTCTTGATGGAAAAATTGATATGATTGCGCTTGTTCCTCATTATACTGAATGGGCAATCAGGAATAATCTTAACATGACTGACTGGTATTTTCAGGTTCCGGTGTATGAGATTGAGCTTGACAGTGGAAGCAGGGCAAAGAGTGTAGGCATGACATCTGCTTTTGCAGTTGGAGGACAGACCAATGATAAGTTGGATTATGTCAATTATGACAGCATCGTAGCATGTCTTGACGCAGTTAAAAATGGTGAGATTGATGCAGCTTATATTAATAGCTATTCATGGATGATATATTCTGACAAGCCTACATATTCGATGCTTGAAGGTACTTATAGGAATGAATATATATCTATGTCATCGGTTACAGGCATGAGCTTTGACAATATATCGCTTAACAGCATTATCAATAAGGCGATATCGTCCATCACTCCTGAGCTGTCCAAAAACAGAGTAATAAATGGTGTCCTTTTTTCTGAGGAGAGAACGAATCCTTTTGTAAATATTATAGTTACTTATCGTTTACAGATATGTCTTGTTCTTGTTGTTATTATGGTCACGGTAATAACATTGGCTGTTTCAGCTAAGAAAAAGAAAGCACAGGTTTTTGAAAAGTTGGCATATACAGACCCGGTAACAGGCGGATGGAATCAGACGAAGTTCTATAAGGAGACAGATAAGATAAAATTCGATGACGGCAAATATGCTATCGGATATATAAATATTGAGAATTTTAAGTACATAAACGATTTCTACGGAAGAGAACAAGGAGATATAGTACTCAAATTTATGAACCAGATGCTTGCGGATATGATGCAGCCGGATGGAATCTATGCGAGAGTTTTGGCAGACCGATTTGTATTTCTTATGCCATACATAGATTATAATACTATAAAATATAATTTTGAAACTTACATCTCCAATTTAGAAATCAATATTGCTGGCTTTGCTGACTCGGTTATTGTTAAGAGCACCTGCGGAGTGTACATTGCTGAGAATGAAAAAGGAAGCGTCAGAGATATGGTAGATAAAGCAGCTATTGCTGAGAAGCAGACAAGGGACGATGCTAAAACGCCTATCATGCTCTATGATGATACACTCAATGCTGAGTTTATTAAGAATCAGGAAATGACAGCGAGCATGAAAAAAGCGCTCGAAAACAATGAGTTTACGGTATTCCTTCAGCCTAAGGTTGATATCAATTCGGAATTGCCTGTAGGCTGTGAAGCATTAGTAAGGTGGTATTCTCCTGAAAAGGGATATATTCAGCCGGGAGATTTTATACCGTTGTTTGAGAAGAATGGCTTTGTCACGGAAGTGGATTTTTTCGTGCTTGAACAGGTATGTAAGATGCTTAGAAGACGCATTGACAGCGGACTTCCGGTTTTCCCAATCAATGTTAATCAATCCAGACTTCATGTAAACGACAGAATGTATCTTAGTATGCTTCAGGACATGCTTAATAAATATGACATTCCGATGAATCTGGTTGTCTTTGAGATAACAGAGAGTGCGTTCATTGAGGATTCACATACAATGATAGGTCTTATCAACAAGATGAAAGTACTTGGGTTTAACTTTTCTATGGATGATTTCGGAAGCGGATATTCATCGTTTAATCTTTTGAAGGACATGCCCGTTGATGAGCTTAAGATTGATAAAGGATTTCTTGAAAGCACAGATGACTCTAAGAAGAGCCGATATATAATCGAAAAGATTGTTCAGATGGCACATGGTCTTGATATAAGAGTTGTATGTGAGGGAGTGGAAAGAAAAGAACAGGTGGATTTCTTAAGGGCAATAGAATGTGATATAGTTCAAGGATATTATTATTCCAAACCTATGCCTATGGAGGAATACGAAAAATATTTACTTCAGTTTGATTTGAAGAGTAATAGCTAATGATATTATAAGGAGATTTTTGATAATGAACATAGCAGAAAAATATGCAGATTATATTTTGGACGAGACTAAGAAAATACTTGACATAGATAGTCCTTCAGGATATACAAGAAATGTAGCGGAATATGTTATTGAGGAATATAGTAAGCTTGGATATAAAGCTGAAATGACTGTCAAGGGTGGCGTGCTTGTTGACCTTGGAGGTGAGGACTGTGAAGATGCGGTTATGATTGATACGCACATAGACACACTTGGAGGCATGGTATCGGAGATTAAGTCTAACGGTAATCTCAGAATTGTGCCAATCGGAGGGCTTAATGCCAATAATACAGAGGCTGAAAATGTCCGTGTCATTACAAGAGACGGAAAAATATACACAGGTGTATTCCAGCTTGACAACGCATCGGTGCATGTCAACAAGGCGTACAGCGATACCAAGAGAAGCTTTGCCTGCATGGAGGTATTACTTGATGAGATGGTGGCAGGAAAAGATGATACCAAAAAACTTGGCATAGATATTGGTGATATAGTATGCTTTGACCCTAGAACCGTCATAACACCATCGGGATATATTAAAAGCCGTTTCCTTGATGATAAGCTCAGTGTAGGAATCCTGCTTGCCTTTGCAAAGCTGTTAAAAGATGAGAAACTTAAGCCTAAGAGAAAGCTATACCAGCATGTGACGGTATATGAGGAAGTAGGGCATGGTGCTGCGGCAACGGTTCCTGACGGAGTAAAAGAGATTATATCTGTAGATATGGGCTGTGTCGGCGATGGACTTCAGTGTAAAGAGACACAGGTTTCGATATGTGCCAAGGACAGTGCCGGACCGTATAATTATGATGTAGTGACAGCACTTGTTAATACAGCCAAAGCAAATGACATAGATTATGCAGTCGACATTTATCCATATTACGGCTCAGATGTTGATGTCACATTAAAGTCAGGTCACGATGTGAGACATGGACTTATAGGTGCAGGTGTGTATGCATCGCATGGATATGAGAGAAGTCATAAGGCAGGCGCATTTGCAACTCTTAAGCTCTTGGCATCATATCTTATATAGAATAGCATATTTTACTAATATATAATTACAGCATAGAAATGACAGATTATAAATCTATCGATGCCGGAAGCGTTAATATGCATGTACGAACGGCTCTTTGATATGACAGCTTATAGGTTGTATATTAGTATGCTGTAAAATGCGAGGTTATAACATGACTTTACAACAATTAAAATATGTCATTACGATTGCAGACTGTGGCTCTATGAACGAAGCTGCAAAGAGACTATATCTATCGCAGCCAAGCCTTTCAGAGACAGTCATGAGTCTTGAAGAGGAAATCGGTATAGAGATATTTATTCGTACTAACAGAGGCATAAGGACGACAGTTGAAGGAGAAGAGTTTCTCTCCTATGCAAGACAGGTTGTTGAGCAGTATCAGCTCTTAGATGACAAATATATCAGCCGTACAAGCAGCAGAAAGAAATTCTGTGTTTCCATGCAGCACTATACATTTGCAGTAAAAGCATTTGTCGAGGTAGCAAAGGAGTTCGGGTTTGACAAATATGAATTTGCTGTGAGGGAGACAAAAACGGCTGAAGTCATTGAAGATGTCAAGAACTTTAAAAGCGAAGTCGGCATTCTCTACCGCAATGATTTTAACGGAAAAGTTCTTGATAAGCTGATAGACAGGAATGAGCTTGAATTTCATGAGCTTTTTACATGCAATACATGTGTATACTTATGGAATGGGCATCCACTTGCGAAAAATGAAAAGATTACGATGACACAGTTAGAGGAGTATCCATGTCTCTCATTTGAGCAGGGACTTAACAATTCGTTCTATCTGTCGGAGGAGGTACTCAGCACCTACAATTATAAGAAGATAATAAAGATTAATGATAGAGCTACGGCACTCAATCTGATGGTCGGAATGAATGCATATACGCTCTGTTCAGGAATCATTTGCGAAGAGTTAAACGGAAGTGAATATAGTGCTGTACCGCTAGATGGCGATGAGAAAATGACTATAGGCTATGTGTCCAGAAGGGGTGTCAACTTGTCAAAGCTGGGACACAGATATATAGATGAACTGAAAAAGTATAGAGACAATGTGATGTGAAATAATAAAAACGGAGGTGATTTTATTCTATGTGGTGTCCGAAATGTAAATATGAATACCGTGAAGGAATAAAAGTATGCGCTGATTGCGGCTGTGAGCTTGTGGAGAGCCTTGATGATGTGAAGGATGACAAAGAAGAGAATAATGAAGTAATGTATGAGAGCTTCAATGAAGAAAATGAATATGGAGATTTGGAAAATTCCAATACCGATAGTTCAAGTTTGGATGTGAATGAATCCGGTCCGGAAATCAGTGAAACGAATGACATTGAATCAGATGCTTCAGTTATATCTGATGAGTCAGAAGATGACAGAAAGGATACGGAGCCGGCGTATGTTCCTAAGCGCGCACGATATGAGGACAACAAATCGAGTGCATATACCTTCTTTTTGGTAGGAGGAGTTGGAGCAGTCTTAGTTATGCTCCATATAGCAGGGGTCTTTGATTTTAACTTGTCATCAACGTCCAAGATTCTTGTCAATACAGTTATGGGAGCATTGTTTGTTATATTCATCATAGTCGGTATTGTCTCTGCGAAAAACAGTGCAAAGTATAAAAAGGAGGCGCTTGAGGAGGAGGCATTTACAGAGCATATAAAATCATTCATACATGAGCTGTATACTCCTGATGGAATAGACAGTGCCTGCGGTGTAACGGATGCGGCAGAAGCATATGAGAGATGGGATTTGAGATATCATTTTATCGAAAAACAGATTACAGATGAGTACCCGGAGCTTGCCGACGATTATGTGGAATATGTAACCGATATGATATATAATGAATTATACGAAGCGTAACAGACTAAATGTATCCGATGTGCATGCACAGAGGGTACATTTATTTGGTTTATGAAATGGAGGTTTTATGAGAATAACAATAATTGCCGTAGGAAAAGTTAAGGAGAAGTTCTATCGCGATGCTATTGCAGAATTTGAAAAGCGTCTGTCAAAATACTGTAAGCTTGACATTGTAGAGGTTGCAGATGAAAAGACCCCCGACAATGCATCAGCAGCACAGGAGCTTATGATAAAGGCTAAGGAGGGAGATAGAATACTCACAGCAATCAAAGAGGATATGTATGTGATTGCACTTGCCATTGAAGGAAAGCAGCTATCATCCACAGAGCTTGCCGACAAGATAGACAAGCTTGGAATATCGGGGAAAAGTTCAATCGCATTCGTGATAGGCGGTTCACTCGGTCTTGATGAGAGGGTGCTTAAAAGGGCAGATTATAAGCTCAGTTTTTCACCGATGACCTTCCCGCATCAGCTCATGAGAGTTATTCTGCTAGAGCAGGTGTACCGGTCTTATAGGATTATTGCTGGGGAGCCGTATCACAAATAACTGAAAAGACATAATAAAAATTACTATAAAAACACTAAGTATTTGTAGAAATAATGACGAAAACAATTATAAATAGGAGGCAATATGAGACCTATATCAATGGAAAGAGTTGAAAAAACAAGAGAAAATATTCTTGGTATTATTACCAACAAGGCACTTACGCATGAGCAGAAGCTTACGAATCTTGCCAATGCGGCAGATGGCTTGCTTGAAGTGTTGTATGTTCCGGCAGGGCTGGACGAGCTGCTTAATTGTGATGATGAACACCGTTGCATTTGCGACCTTTTTGAAGGACATGCACCGATGAGACCTAGATATATCATCCCTGATTATGAGAAGTTCTTTAAGAATGGTTCGGAGTTTTTGCAGCTTGCTCCGCCGACAGATTTATTTGAAGCACTTAACAATCTTTTGATTATATATAGGCATGTGCCTAGTATTACCAATTATCCGGTTTATTTAGGACAGCTTGATTATCTTTTAGAGCCATTTATTGCGGATATCGATGATGAGACAGTAAAAAAGCATCTTAAGCTTTTCTTTACAAATATTGACCGCACAGTGCTCGATTCGTTTTCACATGCGGATATCGGGCCGAAGGCTACCAGAGCAGGCTATCTGATTTTAGAGGTTCAGGGTGAACTTGAAAATGCAATTCCTAACATTTCAATGAAGTATGACCCGGAGATTACGGATGATGATTTTGCACTCGCATGTATCAAATGTGCGCTTAAAACAGCTAAACCTAGTTTTGCAAATCATCGCATGTTCAAAAATGAACTCGGTGAGGATTATGTGATTGCAAGCTGTTATAATGGACTGCTGCTCGGAGGTGGTGCTTATACACTCTGCCGTATGATTTTGGGGCATATTGCGGAGCGTTCTGCCGGAATTGAGGATTTTAAGAAGAACCGGTTACCGTATGTCATGGATATTATGGCAAAATACATGGATGCTCGTATTGCGTTTGAAGTGGAGCAGTCAGGCTTTTTTGAGGCTAATTTCCTCGCAAAAGAGGGTCTTATCCATAGAGACAGATTCACAGGTATGTATGGTCTTGTCGGTCTTGCGGATGCGATCAATGTTCTCATGGCTAAGGAAGGCAGAACGGACAGATTCGGTCATTCTGATGCTGCTACACAGCTTGGCGTTGAAATTATGGATATAATAAATGATTTTAATAATAATCACTTTAATAAATACTGTGAAGGAACAGGCGGTCACTTCCTTCTTCATGCACAGGTCGGTATTGCAGAGGACAAGGGGATTGCGCCGGGTACCCGTATTCCTATTGGCGAGGAGCCGGATGAGCTTGTAGACCACCTTGATGTAATCAGTAACTTCCATAAGTATTTTATTTCCGGTACAGGCGATATCTTCCCGGTTGATTTGACAGTACATAAGAATCCGGAGTATGTGCTTGATATTATCAAGGGGTCATGGCAGAAGGATATCAGATATCTTTCATTCTACTCATCTGAGAGTGATGTTATCAGAATTACGGGATATCTGGTAAAAAAGTCTGAGATTGAGAAGTATGAGCAGGGCATTGCCGTATTACAGAACACAACCCAGCTTGGCACAGGTGCAAAGCATAATGGCAGAATTTTAGAGCGCAAGGTCAGATAAAAATGAAAGCGAGAGTTAATAAAATTATTCCTTTCTCATCAGTCGATGGACCGGGAAACAGAACAGCAATCTTTTTACAGGGGTGTAATATTAACTGCCTGTACTGCCATAATCCTGAGACTAGAGACAAGTATGGAGATTCAGAGATTACGACTGTGACAGAGATGTCGGCTGATGAAGTGTTAGAAAAAGTCAAGAAGCAGATTCCTTTTGTTAGAGGTATTACTGTTTCCGGCGGAGAGTGCATGCTTCAGCCGGATTTCCTGACAGAACTGTTTGCCAAGACAAAAAAGCTTGGATTAAGCACTATGATAGATACGAATGGGACGATTGATTTTGCAAATAAGCAGGATTTACTTGCAGTGACAGACGGCGTTCTCTTAGACATAAAGGCATTTGACAGTGAAATCCACAGGAAAATCACAGGAGTGGGAAATGAAACCGTGATTGCCAATGCCAGACTGCTTGCATCAATCGGTAAGCTTGAGGAGATAAGATGTGTAATCTGTCCATCGCTTTATGACGGAAGGCAGTCCGTGAAGGCTGTCGGAGAGCTGATGCTTGACTTGTACAAGCCTGATTCTTTTCATTTCAAGCTGATTTCTTACAGACCGATGGGTGTTAGGGCAGAGTATGCACATATGCTTACTCCCGGTACGGACTATATGAATGAACTTGCCGGGATTCTTAGCAACCTTGGGTATGAGAATACTATTGTTGTGTAGGATGAAAGGACGGAACGGCATACATATAATAAAGAGGCGTTATAATTATGAGAGTTAAACAGCAAAAACAAATAAGAAAATTTTTGATTGAAGAATTCGGAAAAGATAAGGGAGCTGCATTGTATAGTGAGCAGGATAAGCTTTTAGAAACTCTCGTCAAAAATACGGTAAATAAGTCGGAAAATCAGATGAAGACCCTTACCCAGACGATTCTGCCGCGCATAGCATTGTATATATAGTAGTATTTTTCTTAAAATTATGCGCACGACAGATTTGCAGGAAAGTGAACAGGTCTGTGGTAATGATTACTATGATGTAACTATCAAAAAATGCCTTTGGCATACAGCATGCGTGGGAAACGGCTGTGAGAACCTGTGCCGCTTGTTCTGCGATGTTGCTAATGTTACATACGGCGGTTTGAGAAAGATAGGTTTTACTCGTACAAAAACACTGGGTTATGGCGGGGATTGCTGTGACTTTCATTTCTATAAGAAGTAAAATGATTCATTATGCAGGGTAATATTGTTGTCATTAAAAGGCTTTTTATGTTAAGTCATAGAAAGCTTTTTATTTTATGCACAGTTAGGTTTACAGGATATGTTCCGATAACCGAAGCTTTATAATAAAAATAGAAATAAAATATTTATTTTAATAAAGGTTGAGGAAACTGCGATATAATAGTATAATAATTCTGACAATATTTTGTGTTAGCCATCTAAGGAGGAGACAATACATTCATGAAGAAAACAACAGAACATTATTTGACAAATGAGGATGCAATACTTTTGCAAAAGGAAATGGATAGAATCATTTCAGGTGATTTTGAGCCGGTAGATATTTCTGCATTTAAAAATAAGGAATACGCAGACAAGCTTAACAAAATGATGAGTACTTTCAGGAAAGCGAACAATAATTTTGCCGTCCGTCTGAATGAATCTATGGGAACTATAGGTGATAATTCGCATATCAAGAAAATGCTTGATCAGGTTGAATCACAGGTAGAGTCAATCAATAATATGGAAAATTCCAGCCGCACTCTTGAAGATTCCATTCAAAATATATCCAATTCTATGGCTGATATCAAAAATAATACTCATCAGCTTCTTGATACAACACAAAATAGCATAGTCAGTATTAATGAAAGCATGCATAATGTGAATGAATCCTCCGAGAAGATTGCAGCAATTAACAATCAGGTGCAGGTGTTTCAGGAAAGAATAGATAAGATTGGTGAGATTGTAGGTATAGTCAAGAATGTTGCAAAAAAGAGCAACCTTTTGGCACTTAATGCATCTATTGAGGCAGCGAGAGCGGGCGAAGCAGGAAGAGGATTTTCTGTTGTAGCAGAGCAGGTACGCCAGCTTTCCACGAATACGGCTGAGTCAGCTGATGATATTGAAAGATATGTGTCGGAGCTAAAGGGTGACATTGAGCTCCTTGCAGATTCTATGGACGATACAACACAAAAGCTATCGGATGGAAACAAAAAAGTAGAGACTTCGCTTGAAGGCATTAAGAACATGAATAACCAAATGATGGCAATCAATGCAGCTGTTGAGAGTATTTTTCAGGATATCGATACACAGTCAGAGACTACAAAAGCTTTTTCAGGCCTTGTCGCTGATATAGCAGACAGTTATGGTGAATTGTCAAAGGATTGTATTGAGTCAGGTGAACATTATTTTCGTGCAGGAAGGTTGATTGATGCGTGCAGAAGTGATATGGTAAGAGGCTTCACTGAGATTTCAGAGCGTGACTGGCTGAGTGTTTTCGAGATGGATCATTTTATACTGACATGGCGTGTATATAACAATGTTGTCGGTTTTGAGCATCTTAAGATAACCCAGTTAAATAATCCGGACAGCTGTAAGATTGGTAAATGGTTTGCAGCACAGACAGATTCTAGAATTACTGGAAGCAAGGAATTTAAAGAGCTCTACGATGCACACAGGGAAATTCATAAATGGGCATGTAATTCATGGAATGCTAAGGAGAGTGGAGATAAGGAAACGGCATTACAAGATTTTGATAAAACATATGCTGCTTTTATGGTTTTTAAGGATAAGATTAAGGATTGCAGACAAATGATGTATAATATCGGATACACAGAAGAAACTCAGATTATAAAATATAAAAGATAGAAAATAAGTGTATAGCAGTGGGAAAGCAGGTGATGTTTGTCAATTTTGCGGATAAACAAAGTAAAATTTTGAAATAAGCAGGAAGCGAAAGCGGATTGTGAATGTTATTGAATATACAATAGTGAAGCTTAAAGTTATATAGAATGGAGATAGGTATGTCACGGTTATATGATTTAAAAGTTAATTCGAGAGAATGCATTTTAGGGCTGGATGATGACAGAATTTATTTTGGATGGAAATTTAACACAGCCGCATCTGGAGTCATCCAAAAATCATGTCATGTAAGACTATATGAAGGTGAGGACCGCAAGCTTGTCTGGGATAGTCAGGTAAGACAGACGGATGAGTCGGCTTACTTTAGGTACGAGGGGGAGAAGCTTGAGCCCGCTGCAAGATATTACTGGAGTGTTGAGGCGGTTGACAACCATGACTGCGTATACTTTGGTGAGTCATGGTTTGAGACAGGACTGAAAGGATGCTCATGCAGCGTATGGGACGGAGCACAGTTTATCGGAAGTCCATATGAAAGTGTGAATACAGACAGTCTTGCTGACTATACTGTGAGTTCTCATATATCTGTGGGCAGAAGTGAACGGACAGGATTGGCTTTTAATGTGAGAGATAAAGACAACTATATGTCAATAGAGCTTGCTTTTGCCTCCGGCAAATGCTTCGTGAACAGATTCAATGATGCGGCATGGACTGACGCTGTGCCATATTCAGTGAAGCTTGGAAATGCCGATGGGTACTCATTTGATGCTTCATCTTTGGCAGTATATGATGAAAAAAAGGAAAAAATATACAGTGCCGATATCAGATTTCGTGTGGAGGGCACAAAGCTGTCATTATCAATCAATGACTGCGAAGTTATAAAGAATGAGGACATCCTTCCTAAGAACGAAGCATTCATGCCGCGTATAGAGGGCATGGGAAATCTCGGTATCATACAGAAGGAAGGCTTTTGTGGGCTTGACAGGCTTATTATTTCCTACATGGAAGATGGTAATGAGCATATTTTGAAGACATATGATAAGCTTGCTGTGCAGGATGAATTCTATGTTTTCAATCCGGCAGCAGGAGTGTGTGTAAGAAAGTCTTTTGAAAGCAGCGGAAGTGTTAAGAAAGCCAGACTTTATGCTACAGCAATGGGCTTTTACGATGTCTACATTAATGGCGAAAAAGTCAACAATAGCTTTTACAATCCCGGTTTTACAGATTACAGAAAGAGATTGATGTATCAGACTTACGATGTCACAGATGCACTAAGAACAGGTGAAAATGTACTTGGCGCTGTAGTTATGAAAGGCTATTACACAGGCTATGTAGGTTACACTGCCATGCCGATGGTTTACGGAAAAAAGAATGCATTTTTGGCAAAGCTGGTTGTGGAATATACTGACGGAAGAACACAGACTATCATAACAGATAAGGACTGGGACTTTACAGACGAAGGCATGATTATTAATGCTGATTACCAACAGGGCGAGTACATTGATGCGAGAATAAAATATGACTGGTATGGTGGAAACTATGTAAAATGCGGAATAATTGACTGGCCTGATAAGGTTATTCCCACTAACGGAACGCTTCCTGCTGATGAGCCTTTTGTTATCACGGCGCAGGAGGGAGATGAGGCTTTCGTTGAGCGCAGGCTGTTTCCTATGGGAGGATATATTGAGAATCCAAAAGGGCATTTTGTGTTTGATTTCGGGCAGAATATGGTTGGCACGGTAAAGCTTACCCTGTGCGGGACAGGCAAAAGAGGATTTTCACTGAAGCTTCGTTATGGTGAGATGAGCTACAAGGATGGACGATTATACATAGCCAACATGAGAAGTGCTGCTAATACAGACTGCTATACGATGTGCGGTGATTCGCATGAGGAATTCATGCCGACAGGGACATGCCATGGCTTCAGATACATTGAAATCAGCGGAAATGGCTTCATATTGACGCAGGAAGAACTTGATGAGGTTATTCTGAGCGTGGAAGGACTTGTCATTACCAATACAAGGACGATGGCTGGTGGTTTTGAATGTTCTAATGAAGATATCAATAAGCTGCAGAGCAATATTGTGTGGGGGCAGAGAGGAAACAGTCTGTTAGTCTATACTGACTGTCCGCAGAGAAATGAGCGTATGGGCTGGACAGGAGATGCACAGGTATTTGTCTCGACAGCTGCATATAATATGGATATCAAGACTTTTATGGAAAAGTGGCTTACGGATGTAAGGGACGGACAGCTTATGTACAATCGTGATGGCGCAGTTCCTGACACAGCACCTCTTGGCGGAGATAACAGGAGAATGGGCGGCTGTGCAGGATGGGGCGATGCGGCAGTCATTGTTCCGTGGAAGCTATATCTTGCGACCGGTGATGTAGGCATTCTGGAAAAAAATTATGACATGATGAGAGCATGGGTTGAGTACCAGAGCAGAGCGGACAGACAGTTTAACGGAGTGAGAACGGTTGACGGAGTTGATATGCCGGAATGCTCTGATATCTCAACACATGGTTTTATTCAGATACAGCAGTCAAGAGGCGATCATCTTACTTTTGATGCGAGCACACCTTTTATTCTCTCAGCTACAGCATATGCAGCATATGTTGCGGGACTTTTGGCAAAGACAGCCGATATATTGGGAAAACCGGATGATGCCAAGTGCTATCGGGAAAGATATGAGAATGTAAAGCAGGCGTTCAATGAGGCATGGGTACAGGAGGATGGAAGCATAGCATACTGGGGCGAGATGAGCAAAGCCGAGCCGGATTCGTTCGGGAATATAATAAACAGGACAAGGTATGAGGATGGAGAAGATTCCACTAAGCGTCCTAGCCAGACAGCATATGCGCTGGCGCTTGATTTTGAACTTATTCCCGAGAATAAAAGAGCTAAGACGGCGAAGTGTCTCAGACAGGCTGTAGCTGACAGAGGTAACAAGCTGTCGGTAGGTTTCCTTGGAATAGAGCATTTAGCACCTGCGTTGTGCAAGGCAGGCTGTTATGATATGGCATTTTCACTTCTTGAAGAGACAGGCTTTCCGGGGTGGCTGTACAGTGTCAAAAACGGAGCCACTACGATATGGGAACGCTGGAACTCATATATTGCTGAGACGGGAACCTTTGGTGAAGTGTCGATGAACTCCTTTAACCATTATTCATATGGAGCTATAGGAGAGTGGATGTTTGATACTATAGCAGGAATAAGAACATCCAAAGAGAAGGGATGCACCGGCTATAAAAAGTTAATTTTGACACCGCATATAGGCGGAGGGCTTGATTATATGTCAGCATGGCATGAGACTCCTTACGGACGCGTGGAGTCCGGATACAGAATTAAGGATGATATTCTTACATATGAATGTCTTGTACCTGCCAACACAAGCGCAGAGCTTTTCCTGCCTGTGACAGGTGAAAAAAAGGAGCTTGCAAACGGTAGGTACGAATTCAATATAAAATTGCGATAATATATAATAGAGTATTTAAACGAAATTTCCTATTAAGGTTCGGGTGTCAAAACATGTTCCGTGAACTTAGCTGTGTATAACAAGTTGTAATTATACATATCTCGACTTTTGGGAGAAGCTTCGTTGTCCTTAGAACATCTTGCTTCGGACAACGAAGTGATATGTATAATTATGACTTGTTATACACGCATAGACTAAATTGACATGTTTTGCCACCCGAACCCTATTATATAAAAAAGCTGTCAAACCGGAAAGATTAGAATTGATTTATCCGATTTGACAGCTTTTAAGTTTATGCAAATTATTTATTTTCGATGTTTTCAGTCTTTTTTCCGAACCAGTATGTGAACCATGTGCATCCCACAAGAAGAACAATGCCGGCAATTATTGATACAGCATTGATATTATTGTGTTCCATCTTTGCAAGAATGCCTATAGGTGATGCAAGTATAAGTCCGAGTATAGCACTGTATGTAACGGATGGATGCTTTTCAAACAGCCACTCGATAAGCTTAGAGACTGCGAAGATTCCGACAACCACACCGATTCCGAACGGAAGAAGTATGCCGACACAGTGAAGCAGAGCTGATGCATTGAATGATATAAGTGAGTCGATAAAATCACGTATCGTCTCAATTATTCCTGAGTAAAAGCCAAGAAGCATAAGCACAAGTGAACCACTGACACCTGGAATTACCATTGTTGCTGATGCGATTACTCCGATGATAAAGAGCTCGATTACAAGAACGATATTCAGATTAAAGGCAGCGGAATGAGTCTCTGTCTCGCTCATAAATGCCATTGCTACTGCTATGCCAAACAGTATAAGAAAAGCAATCACATGCTGGAATGAGATATGTTTTCCTTCGCTTTTAAGGCTTTGTGAGGCAGGCTTGATTATAAAAGGAATACCGCCGAGTATAAGTCCGATAAAGCAGAGGCTTGTAGGAAGCGGCTGATTTTCAAGGCAATATGGAAGTATGTATGAAAAGACTCCTATTCCGGCGACCATACCTATTCCTATAGGAAGCAGCGTAAGAATTGATTGCTTGAAATGTCTGAACAGATTGTTGATTGCACCGATGATTTTTTGATAGATTCCCATAGTGACCATCATGGTTCCGCCGCTGACACCGGGGATTATGTTTGCTACACCGACAACCATACCTTTTAAAAGGTCAATTAAAAATTTCATAATTATCCTCGTTTCTTAGTATATTGTTCGTGAACTATGCACGAGCTTTTTTATTATAACCTGTGACTGTCGTTTATTCAACTAAATTTTGACAAAGAAAAATGAACAAATCTTTTAGAATTATTAAATCATGCTCTGCATAATATGTGTTAAGCGGTGAGCAGATGCTTGGTAAGAGCAGTTAGTTTCACCAGGAAATGGAGGAGCGAAATGGGCATAGATATATATTTTACAGGAAAGCTTAGGCATTCACTTGAAAAATTGAATGCATCTGCCTCATGGAGGTGTGTCGAGGAGATAAGGCTTAGAATCAACCGCCCGGTAATGGTGCTTGGAGACGGAAAAATATTTTATCTTACAGGTGAAGGGGAGCTTAAAAAGGATGTTACAGATGCCCTGATATGCCATCGTGAGGATTTGGACAGATGCTTAGAGCTTATGAGCGACTACTCATTGTATGCATTCAATGAGGAGATAAAGAATGGATTTATCACTCTGCCGGGCGGACACCGCGTTGGAATATGCGGACAGGCAGTCTGTGATAATGGGGAAGTAAAACAGATTAAAAATATCAGCTCCATGAATTTCAGGCTTGCAGGACAGCGCATAGGCATAGCAGCGGAGCTTACAAAGCAGCTTCTAAGAAAGAACGGTATTTATAATACACTCATTCTTTCGCCGGCGGGGTGTGGAAAGACTACACTGTTAAGAGACATAGTCAGATGTATTTCTGATAGGGGGATTACTGTGTCTGTCATCGACGAGCGCTCGGAAATTGCGGCATGTTATAAGGGGATTCCGCAAAATGATGTGGGAGACTGTACTGATGTGATGGATATGATACCAAAAAGTAAAGGAATAATGATGGTTCTGCGCTCGATGTCTCCGAGAGTTATTGCGGTGGATGAGATTAACAGAAATGAAGATATTGCGGCAATCCGTTCGGCTCGTTCGTGTGGGGCGGCACTTTTATGCACGATGCATTCGGATGAGAACAGTTTTGAGCAGAATATAATATCGGAAGGAATTTTTGAACGATTTATCCAGCTGGCGAATGACAGAACCTGCAGGGTATATGATGGAAGTCCTTGTCTTATATATGAAGGAAAATTGCAATCGGCTGAGGAGATGGTCTGAAATGTTGGTATTAAAAATCTTAGGAGCAATATGCATAACAGGTGCTACAACCTTGTACGCAAGAGGCTTAGTAAGCGAGCTTACATGTAGAATCAATGCGCTTAAGGCATTAAGGAACAGCTTTAGTGTGCTCAAAGGAGAGTTAAGGTACGGTGTGGAGACTCTGCCGTCAGCGTTTATGAATGTTGGAGAAAAATGCAGTGTCAGTCAGCCGGCTGTCAGGGATTTTTTCTGGGATGTAGGAAAAAAACTCAGGACAGAGAATGGCAATGTATTAAAGGATGTGTGGGAGGAGGAGGCAAAAAAGCTTGCGGCGGATACTCATCTTGACGGCAGGGAATGTGACAGTCTTATAAATGTCGGTAACAGCCTCGGATATTTGGACTTAGCCCAGCAGATTAGCAATCTTGAATTTTATCTTGAAAGCGTCGACGAAGACATAACGGTGCTTTCCGAAAAATACTCTGATAATTGTAGGATGTATATGAGTCTGGGGGTGATGGCAGGGCTGTTTCTTACCATAATATTGATATGAAAGGTGGAGATGAAGTGGAGGTAAGCTTGATTTTTAAGATTGCAGCGGTGGGAATATTAGTTTCTGTTATCTCCCAGATATTAAAGCACAGTGGACGAGAGGAACATGCATTTCTGACAAGCCTTGCAGGACTGTTGCTTGTCCTGTTCTGGATTGTTCCGTACATATATGAACTGTTTGAGACAATAAAAGAATTGTTTTCGCTGTAGAGGATTTGCCTATGGATATGATAAGAGTGGCTGTTATAGGTGTTATAGCGGGACTGCTCGCACTTGGTCTTAAAAATGCGAAGGGAGAATTTCCTACATATATCAATTTGGCGGCGTCTGTACTTATGATGCTTTATCTGGCTGCAAGACTATCCGGAATAATAGAGCAGCTTGAGCATATGACGGATTTTGTGACCATTGATTCTGAGTATATTGTGGTCATGCTTAAAATGGTCGGACTTGCATATATTGCCGAATTTTCAAGTTCACTGTGCAGGGATATGGGATATTCGGCTCTTGCTGTCCAGATTGAGAATTTTGGCAGGCTGTCACTTTTGTATGTAAGTTGTCCTGTTGTGGTACGCCTTTTAAAATTGGTAGGTGAAATGCTATGAGAAGAAAATATATGGAAAAACTAAAATGCTTTTTGGCAGCAGCCTGTCTTGCATGGTTCATTGTAACGGTATTTCCGTGTACTGTGTACGCTGTTGAACTCGATGACTATGATTATAATGAGATAGATGAAAGCCTGTCAGAATATGATATTGATTTTGAGGAGCTTATCGGTCTTGTGATGGAAGGACAATATACACAGGCGCTGCGCCTTGCCACACAGTCATGTGCGTACACATTATTTGGCGGTTTTTTTGAGCAGAAAGCGTTATTTGTGAAGATATTTCTTCTTGGAATAGTCGGTGCCATATTCAAAAACCTTGCAGGAACTTTTTTTGAGGCAGGTATTTCTAACACAGGCGGCTATATCATACAGCTTGCACTCATGGCTGTTATGACATCAGGAATATATTGGGCGTCGCAGGTAGCACAGAACCTCTTGCTGTCTGTCATAGAGTTCATGCAGGCGTTAATACCTACATATGCTGTTGTAATAACTGCCGGAAGCGGAAGTGCCGGTGCGGTTGCCTTCTATGAGCTTGCGATGTTCATTATTCTTATAGTGGACAAGATGCTCTTACATATTATAATTCCGGGAATAAGCATATACATGTTGATAAATATGATGAATTATATATCAAAAGATAATATATTCGGAAGGCTCTCGGAGCTTATAAAGGAACTGTTAGAGTGGACTAACAAGGCACTGTTTGGGATTGTTATCGGGATGAATGTCATAAAAGGGCTTATAAGTCCGATGCTCGATTCATTAAAAGGAACTGCAATAACGAAGCTTGCCGGAATGATACCGGGAGCAGGCGGTGCAGTCGATGCTGTCGCAGGAATGGTATTAGGCTCAGGCGTTCTGATAAAAAACAGTATTGGAGTTGCCGCTATGTGTGTGATTGTGATGCTCTGTGCCATACCGGTTATCAAGCTCTTTGTGTTTGCGTATGGCTGCAAGGCGGCAGGCGCATTTTTAGAGCCGGTAGCCGATAAGAATTACACAGAATGCATAAATGGCATGTATGAGGGTGTCAGGCTGCTGATGGTAAGCTCAATGAATGTAGGAATAATGTTTCTTATAACATTGGCTATTGTATGTGCATCGACAAATGCGGCTTTTTTTTCGGGAACATAGAAGAATGTATTGCATATGCCGGAAAAAGTTACGGGCAGAAGTAGGAGGTGAAAGATGGATGGAGTAAAAAGTTACATCGGAAACATATTCTGCATTTACATTATAATGAGTGTTATCCGGAATGTCGTATCAAACGAAAAATATGCCCGCTATTTCAAGCTGTTTTGCGGGACAGTGATGATAATGGTGGTGGCAGGTCCGCTCATAAACCTGATAAGCGGAGAAGATTTTTCACAGGGAGGTCTTTTAAATTATGACTGTGAGATATCGGATGATGTCTATGCATCTATATTGAGTGCAGAAAGAGGAAGAAACGATGAGATTATAAATCTCTACTGTGACAGCGTGACGCAGAGAGTGCAAAGCTATATTGAAAATACACAGTATGGGCTTATAAGCTGTGATGTTAAGCTTAATCTTGACGAGGAGAGCGAAAACTACGGAAATATATTGATGCTTGATATCGTTCTTAATAAAAATACTGATATGTATAACGATACCGGTGCGAAAATTTATGATTATTCTATTGTAACATTAAAAAATAATTTGGCCAACTTCTATAATATCCCTTCCGCTAATATATATATTAACATATATGATGGGCAGGATAATAAGGAGGGAACTGGGAACTGAGGTAGAGAATTGAAAGTTAACGATATTTTTTCAATGCTGAAAAATCTTCAGCTTTCAAAGGATAAGCTGCTGTTAATCCTGCTGGGAGGAGTGCTGCTTGTTATAATTTCGCTTCCTGTAAAAGACAAAAAACAGACAGCTGACGCAGATACACCTAAGATGACAGCCGGTGCGGTGGAGTATATGAATGAAAGTGGCGGTGACTATGCTTCACAGCTTGAGGAAAGGCTTGAAAAAATATTGTCACAGGTCGAGGGAGCGGGGCAGGTGATGGTTCTTGTCACATTCAAGGATTCAGGTGAGCTTGTAGTAAAAAGTGATGTGACAGAAAGTGCTAAGACAGATGGAACCACTTCATCAGGTGAGCTGCTTAAGGAGGAAAAGAGGGAGGAGAAGGTAATATTCGCTAAGGAGAGTGACGGCGCATTAAATCCGTATGTGACTAAGACAATATACCCTGAAATAAGCGGTGTTCTTGTACTTGCGCAGGGGGCATCCGATACGGAGGTGACGGTTAAGCTTACACAGGCTGTCAGTGCCGCACTTGGGATTGATATAAACAAAATAAAAGTTATGAAAATGGAGGGATAAGCTTTTGAAGCGAATTTTAAAGAAAAATCAGATTATCATCACTGCGCTTGCAATTATGATAGCAGTTGCAGGCTACATAAATTATAAGGACATTGTTTCAAAGCATGATAAAGGAGTAAAACAGACAAATGTAAGTCTTACACTCGGTGAGACGGATGCACAGACAGGAGATTTGCTAAGCAATGATGCAGAGCCGGACGATTTTTCGGTTACGGATCCGGGAGCAACGATTCTGACCGGCGTGAACACATCGGATAATACATCCGGAAGTGTCGCAAGTGATATCACACATTCTGATTTTATAATAAGCGCAAAGCTTGACAGGGAGCAGGTGCGCGCCGCCAACAAGGAGTCACTTCTCGGAATCATAAATAACAGTGCGCTTGATGATGAGAGCAAGGCACAGGCGGTGAATAAGATGATTGAGCTGACAGACATCGCTGAGAGGGAGGCGGCTGCGGAGCTTCTTCTCGAAGCTAAAGGATTTGCCGATGTCATAGTGTCGATAACGGATGATCAGGCAGATGTTGTTGTAAATAAGTCAAGCCTGTCCGATACCGAGAGGGCGCAGATTGAGGACATAATTAAGAGAAAGTCGGGAGTCAGTGTTGAGAATATCACCATATCTTCAGTAACTCTTACTGCCCAGACATCGTCTGAAGCTGCCGATGAACAGACTACACAGGCGGCAGATGAATCGGAGACTTACAGTGACACCCAGCCGGTGTCATGAAATGTAGGAAATAACGCAGGAAAAGCTCCGTCGCAGAGAATGTTTCAGGGAAGTAATCAGGTTGTGTATTTTCTATTTGCAAAAAAGGGAATAATTAGATATAATATATGTATATTACCGTATTGCAGGCTTCCCTGATGGAGGCAGATTGGAGGACTTATGTCAAAGAATGGTGAAAGCACATATACAATATGTGAGAATAAAGGAATTTGTAATATACAGGTTGCAGATGAAGTTGTATGTATAGTTGCAGGTCTTGCGGCTACAGAAGTCGAAGGTGTTGAATGTCTGTCCGGAAACATCACAAATGAGCTTGTAAGCAAGCTCGGAATGAAGGTTTTATCTAAGGGCGTAACGGTAGATATTACCGATAATACGGCTGTTGTATATATATCTGTTATTCTCAAGTACGGCTATTCGATTCCTGAAGTCAGTGAGAAGATTCAGGAGCGTGTCACAAGTGCGATTGAGACTATGACAGGACTTACGGTTGCCGAGGTCAACATTAAGATTGCAGGTGTTAAGGTAGAGAACAACAAATAGAACATATGTAAGCATGGTGAAGGCCTTGAGCGTTTCAGGGCCTTCATTGTCGCTGAACTGAAAGGATATTCAGAATATGAGAAGAAGTGAAATAAGAGAACATGTATTTAAGCTCCTTTTTCGTGTGGAGTTCCATGCGGCAGCTGATCTTGCAGAGCAGGATAAGCTTTATTTTGAACCGCTTGGGCTTGTGCCGGAGGATAGAAAGCTTATAAGTGAAAGAACGGCACTTATAGAGGAGCATCTTGATGATATCGATGAGAGAATTGAGAATTTATGTGTAGGCTGGAAAAAGGAGCGTATCGGCAAGGTTGAGCTTACGATATTGAGGCTTGCGATATATGAGATAATCTATGATGACGATGTCCCGACAGGTGTTGCGATAAATGAAGCCATAGAGCTTGCAAAAAAATATGGCGGCGATGATTCACCTTCGTTCGTAAACGGAGTGCTCGGCAAGCTTGCATAATATATATAAAGGGATTGAAAATATGGCAGACACATATAGTGCAGATACCCGCATCAGAGAAGCTTACAGTGTAAGTAAGATTAACAGATATATAAAGAATATGTTCCAGACGGATTTCCTTTTAGGCAGAGTGCGTGTGACAGGAGAAGTATCCAACTGTAAGTATCACAGCTCGGGACATATCTATTTTACTCTGAAGGATTCTGCGAGTGCGCTTGCCTGTGTCATGTTTGCAGGTGACAGGCGTGGACTTAATTTCACACTGTGCGATGGCATGGACATTACAGCGGCAGGGAGCATAACTGTCTATGAGAAGGATGGCAAGTACCAGCTGTATGTCAAGTCGATAGAGAAGAATGGCTCCGGTGTCCTCTATGAGCGGTATATCGCACTCAAAAATGAACTTGAAGAGATGGGAATGTTCGACTCTTCCTTTAAGAAGCCGATTCCAAGATATGCACTTACTGTCGGTGTTGTGACAGCAGAGACAGGTGCGGTCATACATGATATACAGAATGTGGCATATAGGAGGAATCCATATGTACAGATTTATCTGTATCCGGTAAAAGTTCAAGGTGAAGGTGCTGCTGATACTATCTGTAAAGGAATAAGAGCACTCGATGCAGTTAAGCCGGATGTGATTATTGTAGGAAGAGGCGGCGGAAGTATAGAAGAGCTGTGGGCTTTCAATGAAGAAAGCGTTGCGAGAGCGATTTTTGAATGTGAGACACCGGTGATTTCGGCTGTAGGTCATGAGACGGATTTTACCATAGCGGATTTCGTTGCGGACATGCGTGCTCCTACACCGTCTGCGGCGGCTGAGCTTGCTGTGTTCGATTATGGTCAGTGGTGCGAGCGCATCAGGCAGTTTGACAATTCTATGTACAGATGTATGTATGACAGAATCGGAACATTTAAGAACAGGCTTGATTCATTGAATCTGAGGCTTAATGCATGTGCGCCTCAGAGACGGCTTTTAGATAACAGGCAGTATCTTGATTCGTTAAGGCAGCGTCTTGACATGTGTATTGACAGAAAAATGGACAGTGACAGGAACAGGCTCAGATTGGCAGCAGCTAAGCTTGGTGCTCTTTCACCTCTTACGAAGATAAGCGGTGGGTTCGGATATCTTGAAAATGAAGCAGGAAAGACTGTCAGAACAGTGGATGACATTGACTGCGGAGAGCTTATAAAGATTAGAATGTCGGATGGAAGCCTTAAAGCATCAGTTATCGGCAAGGAGAAGAATTAGTGATATGGCTAGAGCAAAGAGTGTGAGCATTGAAGAGAATTTTGATAAGCTTGAAGAGATTATAGAACGTCTTGAAAGCAGTGAATTGTCGCTTGAGGAAGCATTTAAGCTGTATGAGAGCGGAGTAAAACTGACTGCACAGTGTACACAGCAGCTTGATAAGGTAGAAAAGCAGCTTATAATACTCAGAAATGAAGCAGATTCACCGGATTTAGATGGAGATGAAGATTAGCAGATGGAAAATAATATAAATGATTATCATGAGCTACTAAGTTCAAGAACAGAATATGCCAACGCAGTGATACAAAAGTATCTGCCTGCCGAAGAAGGGTATCTTACAGAGCTTGTCATGGCTATGAATTACAGTGTTGAGGCAGGCGGAAAGCGGTTAAGACCTGTGTTTATTGACAGCGTATACAGGCTTATGGGAGGCACAGATGAACTTGCTTGGCCTTTTATGGCTGCTATGGAATATCTGCATACGTATTCACTTGTTCATGATGACATGCCTGAGATAGATAATGATGAGCTTCGCCGCGGCAAGCCTACAACGCATAAGAAATTCGGGCAGGCGTGTGCGCTTTTAGCCGGTGATGGACTTTTGCACTGGTCGACACAGACGGCACTCAGAGCATTTTCGGGTGTCAGCGATACGGATGTACAGAAGCGGATTATTGAAGCAATGTCTGTTTTTGCAGAAAAATCCGGGCCTTTTGGAATGCTTGGCGGACAGTCGGTGGATGTCCTTTTTACTGGAAAGAATCCTGAGAAGGAAAGACTTGATTATATATATAGACTTAAAACATGTGCTCTTATAGAAGCATCGATGATGATTGGCGCAATTCTTGCCGGTGCAGATAAAGAGTGTGTGGCAGATTTTGAGAATATCGGACGAAGCGTAGGGCTGGCATTCCAGATTCAGGACGATATCTTAGATTGTACAGGTGATGCGGCGATTATCGGAAAGCCGCTTAACAGCGATGAAAAGAATGGTAAGACAACCTATGTGACTTTGTTTGGCATTGACGTTGCAAGGGCTGAGGTTGGCAGACTTTCTGAGAATGCAAAGCTTGTCCTTAATAACATTAAGCCGGCAGATGAGACTGAGAAGGGCTTTCTTCTCTGGTTAATAGAAAGCCTCGTAAAGCGTGTTTATTGATGAAACGAGGTATATGAATGATACTTGACACGATTAACAAAGAAAATGATATAAAAAATATTCCTGTCGGTGAGCTTCCGCAGCTTGCAGCGGAAATCAGGGAATTTTTGATTGAACATATAAGCAGGACGGGAGGACATTTGGCATCTAACCTTGGAACGGTTGAACTTACTATGGCAATGCACCTTTCGTTCAATCTTCCGGAGGACAAGCTTGTGTGGGATGTCGGACATCAGGCATATACGCACAAGATACTTACCGGACGCAAGGATGAGTTTGACACATTAAGACAGTTCGGAGGAATGAGCGGATTCCCTAAGAGACGCGAGAGCAGCTGTGACAGCTTTGACACGGGACACAGCTCTACCTCGATTTCCGCAGGGCTTGGCTATGTCAAGGCGAGAGATTTAGCCGGTGGTGACAATTATGTTGTTTCGATTATAGGTGACGGAGCACTGACAGGCGGACTTGCTCTTGAAGCGCTTAACAATGCCGCTGAGAATCAGAGCAATTTTATAATCGTATTAAATGACAACAATATGTCGATTTCGCCGAATGTAGGAGCGATATCGTCACTCTTGACAGGCATCAGAGGAGATAACGCATACAGAGATATCAACGATAATCTAAAAAGCTCATTAAAAAAGATTCCTGTATACGGAGATAAGATTGTCTCGCAGGTTCAGAAAGCCAAGAGCGGAATAAAGCAGCTTATCCTGCCGGGAATGAGATTTGAAGATATGGGGCTTACCTATCTTGGACCGGTTGACGGACACGATATAGGTAAGCTATGTAAGGTGTTTAAGATTGCCAAAAAGATGAATTCATCGGTTCTTGTACATGTGATTACAGAAAAAGGAAGAGGCTATGAGCCGGCGAGATTGAAGCCGGAGAAATTTCATGGTGTCAGCCCATTCGATGTTGCAACGGGAAAGACATTTGGTACTTCTAAGACGACATATACGGAAGTTTTTTCAAGAAAAATCTGTGATATGGCAAAAAAGGATGATAAAATTGTTGCAATCACAGCATCTATGGCATCAGGAACAGGACTTGCGAGATTCCAGAAATATTTTCCGCTCAGATTTTTTGATGTCGGAATAGCGGAAGAACATGCTGTAACATTTGCGGCAGGACTGGCGGCAGGCGGATTGAAGCCGTACTTTGCGGTGTACTCTTCATTTTTGCAGAGAGGCTTCGATGAGATATTGCATGATGTGTGCATTCAGGGACTGCATGTCGTGTTTATGATTGACAGAGCGGGGCTTGTCGGAAGTGACGGTGAGACACATCAGGGAATCTATGATTATTCATATATGAATATTATTCCGGGAATGACAGTGATGGCTCCTAAGAACAGATTAGAGCTTATGGATATGATGGAATTTGCCAATAATTTTGATGGGCCTGTTGCAATCAGATATCCAAGAGGTGCTGTATCGGATATTTTTTCCGAATATAAAAACGAAGTGTATTATGGAAAAGCAGAGCACATATATGATGGTGAAGGAACAGCAATTATGACGATTGGTTCTTCTATAGAGGAGGGTGCTAAGGTATACGAAAAGCTTAAGGAGCGTGGGGAGAATCCTACACTTATCAATGCGCGATTCGAAAATCCTGTAGACAAGGAGCTTATCGCACAGCTTGCGAAGAATCACGACAAATTGCTCACGATAGAAGAGAATATCGGCGCAGGAGGTTTTGGAATGAATGTTCTGCGTATCGTAAATGAGAATAGATTAGATATAAAGGTAATAAACGCATCACTTCCTGACGAATATATACAGCATGGAAGTGTCACAAAGCTCAAGGAGGCATATGGCTTTACTCCGGATGCGATAATAGAAAAATTAGACAGTTATTAAAATGGAGAGTAGTGTGAAAAATATGAAAGAAAGACTGGATGTGCTTGTTGTAGAGCGAAGACTTGCGGATTCGCGTGAAAAAGCCAAAGCGATTATCATGGCGGGTAATGTTTTTGTGAACGGACAGCGCGAAGATAAAGCCGGTTCAATGTTCGATGTGACAAGCCAGATTGAGATACACGGAGTTACAATGAAATATGTCAGCCGCGGTGGATTGAAGCTTGAAAAAGCAATGACACATTTTGATATTTCACTTGAAGGCAAAGTGTGCATGGATGTGGGCTCATCTACAGGAGGCTTTACCGACTGTATGCTCCAGAATGGTGCAGTAAAGGTCTATTCGGTGGATGTAGGACACGGACAGCTTGACTGGCGGCTTAGACAGGATGAGCGAGTTGTCGTCATGGAAAAGACCAATATAAAGTTCGTCACACCTGAGGACATAGCAGATGTCATAGATTTTGCCAGTATAGATGTGTCTTTTATTTCACTCACAAAAGTTCTTCTGCCTGTGCGTGCTCTTTTGAGAGATAACGGAGAGATTGCGGCACTCATAAAGCCGCAGTTTGAGGCAGGAAGAGAGAAGGTTGGCAAAAAGGGCGTTGTAAGAGATAAAGCTGTCCATATTGAAGTTATTGAAAATGTGACAACCTTTGCCCTTGAAAATGGGTTTATGCCATTGAACCTTGAGTTTTCGCCTATTAAGGGGCCGGAAGGCAATATTGAATATCTGCTTCATCTTAGAAAGAGCGATGAAGTGCCGGGTGAGATTCCTTTCAATATTCGTGAAATTGTTGAAAAAGCTCATGAAATGTTGTAAGATACAAAAAACTTATATTTTTAGTACAGAAGGGTCAGGCTACAGAGATGGAAAAATTTTTTATAGTCACCAATATGGCGAAAGATTCGGATTTGACTTTCACCAACAGTATAATAAAGTACTTAGAGTCTAAGGGCAGGACATGTTACACTCAGCCTAGGGAGGCTGTAAATAATACGAATTATAATTATACCAACGCTGATATGGTTCCGGATGACACGGACTGTGTTATTGTCCTTGGCGGTGATGGCACACTTATCCAGGCTGCAAGAGATTTAAGCCAGCTTGAGCTTCCTCTTCTTGGAATTAATATTGGCACGCTCGGTTTTCTGGTTGATATAGATAAGGATCAGGCTTTTCCGGCAATAGATTGTGTTCTTGCAGGTGATTATGAGATAGATGAGAGAATGATGCTTGAAGGTAATGCATACAGGAATGGTGAGCTGATATACACGAATGTTGCGCTCAATGATATCGTAGTTAACAGAAGCGGAGCACTTAGAGTTATAGATTTTGATATATATGTCAATGATGAATATCTGACATCGTATACGGCTGACGGACTTATTATTTCAACTCCGACAGGCTCAACAGCATATAATCTTTCGGCAGGAGGTCCTATTGCACAGCCTAATTCAGAGCTTATTATACTTACTCCTGTATGTCCTCACAAGATAAATCAGAGAAGCATTATTCTTGATTCGGGTGATGAGATATGTGTCAAGATGAGTAAGAGCCGTTCAAATCAGGAGGAGAGAGTTGCATCGTTTGACGGAGAGCTGCATACCAATCTTATTTCAGGTGACAAAGTGATTATCACAAGAGCACCTAAGAAAGCTAAGATAGTAAAGACAAGCAAGCTCAGCTTTTTCCAGGTTCTTGGGAAAAAAATGAGTGTTATATAGAGAAAGCGGGGATAAAAGATGAAAGCTGAGCGCCATGCCAAGGTTATTGAATTGATACGCAAGTACAATATTGAGACGCAGGAGGAGCTTGCGGACAGACTTAACAGCGAAGGCTACAATGTGACACAGGCGACTGTCTCAAGAGATATCAGGGAGCTTAAGCTTACCAAGGTCTCAGACGGAACAGGAAGACAGAAATATGTAATTCTTGACGGCAAAGATAACTCTATGAGTGATAAGTTCATACGCATTCTTAAGGAGGCATATGTGTCGGTTGATATGGCTCAGAATATTCTTGTTGTCAAGACGGTTTCAGGTATGGCGATGGCTGTAGCTGCGGCAATAGATGCCATGCCATGGCCGGAGATAGTCGGATGTATCGCAGGGGATGATACGATAATGTGTGCAGTGAGGACAGTTGATGATACTAAGAATCTTATGGATAAGATTCACAAGCTTGTAAAAGCATAGATAATGGGGGATACCTTTTAGCAGATAAGATTCTGCCGCAGGGAGGAAATATATGTTAATCAATTTACATGTTAAGAATCTTGCCCTCATTGATGAAGCTGATGTCTTTTTCGATGAAGGGCTTAACATTCTTACCGGAGAGACAGGTGCAGGAAAATCAATCCTGTTAGGTTCTATCAATCTTGCACTTGGTGCTAAAGCATCGCATGATATGCTGGGAAAGCATGGCGATTATGCAAGTGTTGAGCTTTTATTTCAGGTTGATGATTCTACAGTTGCGGCGCTCGCCGCAAGGGATATCTTTGTCACGGACAATCAAGTCTTAATTTCAAGAAAATTCACTGAGAACAGAAATATAATGAAAATTAACGGCGAGAATGTAACTCTTTCTACAGTGCGTGATATTACGGCATTGCTGATAGATATACACGGACAGCATGAGCACCAGTCGCTTATATATCCATCGAATCATTTGAAGATTCTTGACAGATATGCAAGACATGAGCTTGATGCTCCGATGCAGGAATATGAGCTTTTATACAAGGCTTATACGGATTTAGAGCGCAGTCTTGCAAAATTTGACATGGATGAGGATGAGAGAAAAAGAACTCTTGATTTCCTTGAATATGAGATTAATGAAATCGAGACGGCAGCCTTGTCTGCCGGCGAGGATGAGAAGTTAGAATCAGAACACCGCAGGGCAAAGAATTCAAGAAAAATTGTTGATGCTCTTGCAGAGGCGGAGGAGTGCATAAGCTCCGACAGTGATGAGAATGCATCGACACTTATAGGAAGAGCATACAAGGCTGTGAGCGAAGCGGCACAGTATGATGATGCGATGGCAGGGCTGGCATCACAGTTGTCCGATATCGAAAGTCTCATCTCTGACCTTGTAAGAGATTTGTCTTCATATATGTGCAATCTTGAATTTGATGAAGAAGAGTACAAAAAGCTTGAGGAAAGACTTGATGTAATCAATAATCTCAAGGCGAAACATGGTGGCAGCATAGAAAGCGTGTTTGAGGCGCTTGAGAAAAAGAAACAGAAATACGATTTTTTGAATGAGTATGAGTATAACAGAAAAAAGGTTATGGAAGAGCTTGAAAATGCACATAATAGACTTGTGACAGCGGCTGATACGATAACGCAGATAAGAAAAAAGGAAGCTGCTAAGCTGGAAGTCGAAATAAAGCAGGCTCTTATGGAGCTTAACTTTCTGAGTGTGGATTTTAAAATTGATTTCAGTCCACTTGAAAAGCCTTCTGCTAATGGCATGGATCATGTTGAATATCTTATATCGGTAAATCCCGGTGAGGAGGTTAAGCCGCTTGCAAAGGTTGCCTCAGGAGGTGAGCTTTCAAGAATAATGCTTGCAATCAAGACTGTATTGGCAGACCAGGATGAGATTGATACGCTTATCTTTGATGAGATTGATACCGGAATCAGCGGAAGGACAGCACAGATGGTTGCAAATAAGCTTGACAGCATAGCAAATAAGCGTCAGGTAATATGCATCACTCATCTTCCTCAGATAGCTGCTATGGCAAAAAAACATTTCGGAATAATCAAATCCATAAAGGATAATAAGACAGTTACATCCATAACAGAGCTTGATTATGATGGCTCCGTGATGGAGCTTGCGAGAATGCTCGGCGGTGACAGCATAACTGAGACGGCTGTCTCTAATGCAAGGGAGCTTAAAAGATACACACCATAATCTGCATGTTTTAAAAAAATTCTGCGTAGCATACTAAGACCATGAAAAGATGGATTCCTTATAAAGCATTTTGAGGAAGGAGATGTCATGGAAAAAGTATGTGCTGATTGCAGGAAAATATACAGGCGGTTCCTTATATGGCTGTTGGCAGCAGGAATTGCCGGATGTGTTGTATACTATATATATGCTGTTAAAAACCTTATCCCGGATACCATAAATCTTAACAGAAATTCGGTTGAAAAGCTCAACTTTAATATTCCGTTTATCGGTACTGTTGAACAAAATCCGGAAGCAAGTGACGATGAAGAAACGATTCAGGCATATGCGGCAACAGTGGATGCGGTAAATGTCAATCTGCTCGATACTCTAAGTATCAGCACAGGTGAACAGGGAAGCTACAGACTTAACTTCCGGCTGTTTGGCATTGTCAACCTGAAGAATGTGGAGATTAATGTATGTGATGAGGTTCTCGTTATACCATGTGGAATACCTGTCGGCATATATATCGAGACAAAAGGTGTAATGGTGGTTGATATAGGCGATATAACACTTGCAGACGGAACTGTAAGGTGTCCGGCATCGGAGGTGCTGTGGCCGGGTGATTACATCGTAAAGGTAAACGGAAGCAAGATTGATAACAAGGAGGAACTTGTTGAACAGCTTTGCGCAAGCGCTGACAATGGTATTGGACATGTAACCATAGGTCTGTACCGCAATGGAGCATACATGGAGGTGCGCATTACACCGGTAATTGATGAGAGCGGAAAACCCAGAATAGGGACATGGGTGCGTGACGACTGTCAGGGACTTGGAACGCTGACATATATTGATAAAGATGGACGCTTTGGAGCATTAGGCCATGGAATAAGTGATGTCGACACAGGGAAGCTTGTAAGCTCATGCGGCGGAAGACTCTATTGTGCCAAGATATGGTCCATAGTAAAGGGAAAATCCGGTACGCCGGGTGAAGTTGTCGGCTCAATAAACTACAGCCCGGACTATTTTCTCGGAAAGATTGAAGTCAATACAGAGATTGGCATTTATGGGACAGCCCATGAAAACATCTATAAATACATTGACAGCTATGCGCTGCCGGTGATATACAAGCAGGATGTGAAAAAGGGCAAGGCGTATATAAGAAGCTTTATAGATGGCTCAGTCCGCGATTATGAAATATATATAACGAGTGCTGATTTGTCTAACAGCAACATAAATAAAGGAATTTCCTTCACTGTCACAGATGAAAGCCTTCTTGAATGTACCGGAGGAATCATTCAGGGTATGAGCGGCAGCCCGATTATCCAGAACGGCGGTGTGATAGGCGCTGTGACGCATGTGCTCGTAAACGACCCTGCGAAGGGATATGGGATATTTATTGAGGAGATGCTAGAGCAGTGAAATATCAGGATAAGTAATACTATAGGATGATAATGTGTCATTGAAAATGGTTAGGTTAATGGAAGTTTTATCATTATGGCATTCGCATTTGGAGTATAAGTTAATATGGCAAAAATGAGAGGGCGGAGAAATCCGTCCTCTTATTTTGCAATAGAGCATTGGAAGTAACTATTGAAGCAGTTCTAGATGGCAAAGAATACTGTTGGATAAGAGGTAAAAGCAGTATAGTTTGATATTTTATTCTTATTTGGAGGAAGCTGTCTATAAAGCACTTGGTGTAAAGTAGATGAGAAACCCTCTATTCACTAATAACGCACCGTTTTCCATCCAGCCGGATGATATTTTCATTCTGCATCCTGCCTAGCTCTCTTGACAGTGCGCTTCTGTTGACATTTAAGAATTCCGCCAGTGCTGTCTGTGAGAATGGTATGATCCGAACATTATTGTTGTCGGGCTGTAGGCTGTAGAGGTAGACTAGGATTTTGTCGCGGAGCGACTTCTGGCTGAGAATTCGCAGTTTAAGGTTGGTAAATATATTTTGTTCGACCATTCGGTCTGTCAGATTGAGCAATAATTGGTGATTGAATGCGCAGGAGGGACAGCATCTTTCTCTTGACTCTGTCAGGTAATTTAAATCAATAAAAAGAATAAGACAGTCAGTTATGGCATCTACCTGAATAGGGCTATAGCTGACTTTTTTGATTGCAAGAGCTTCACCGAAGACATTGGGAGATGAGAAGTGGTTAACATTTAATTTATCGAACCGGTAATTGGTATAGGAGACTTCTACTTTACCTGTGAGTATTATTCCGGCATATCTAAAGGTTTCGTCATGTCTTACCAGTGTTTCGCCTTTTTTGTATTTTTTCGCAAAGCCGTGCAGGAAAGATATCATTTCTTCTATTTTATCACGGGGAATATTTTTAAATAAAGGACATTTGGCGATTATATCTATATATCCGGAATAGGAAGCTGTTTCGCCCATAAAAGACCTCCGCTTATTATAATAGTTTTTAAATCGGTATAACTTAGGAAGCACCATTTTTAAGTATGATTATATATCTGTTAATTATGTATTTAATAATCGTATATTAATTAGAGGATGTTGGGATAAAATAAGATTTTTCATCAAATTGTAAATGTTTGTTTATTTGAACCCAACGTCATTGTAGTGCGGATAGTGGTTAGATTATACTGTAAAAATGTTGCCACAGCAACAGAATTATTGTGAATAAGACTGTAGAATACACTTGTAAACAAAAAAGATATGGAGAGAGATAATGGATAATAATATGTTTTGTTTTCAGTGTGAACAGACAGCCGGATGTACAGGCTGTACAAGGAGCGGTGTATGCGGAAAGACACCTGTGATTGCGAATCTTCAGGATAAGCTTACAGGTGCTGTTATAAGACTTGCGGAAAAAAATGAGATGAATAAGGCAAATGATGCACTTATCATCAAATCACTTTTTACAACTATTACTAATGTTAATTTTAATGAAGCTACAATAACAAAGCTTATCGATGAAGTCCATGCTGCATCGGGAAATGTTTCGGACTATGATATGAATAAGGTGTGGTATGCAAATGAGGATATCAGGTCGTTAAAGTCGCTTATTCTTTTTGGTGTAAGAGGTGTTGCCGCTTATGCATATCATGCACAGGTTTTAGGGTACGAGGATGCTATAGTGAATGCATTCTTTTATGAGGCCTTAAGAGCAGTCGGCTCTGATATGGGTATGGACGAACTGCTTCCTATTGTGCTCAAGGTTGGTGAAGTCAACTTAAGATGTATGGCACTTCTTGACGAAGCGAACACCAAGACATACGGAAATCCTGTGCCTACAGAGGTTTCGCTTACCGTTGAAAAAGGCCCGTTCATTGTAATTACAGGACATGATCTTTATGATTTAAAACAGCTTTTAGAGCAGACAAAGGATAAAGGCATCAACATTTATACACATGGAGAAATGCTTCCGGCGCATGGTTATCCGGAGCTTAAGAAATACACACACTTAAAGGGAAATTTTGGAACAGCATGGCAGAATCAGCAGAAGGAATTTGCGAACCTTCCGGCACCTGTTCTATATACAACCAACTGCCTGATGCCGCCTAAGGAGAGCTACTCAGACCGCGTGTTTACGACAGAAGTTGTGTCGTATCCTGAAATCATCCATGTCGGGGAAGATAAGGATTTCACACCGGTCATTGAAAAGGCACTTGAGCTTGGCGGTTTTGCCGAAGATACCGTATTTACAGGAATCAATGGCGGCAACACTGTGATGACCGGTTTTGGAAGAAATACTGTTCTTGAAAATGCAGGCACGATAGTTGAGGCAGTCAAGACCGGAGCGATCAAGCATTTCTTCCTCGTTGCGGGCTGCGATGGGGCAAAGCCGGGAAGAAACTATTACACAGAGTTCGTAAAACAGACTCCGCAGGACAGCATTATCCTTACGCTTGCATGTGGCAAATATAGATTCAATGACCTTGACCTTGGAAAGATTGGACCGTTTCCAAGAATTCTTGATATGGGACAGTGTAATGATGCTTACGGTGCAATTCAGGTGGCTGTTGCGCTCGCAGGAGCATTTGAGTGTGAAGTAAATGACCTTCCTCTTTCTATGGTTCTCTCATGGTATGAGCAGAAGGCGGTATGTATTTTACTCTCTCTGTTTCATCTTGGAATCAAAAATATTTTACTTGGACCTTCCCTTCCTGCCTTCATTTCTCCGAATGTACTGAAGGTTCTTGTAGAAAAATACAATATAGCACCTATATCAACTCCCGAAGATGATTTAAAGAAGATATTAGGATAATAAAATATGAGGTATGTGTATGAAATATTATGTAAATGAAAATTGCATCGGCTGTGGAATGTGCAACGGAATTTGTCCGGGCGTGTTTGGAATGACAGATGAAGGTGTTGCGATGGCAATAGATGAAGAAGTAAAGGAAGCAGATGCTTCCGATGCAGAAAATGCGATGAATAGCTGTCCGGTAGGGGCTATTTGCCGGAAATAGACGACTGATAATGAAAAATAGCTGCATGATGAAAAATAATCTGAAAGACTGTTTGCAAGAGGCAAGCTTATGCTAAGAAAGTTATTTAATATATATTGGTAGCTTTGATAAAATCCGATAGCATTAAACTATGTTTTATGGAATTCTTTCCTTTTCTTTTAGCTTGATTTGTGGTAAAATTCCTACAATATCAGACATAAAGAAACATCGGAGGAACTGCTATGAAAATTATGATTGCGTCGGACATACATGGTTCGGCATACTATTGTGAAAAAATGCTTGATGCATATAAGAAGGAGCAGGCTGACAGACTGCTCCTTCTTGGAGATATACTTTATCATGGACCCAGAAATGACCTGCCAAAGGACTATGCACCGAAGAAGGTTATATCAATGCTTAACGAAGTTAAGAATGAGCTTTTATGTGTGCGCGGTAATTGTGACACGGAGGTTGACCAGATGGTGCTTGATTTTCCGGTGCTTGCCGATTACAGCATTCTCTATATAGACGGTGTGACGATTTTTGCGACACATGGACATCATTTTAATCTTAAGAACATGCCTCCTCACAAGGAAAATGACATTCTTCTTCATGGTCATACGCATGTACCGGCATGTATCTGCGAAAATGGCATGTGGTATATTAATCCGGGTTCTGTTTCGATTCCGAAGGAGGACAGTCCTCACAGCTATATCATTTTTGAAAATGGTGTATTTATTTGGAAGGATTTAGACGGAACAGAATATAAGAGATTTTCACTTTCGACGAAATTCGACTAAATCAGAATTAAAACTTCAAATATTCTTAAAAAAATCTATTGAACTCCCAATATATGACTATTATAATATAACCATGTGCTGCTATTGCAGCATATGGTTAATAAATTGCAGTTGCTTATAGCCGGACAGCATATTATGAACAGTTGTAAAATATATGTATAAACAGGCTTTGAGAAGATGCAGTAATTTATATAAAAATGAGTGAGGAAAAATGGGAAAGCTTAGAATTGCTATTACAGATGATAATGAACGTATGTTACAGCTCTTAGAGGATATAATTAAGACTGATAAAGATATGGAAGTTGTGGGAAAAGCTGAAAACGGTGAGATATGTCTTGGTCTGATTCGTGAGAAGCAGCCGGATGTTGTCCTGCTTGACATTGTAATGCCAAAGCTTGATGGACTTACCGTAATGGAAAAGACACATTCGGATTCAAGAATCAAAAAGAAGCCGGCATTTATCATAATAACAGCCATCGGTCAGGAAGGCATTACGGAAGATGCATTTAATCTCGGTGCCAACTATTACATAATGAAGCCGTTTGACAACAATACTCTTCTTAACAGAATAAGGTATGTAAAAAGCAATATGGGCAGACATCCTGCTGCCGGCAACACAACAAGACTTGCGGCAGAACTTAATAATGAGAATCAGAAGGTGAGCATAGAAACAGATGTCACTAACATGATACATGAAATAGGAGTTCCTGCACACATTAAAGGGTATCAATATCTGAGAGACTCTATTATAATGGCGATAGAAGACGCAGATATTTTGAACAGCATAACAAAGATACTTTATCCTACAATCGCTAAGAAATATGATACAACAGCAAGCAGAGTTGAGCGTGCCATACGTCATGCGATAGAAGTGGCATGGGAACGCGGAAGGGTGGAGACGATTGAAGAACTGTTCGGCTATACAGTGAGCAACGGAAAAGGCAAGCCTACCAATTCGGAATTCATAGCTCTTATAGCCGATAAGCTTCGCCTGCAGTATAAGGCAAGATAAATTGATAATAAAACAGGCTTTTATTTTTTGATAATTTGTGCTATAATATATAAAAATTTATCTAGTTGTTTTGAGTTTTCTAAAAATTCATAAAATGATATGTGAGGTAGAGTCTATGAAGAAAAATGTGCTTTTTGTTTCATCAGAGGCGGTTCCATTTATAAAAACAGGTGGACTTGCCGATGTAGCCGGTTCACTTCCAAAATATTTTGACAAGGAACGTTACGATGTACGTGTCATGTTGCCTAAGTATCTTTGCATTCCTGAAAAGTGGCGTAATCAGATGAAATATGTCACGCATTTTTATATGGATCTGGCATGGAGAAGCCAGTATGTAGGCGTGTTGGAGATGGAGTATGCAGGAGTACATTATTACTTCATCGACAATGAGTTCTATTTTGCCGGGCCTAAGCCTTATGGCTACATACATGAAGATATTGAAAAGTTCGCTTTTTTTAGCAAAGCAGCTCTTTCTGCTATGCCTCTTCTCAATTTTAAACCGGATATTGTTCATTGCCACGACTGGCAGACAGGTCTTGTGCCTGTATATATGAAGGAACGTTTCCACGATGGTGAGTTTTTCCGTGACATGAAGTCAGTCATGACTATACATAATCTCAAGTTCCAAGGCATATGGGATCTTAAGAAAGTGAAGGATATCACAGGACTTCCTCCATATTTTTTCACATCGGATAAGCTTGAAGCGTATGGCGATGCCAACTATTTGAAGGGTGGTATTGTGTATGCGGACGCAGTGACAACAGTGAGTGAAAGCTATGCGCAAGAGATTAAGACACCGTTTTATGGTGAGCATCTTGATGGACTTATGAGGGCACGCTCTAACTGTCTTACAGGTATTGTAAATGGCATTGACTATGACGAGTTCAATCCGGAAACAGATAAAAGAATTGTCGCTAATTATAATCAAAAGACTTTCCGCAAAGAAAAAGGTAAGAATAAGAAGGCACTTCAGCAGGAGCTTGGTCTTGAAGTGAACGATAAGAAGTTTATGATAGGTATTGTGTCAAGACTTACAGATCAGAAGGGCTTCGATCTCATAGCATATATGATGGATCAGATATGTACTGAGGATGTGCAGTTGGTTGTCCTTGGAACAGGTGAATCGCAGTATGAGAACATGTTCAGACATTTTGCATGGAAGTATCCGGACAGAGTATCGGCAAATATATATTATTCAGAAGATATGTCACATAAGATATACGCATCCTGTGATGCGTTTTTGATGCCTTCGCTTTTTGAGCCATGCGGTCTTAGCCAGCTCATGTCACTTAGATATGGAACAGTTCCTATTGTGCGTGAGACAGGCGGCCTTAAGGACACAGTAGAGCCGTATAACGAGTACGAGAGTACAGGGACAGGCTTCTCTTTTGCTAACTACAATGCACATGAGATGATGAATACCATCAACTATGCAAAGCATGTATATTATAACAATAAGAGAGAGTGGAACAAGATAGTTGACAGAGGTATGCTAAAAGACTTCTCATGGACGAGTTCGGCAGGGAAGTACGAAAAGCTCTATGACAATCTTCTAGGCTATTAATTAAAAAAGGTCATTTACTTGAATATTTAATGCTGTGGCTTGGTTTATCAGGTCACAGCATTTTTTACACTTTAACAAGTCAATTTATTAAAAAATATGTTGCATCTTGTGAAGTTCAATGATAATATATTTTTCAAAAGTTACAATACGGAGGTTGAGCAGATATGGAAATGTACAAGATGTTAAGCAAGGACGAGCTAAGAACAATTAAGTCAGCTCTTGAAGAGGAATATGCCAAGGCACAGCAGTTAGGGCTTAAGCTTGATATGTCCAGAGGCAAGCCGGCACCGGCTCAGTTAGATCTTGCAATGGGGATATTAGATGCAGTGAGCAGCACATCTGATTATAAATCGGAGGATGGTGTTGACTGTCGTAATTACGGAGGACTTGATGGTATTCCTGAGGCGAGACATTTAATGGCGGATGTTATGGGAACGGATGCTTCCAATGTGATTGTCTACGGTAATGCAAGCCTTAACATAATGTATGATACTATTTCTAGACTTATGCTTGAAGGAACAGCAGGCTGTACACCTTGGTGCAAGCTTGACAAAGTTAAGTTCCTGTGTCCGGTTCCGGGATATGACAGACATTTTGCGATTACACAGCATTTTGGCATAGAGATGATCAATGTTTCTATGAATGAAGATGGTCCTGATATGGACATGGTTGAAAAGCTTGTAGCAGAGGATGACAGCATCAAAGGAATATGGTGCGTTCCTAAGTTTTCAAATCCGGGCGGATGTGTATACTCTGATGAAGTGGTAAGAAGAATGGCTGCATTAAAGCCTGCTGCCAAGGATTTCAGAATTATGTGGGACAATGCATATGTTGTTCACTATCTCTATGAGGACAATCAGCCGGAGATTCTTGATATAATTTCTGAATGTGAGAAGGCAGGAAATCCTGACATGGTATATGAGTTTGCTTCAACCTCCAAAATCAGCTTCGCGGGCGCAGGAATTGCAGCCATGGCTACATCTAAAGCCAATATTGCCGAAGTTAAGAAGTCGCTCACCATACAGACAATCGGCTATGATAAGATAAATCAGTTAAGGCATATCAGATTTTACAAGAATAAGCAGGGCATAATGAAGCATATGATGAAGCAGGCAGAGATTCTAAGACCTAAGTTCGAGGCAGTTGAAGAGATTTTCGATAATGAACTTTCGGGTCTTGGAATAGGAACATGGACTAAGCCTTTAGGCGGATATTTTATCTCATTTGATGCAATGCCTGGCTGTGCAAAAGCGATAGTTAAGAAATGCAAGGAAGCAGGCATGGTACTTACAGGTGCAGGAGCAACATATCCATATGGAAATGACCCTGAAGATTCCAATATCAGAATAGCACCTTCCTTCCCAACAGTTGATGAGATGAAGAAGGCTGCACTTTTATTTGCACTCTGTGTCAAGCTTGTAAGCGTTGACAAGCTTCTTGAAGATTAGCCAGAGAGCAGTAATTTGCACAATTATTTGGAAGGAATGAAAAATAATATGGGTACTTTTGGATTTATCGGCATGGGAAATATGGGATATGCCATGTTAAAGGGCTTGCTAAAGACATATTCACCTGATGAGATTGTCTTTTCTTGTGCGACAGATAAAAAACGTGTTGCTGTGAGTGATGAGACAGGAGTGCGTGCTGTATCAGGAAATGCAGAGTGTGCTAACAGCGCTAAGTATATTATTCTTGCAGTAAAACCTCAGGTATATGATGTCGTAATCAAGAATATCATGCATGTTGTGACACAGGAGCATGTGATAATTTCGCTGTCTCCTAGCCATTCTATAGAGGCACTCAAAGAAAAATTCGACAAGCCTGCAAGAATTGTACGTGCCATGCCTAACACACCAGCACTGATAGGGGAGGCTATGACCGGAGTAGCCTATGATGCGATGGAGTTTTCGTTTGAGGAGAAGGAGGTTATTGACAGCTTCTTCAATTCCTTCGGTACATACAGGGTTGTCGATGAAAAATTGATGAATGCAGTGACATGTGCGAGCGGAAGTTCACCGGCATATGTATACATGTTCATAGAGGCGATGGCAGATGCATGTGTAAAGCATGGCATGCCGCGTCAGGCTGCATATGAGTTCGTTGCACAGACGGTTGTAGGAGCAGGCAGAATGGTTCTTGAAACAGGGGAACATCCAGGGTTGTTGAAGGATAAAGTGTGTTCACCCGGAGGGACGACTATCGCAGGTGTCGCTGCTCTTGAGGAGAATGGTTTTAGAAATTCACTCATCAAGGCTGTTGACGCATGCTTTGACAAGTGTAATGGAATAAAGTAGATTAGTAACGGAGATTTTGTTATGGAGATTGTAAAACGTCTTAAGCGTGAGCTTGTGTATAAAGGCACAGTAATAGATATGTATAAGGATACGGTACAGGTTCAGAATGGACATATAGCCGAGTGGGATTTTATAGCGCACAAAGGTGCGGCGGCGGTTGTTCCTGTTCTTGATGATGGACGTATTTTAATGGTTAAGCAGTATAGGAATGCTCTTGACAGGATGACTATAGAAGTTCCTGCCGGAGGAAGAGACACACCGGATGAGCCTTATATCACATGTGCGTCAAGAGAACTTGAGGAGGAGACAGGATATGCGTCAGATGAACTTGAGTTTCTAATATCCGTTCAGACAACGGTTGCGTTCTGCAATGAGAAAATAGATGTCTTTGTGGCACGCAATCTTAAGAAAACACACCAGCATCTTGACGAGGACGAGTGCGTTGATGTCGAAGCTTTTGATGTAGACGAGCTTATTGATATGATTTATGCAGGAAAACTTCAGGATGGAAAAACTATTGCTGCGATTATGGCATATAAGCTTAAGTATGTAGTTAAATAATAAAGTAATAAAAATATAAAAAGTCTCATATCTTGTTTTGTCCATGTAGGACGGAAGGGATGTGGGATTTTTTTATGCAGAAAAATTCAATAGGCATAATAGGAGCGGACAGATTTATTATTTTGTTTTTTGCTGGTGTTGTGGCAGGCTCTATAATAGTAAATATTATACCGTTTTCGTGGGTGCAGGCGATGAATGTCTGGAGTGCGGACTATATAGGCAGTTTCATTTCAAAAAAGGTAAATTATTCGGTGATGTGCCGCTACCTTACGAAAATCAGAGGAATGATAATGCTCGGACTTTTTCTTGTCATGCTCACGCCGTTTATCAGAAAATTATTATACATTCTTCCAGCATATATAGGAGTTGCGTGGGGGATGGTTAGCTCGATAATCATGATGGAGCATGGTATAAATGGCATAAGGATTTGCTTCTTTCTGCTTTTTCCGCACTTTATATTCTATATGCTGGGGCTTATTATGATGATTTATAAGATAATGGTGATGAGAAATTCATCAAAAAAGCGGCTTGATTTCACGTTATTTATGGTTTTTATACTTGCGGTATTCACATTTGCGGCGGGAATCATGTCCGAGGCTTATGTGAATGTGACAATTCTTCCTGGTGTATTGAAAAAAATGCCATGACAGCTAAAAAAAGCTTTTTAAAAATGTAAAAAAATGTTGATTTTACATAGCTGTTTTACTATAATATTCAATACGCTAAGTTAGATTGTTAAAAATTAATCATTGATAAAATTGCATGATTCTACAGAGATACTTTGGATTTTTGAACGGAAAAAGAGTGTATTATGTAAATAAGATAAAGGATATTTATGGAACAGCAAATAGAGGAATATATCGATTATATTAGCAGGAATAATCAGAAAACAGAGAATACATTGTTATCATACAGACGCGATTTATATAAGCTTATGACATACTTGTGTGATGAACTTAATATTCACGAATGGGGAATAGTCACACAGACAGATTTGAATTCTTATATACTGCATCTTCAAAAGGAAGATATTGCTTCGGCGACTATTGCAAGATATGTTGTATCAATGAAGGCTTTTTTTGAATACCTTCATGGAAACGGAATGATTGATGATGAGCCTGCGGCGGACATAAAGCCGCCAAGACATGAGAAAAAAGTTCCGGGAATCATATCTGTAGAGAATGTGGTCAAGCTTCTTACTGCGCCGGACGGAGGCTCGCCTAAGCAGCTTAGAGACCGCGCAATGCTTGAGTTGCTTTATGCTACAGGGATAAAAGTCTCGGAGCTGGTCGCTGTTAAAATGGAAGATATAAATTTACAGGTTGGATACCTTGCCTGTGAGACAGCAATGCACGACAGAATAATTCCATTCGGAAATGAAGCTAAGCAGGCCATAATGCGTTATCTTAAGGATGGAAGGGATGCGCTGCTTGGAGATAAGAGCAGTGAGTACCTGTTCACAAATGTGCAGGGTGGTCAGATGAGCCGTCAAGGGTTCTGGAAGATAATAAAGGCATATGCTAAAAAAGCAGGAATAGAGGAAGACATCACACCTTATACGCTAAGACACTCCTTTGCCGCACATATGATAAGCAACGGTGCGGATATATATTCTGTCTCGGAGATGTTAGGGCATCTTGATGTATCTGCGACACAGGTCTATTCCGCGTTTTCCAATTCAAAGCTGCGTGATGTGTATACAAAAGCTCACCCGCGTGGGTGAGCTTTTAGTTGTTATATATTCGAACTGAAAATAGTATTCGGTAAGCAAGCTTAGCAGTTCTCAGCAATGTAGTAGAGAAGCTTTTCTGTGTCATCCCACCCAAGACATGGATCTGTGATTGACTTTCCGTATATGTGTTCATCAATCTTCTGATTGCCCGGCTCAATATAGCTCTCTATCATAACGCCTTTTACAAGATTGTGGACATCGACAGAATGCTTGCGGCTTTCGAGAACTTCTTTGACTATGCGAATCTGTTCCGCATATTGCTTGTTGGAGTTGCTGTGGTTAGAGTCAACTATTGTAGCCATGTTCTTGAGATTCTTCTGGCTGTACATTTCAAAGAGGCGGACCAAATCTTCATAGTGATAGTTAGGAATGTTCTGTCCATGCTTGTTGGTCGCACCGCGAAGTATTGTATGCGTTAACGGATTGCCGTCCGTCTTTACTTCCCAGCCTCTGTATATGAATGAGTGTGTATGCTGTGCGGCAACGACTGAGTTGAGCATAACAGTGTAATCTCCGCTTGTCGGGTTCTTCATTCCGGCAGGAACGTCCATGCCGCTTACTGTAAGCCTGTGCTGCTGATCCTCGACAGAGCGGGCACCGACTGCGACATATGATAAAATATCTGACAAAAACTCATAGTTCTCAGGATAGAGCATCTCATCGGCAGGAGTGAGATGAGTCTCATTCATGACACGGATGTGCATTTTGCGGATTGCCATTATTCCGGCGAGCATATCAGGCTTCTTTTCAGGATCGGGCTGATGAAGCATTCCTTTGTAGCCTTCACCGGTTGTTCTTGGCTTGTTGGTGTATATTCTTGGAACTATTAAAACTTTATCCTTGATTTTTTCCTGAACTGCTGCAAGGCGACATGCATAATCACATACAGGGTCTTCGTGATCTGCTGAGCATGGTCCGACTATAGCAAGAAATTTAGATGACCTGCCTGTGATGATGTCAGCTATCTGTGCATCACGTTCAAGCTTCATATCGGCTAACTCCTTGCTTACAGGGAGAAGTTCCTTTACTACCTGTGGAGAAGGAAGCTCTTTAACATATTCAAATCCCATTTTTTCCTCATTTCTGCCGGCGACCGCGTTGTCTGTTGTATATTAATGCGGATAACCTGTGCTGTATATTTTGTGAATAATGATATCACTTAATTGTATAAAATGCAAATGGCTGAATATTGATTTGTATTGATTAATTTTAACATATAAGCCGCTTTGAGGTAATGTTTAAAATTTATTTCGATTGAACAAAATAGAAAAATAAGGTATAATAGGCATAGGTAGGACACTGCGAGATTTTATTTATTTTTAACGGATATGGATATCTGTTTTAATTGACTTAGGAAAGGATTGATAATAAATGAGAAGAGTTATATGGATTATTTTAGACAGCGTTGGCATGGGCGAACAGCCTGATGCAGCCAGATTCGGTGATGTAGGTACACATACACTTGCACATGTATGGGAGTATAATAATGGACTTAAAATACCTAATATGATTAAGATGGGACTTGGAAATATTGAGGGTATGAAGTCGCTTGACACAACAGATGCTCCTGTTGCGGCTTACGGCAAGTGTGCCGAGCTCTCAGACGGCAAGGACACTACAGTGGGACATTGGGAAATGGTCGGAATAGAGACAAAGGTTGCATTCCCGACATATCCTAACGGTTTCCCGGCACAAGTAATAGATGAGTTTGTAAGAAGAACGGGAGTGCCTGGAGTGCTTGGCAACTGCACAGCTTCCGGAACAGAGATTATAAAGCAGCTTGGTGCTGAGCATGCGGCTACAGGAAAGCCTATTGTGTACACATCCGCTGACAGCGTATTTCAGATTGCGGCCAATATTGATGTTATTCCTCTTGAAAAGCTCTATGAGATGTGCCGCATAGCAAGGGATATGCTTCACGGCGAGCACAATGTATCAAGAGTTATCGCAAGGCCGTTTAAGGGAACGGAAGGCAATTATGAGAGAACTCCCGACAGAAGAGATTATGCCATCCTTCCGCCACAGAACAATCTTCTTGTACACATTAAGGATGCAGGGCAGGATGTTATTGGTGTAGGTAAGATAGAAGATATCTTTGCGGGTGTAGGAATAACGGAGGCTGTCCACACTAAGGATAATATGGACGGTGTTGACAGGACAGTAGGCTACATGAAGGTAGATAATAGAGGACTCATTTTTACTAACCTTGTAGAATTTGATTCTAAGTGGGGACATAGAAATGATCCTGCCGGATATGGCAAAGGCTTAGAGGATTTTGATGCGCGTCTTCCTGAGATAGTTGCAGCAATGAAGGATGAAGACATCCTTATCATCAATTCAGACCATGGCTGTGACCCGACTACTCCGGGAACGGACCATACAAGAGAATATATACCTGTTCTTGTATATGGTAAGAATGTTAAGCCGGCAAGTCTTCATATCAGAAAGTCATTTGCTGATATAGGACAGACAATAGCTGAGTATCTGAATGCCGAGCCTATTGTGATAGGAGAAAGCTTTTTGAAGGAAATTTTAAAATAACGAGGAATTTGCTATGAGGATGTACGATATTATAATTAAGAAGAGAAACGGCGAAGCACTCTCAGATGAAGAAATCGCATTTTTTATTAAGGGCTATACAGATGGAAGCATACCTGATTATCAGGCTTCTGCTCTGCTGATGGCAATATATTTTCGAGGAATGACAGACCAAGAGATAGCGACACTTACCATGGAGATGGCTCATAGTGGCGATATGCTTGATTTGTCGGCAATTAAGGGACTTAAAGCTGATAAGCACAGCACAGGAGGAGTCGGAGATAAGACATCACTCGTCCTCACTCCGCTTGCGGCATCAATAGGAATACCTGTCGCAAAGATGTCCGGACGAGGTCTTGGACATACAGGAGGAACCATTGACAAGCTTGAGAGCTTTCCGGGCTTTTCAACTGACATATCCGAGGAAAAATTTATAAACAATGTAAACACAATAGGCATAGCTATAGCAGGTCAGACAAAGAATATGGCACCGGCTGACAAGAAGCTTTATGCACTTCGCGATGTGACAGGAACAGTTGACAGCATACCGCTCATTGCAAGCAGCATTATGAGCAAGAAGCTTGCAGCGGGCGCAGATGTGATTGTTCTTGATGTCAAGACAGGAAGCGGAGCATTTATGAAGACGGAGGAAGATTCTGTCAGACTTGCAAATGAGATGGTCAAGATTGGTAACAATGTCGGCAGAAGAACCCTTGCCGTAATTTCCGACATGGACGAGCCACTCGGATATGCTGTCGGAAATGCTATCGAAGTCAAAGAAGCAATCGATACGTTAAACGGTCATGGACCTGCTGATTTGTTGGAGCTTTGCCTTACAATAGGCTCACTTATGGCTGTAGGAACAGGGAAGGCAGCTAATGTTGACGAAGCGAGAACACTACTTCTTGAAAAGTTAAACGATGGTTCTGCGCTTAAGAAGTTTGCGGAATTTGTTGAAGCTCAGGGCGGAGACAGTGCGCCTGTTTACGATACGAAGCTTTTACCTCAGGCATCCATAGTTAAGGAAGTGTATGCACCTGTTGACGGATATGTGTCACATATTGAATCGGACAGAGTCGGAATCAGTGCTATGAAGCTTGGCGGAGGTCGTGAGACAAAGGAAAGCCCGATTGACTTATCTGTAGGAATACTTATCAATAAAAAAGTCGGTGATAAAGTAGAGAAGGGAGAAAAAATAGCCACTCTCTATGCGAATGACGGGGAAAAACTCGCTGCTGCGATAACAGAGCTTGAACAGACATACAGTTATTCGGTGACACCTGTTGAAAAACCGAAGCTTATAAAGACAATAATAGGAACCGCTGAATGATAAATTGATGGAGGTATATATGTCACGTATTAACTTTAATAATGATTGGAAATTTTGCGTTGATTATAGGGAAGAGATGGAACAGCCGGGTTTTGATGACGCAGAATTTGAGGATGTCCGTCTTCCACACACTGTAGTTGAGACTCCGTACAACTATTTCGATGAAGGAATTTATCAAAAGATAGCGATATACCGCAGGAGATTTGTTATTGATGAGGATATGAGAGGCAAAAAGGCACTTCTCACATTTGAAGCTGTAGGTCATAAGGCTGATATATATATCAATGGAATACTTTGCGAAACACATTATGGCGGATATACGGCATTCACTGTTGATATAACTCCATATATTTTAAAAGATATGGATAATGTGCTTGCTGTCGTGTGCGACAGCAGGGAGAATCTTAATATTCCTCCGTTTGGCAAAGTTATTGATTATATGACTTATGGAGGAATATACAGGGAAGTATACCTTGATATCAAAGCAGAGGATTATGTTGATGACATATATGTTGTGACAGACATTGCCCCGGTTGTATTGAAGTCTGAGATTACATTTAATTTTGTCAATGAATTTGAAGGTGTGGCAGAATATACTGCACAGGCATATTTAAACGATGATGAGGGAAATGAACTTTTTTCACTGTGCGCACCTGTAAAGAAGGATGTGATGCATCTTAACAGGAGAGTTGATGAAGCTAGATTGTGGTCGGTTGATGAGCCTGTTTTATATACTCTTACAGTCAAGCTCCTTAAGAATGGACTTGTGATTGATGAAAAGAGTGTGAGATTCGGATTCAGGACAGCAGTATTTAAGAAGGATGGCTTCTATTTAAACGGAGAGAAGCTCAGGCTTGTAGGACTTAACAGACATCAGAGCTATCCATATGTCGGCTATGCAATGCCAAAGTCGGTTCAGGAAAACGACGCTGTAATTCTCAAGAATGAACTTTGCGTGAATGCTGTCAGAACTTCACATTATACACAGTCACAGCATTTTATAAATAAGTGTGACGAGCTTGGTCTGCTTGTATTTACAGAGCTTCCGGGATGGCAGTATGTCGGCGATGAGAACTGGAAGAGCATTGCCTGTGAGAGCGTTGCCGAGATGGTCAGACAGTACCGCAATCATCCGTCGATAATAATATGGGGTGTCCGAATAAACGAATCCGGCGATGATGATGCATTCTATGAGAGAACGAACAAAATTGCACATTCACTTGACCGTTCGAGGGCTACAGGCGGCGTCAGATGCTTTAAGAAGAGTCATCTGCTTGAAGATGTGTACACATACAATGATTTTTCGCATGTCGGAAATAATCCGGGAGTTGTTCCAAAGTCAGATGTAACGCCGAACATGGAGAAGCCATATCTCATATCTGAGTACGGCGGACATATGTATCCTACCAAATCTTTTGATGATGAGGAACATAGACTTTCACATGCTGTAAGACATGCCAGAGTCATAAATGACATGTTAGGTGAGGATGACATCGCAGGCTGCTTTGGATGGTGCATGAATGACTATAACACACATAGGGATTTCGGAAGCGGTGACAGAATCTGTTATCATGGTGTTATGGATATGTTCCGCAACCCGAAGGCAGCAGCGTATGTGTATGCGAGCCAGGGCGATAAAAATGATGTTCTGTATGTCACATCATCGGTGGAAATCGGTGATCATCCATCCTGTACGGTTGGTGATTTCTATGTATTTACCAATGCCGACAGTGTGCGCTTATACAAGAATGACCAGATGATACGCGAATATACTCATGATGACTCACCGTTTACCAATATGGCATATCCTCCGATACTCATAAATGACCGTGTCGGAAATCTTCTTGAGACTGATGAAGGACTTGCACATGAGACGGCTGAAGCTCTCAAAGAGCTGATGTTTGCAATAGCTGATGCCGGCGGAGCAGACAATATTTCAAGAATATTGAAGATTAAGAGAAGCTTTCTGATGAAGACAGCAGGTCTTGAACTCAAGGATATTAACCGCATGTATGACACATACGTTGGCAACTGGGGTGATCTTGCAACAACATACCGTTTTGAAGCTGTTAAGGATGGAGAAGTTATAGCCGTAGTAAAGAAACAGCCTATGACTTCAACAGACATTGTTGTCAAGGTTGATAAGACAGCGCTTACAGAAGAAGCCACATACGATGTGGCATCAATCCGCATTGAAGCAGTCGATGAGAACGGAAACCGCCTGTACTATTGCAATGCACCTGTCGAGTTGGAGACAGATGGAGCTGTAGAGCTTATAGGTCCTTCAACTGTATCACTTATAGGCGGAGCAGCCGGAACATATGTTAAGACTGTCGGAGCAGCCGGAAAAGGACAGCTCACAATCAAGGCATTGGGAAAGAAATATACCGTAGAATTTGATGTTGACTGCTGATATTTTGTTCGGATGCAGAGTATGTTATTGAAATTTTGTATTGCTAAAAGACGGTAATATGGAGGGTTGATATGACGGATGAGCAGGCTACATTAAAAAAATGGATTGACGAGAGCAGCTATATTGTGTTTTTTGGTGGAGCTGGAGTCTCCACCGAGAGCAATATCCCGGATTTTAGAAGTACCGATGGTCTTTATAATCAGAAGTACAAATATCCTCCGGAGACAATTTTAAGTCATAGCTTTTTTATGAAGAACACCGAAGAATTCTATGATTTCTACCGGGACAAGATGATTTACCGGGATGCAAAACCGAACAAAGCACATTACGCGCTTGCAAAGCTTGAAGAGCAGGGCAAGTTAAAGGCTGTGATTACACAGAATATTGATGGGCTTCATCAGGCGGCAGGAAGTAAAGCGGTCTATGAGCTTCACGGAACAATCATGCAGAATTACTGCATGAGATGCGGAAGGGAATATCCTCTTGATGCGATCACAGGCAGCAGCGGCATTCCAAGATGTAACGTGAAAGATGCTACAGGCGGAGTATGTAATGGCATCATAAAACCGAAGGTCGTGCTGTATGAGGAAGGACTTGACGATAATATCGTAAGCGGCGCAATCAATCATATAAGGCACACGGATCTGCTAATTATCGGAGGAACTTCACTCACTGTATATCCGGCGGCAGGGCTTATCAGATATTTTGCCGGAAAGCATATAGTGCTTATTAACAAGTCGGCGACATCAAGTGACGGAATGGCAGATTTGATTATAAGAGATCCTATAGGTGAGACGCTTGGAGCGGTACTTTGTGAATAAAATATCATTAATTGATTATACAGTTATAATGTGCTACAATAATTATCAGTGAATTTTTTGAGAAAAGGAGATATAACTATGGAAGTCAGACCGGGAGCTAATCCTAATGATGTAAAGAATTACGATACAGACAGATTAAGACATGATTTCTTAATTCAGGATGTATTCGTACCTGGTGAGATTAAGACAATCTACAGCCAGATTGACAGAATTATTGTGGGCTCTGCAACACCTACTGACAAGGCACTTAAGCTTACAGCAGGGGACGAGCTCAGAGCAGCTTATTTCCTTGAGAGAAGAGAGATGGGCGTTATCAACATCGGCGGTAAGGGTTCAATCACCTTAGACGGTGTTAAGTATGATTTTGATTACAAGGACGGAATCTATATTGGCATGGGCACTAAGGAGGTTATATTTGAGAGCGTTGACGCTTCAAATCCTGCTAAGTTCTATTTTAACAGTGCACCGGCGCACAAGACATATCCGACTAAGTTCATCAATCCTGAGAGAGATATTCTTCCGGAGAATAAGAAGGAACTCGGATGTCTTGAGAATGCCAACCACAGAACAATCCGCAAATATATTCTTCCGGGACAGGTTGAGAGCTGTCAGCTTGAGATGGGCATGACTGCACTTGAGCCGGGAAGCGTATGGAACACAATGCCATGTCACACACATGACAGAAGAATGGAGGTTTATCTCTATTTCGAAGTTCCTGAAAATGATGTCGTATTCCATTATATGGGTGAACCGACAGAGACGAGACATATCGTTATGAGAAATGAGGAGGCAGTTATCTCCCCAAGCTGGTCAATACATTCAGCTTCAGCTACACATGCTTACACATTCATCTGGGGCATGGTAGGTGAGAATCAGGATTTCGACGATATGGATGACGTAGATATGAAAGACCTTAGATAATAAGGATTTTCATGGCACATTGTGCTAATATATTACATAAAAAAGGAGAATGAAAAATGTCAGTTAATTTTTCACTTGAAGGCAAAGTAGCTTTAGTTACAGGTGCTTCTTATGGTATCGGTTTTGCAATCGCTTCCGCATACGCTAAGGCAGGCGCAACAATCTGCTTCAACGATATTAAGCAGGAGTTAGTAGATAAGGGTCTTGCAGCATACAAGGAGCTCGGTATCGAGGCTCATGGTTATGTATGTGACGTTACAAACGAGGAGCAGGTTAATGCACTCGTTGCACAGATTGAGAAGGAAGTTGGCGTTATCGACATTCTTGTTAACAACGCTGGTATCATCAAGAGAATCCCTATGTGCGATATGACAGCAGCAGAGTTCAGACAGGTTATCGATGTTGACCTCAACGCTCCGTTTATCGTATCAAAGGCAGTTATCCCTTCAATGATTAAGAAGGGTCATGGTAAGATTATAAACATCTGCTCCATGATGTCAGAGCTTGGTCGTGAGACTGTATCTGCTTATGCAGCAGCTAAGGGTGGTCTTAAGATGCTCACTAAGAACATCTGTTCTGAGTATGGTAAGTACAACATCCAGTGTAACGGTATCGGACCTGGTTACATTGAGACACCTCAGACAGCTCCTCTTCGTGAGAGACAGGCTGATGGTTCAAGACATCCATTCGATTCCTTCATCATCGCTAAGACACCTGCTGAGAGATGGCTTAAGCCTGAGGAGCTTGCAGGTCCTGCTGTATTCCTTGCATCTGATGCATCTGATGCAGTTAATGGACATATCCTCTATGTAGATGGCGGTATCCTTGCTTACATCGGAAAGCAGCCACAGTAATTCCTTTTGATTTAAGGGATTAGCAGTTTAATATTGACTGGTGCACAAGACCGGAGCGTTAATTTGCTCCGGTCTTAATTTTATATGATTAGGGTGTCAAAACATGCCTGGTGAATTTAATTGTGTACAACAAGTCATACACGCATAGACTAAATTGGCATGTTTTGATACCTTGATTATTAATTTAATTTGGTATGTTCCGATATATATATTGGAACGGAATTCCATGCAATCAGGGCATATCAAGGAGGATGATTTTTGATGAATACAGGAGAGGTAAATTATAATTCAACGTCCGCATCCGGATACGTGGACAAGACAGCAAAGAGTGATAAAAAGTCAGGAACAGAAAAAACAGGTAAAATAACAGGCAGAACAGTTGGAAATCCGGAGCTTTCAGATAAGGCTGCCAAATATTACGAACAGTTAAAGGCTAAGTTTGGTAATATGGAATTTGTGCTGGTCAGCAAAGATAAAAAAGAACAGGCGCAGGCTAATGCCGCTTCCTATGCGAACTCATCAAAGACTGTAGTTTTGATAGATGAGGAGAAGATTGAGCGCATGGCTGAGGATGAGAACTATCGCTCACAGTATGAGAGCCTTATCTCAGGTGCGGCAGCTAATCTTAAGCAGATTCAGTCGGGAATGTCAAGCAGCAGCGGAGTGACATCATACGGAATAAAGATTAACGATAATGGAACGGCATCATATTTTGCTGTCATTGATAAATCTCTTGCAGCACAGAAGGAACGCATTGAAAAGAATGCAAAGAAAAAGGCTGAAGAGAAAAAGGCTGATGCAAAGAAAGAGCAGGAAGAAAAGACCGATAAATTAAAAGATAAAAATACCGATAAAAGCGAAAAAAGTGATAAGGTGACCGTCACTGCTTCATCAGTAGAGGAACTTCTTAAGAAGATTAATGATATCTATTATGAGACATTGAGTGATAATGTCCTGACCGATGATGAGAAGAAGCTCGGACAGCACTTTGATATGAATATATAGAAATGCTATCATAGCCGGAAAGCTGATGCAGATTTGTATGCAGCGGTTTTTGAATAATTATAAGCATAGCGTTTGTAAAAATAATGTTTATGAAAAAATGTAACAGTTCTGTCAGCAGATACTGTTACATTTTTATTTTGGTTATTTATGCGTATTGTGTAAGTTCAATCTGTGAACCGCCTGGAATTTCAACAACAGTGTTGTTATTAATAGAAATCCAGACGCTTACAGCATTAGGATTATACACGAAGCTTGAATCGTATGCATATATAAGTCGTTTTGCTGCTTCCATGTAGTTGACATATTCGATATTGGTTGCATACCAGATATCATCACGATTTCCGGTCATCTCGCAGAAGCGTTCCATAACATCCCAGTTGTTGTCACGTCCGAATTCGTAGCTGTGTCCCCATACATACATCATGTATAGGTACTGTTTTTTGGTAAGAGAGATGAACTGTTCGCCCATTTCTAAAAGTCTGTGATTGTGGTGGCATGTAGGCAGCCATTCATATAGGTTGTCAGGAAGGGCAAAGCCGTATGAATCGCCTACAATTCGTGAATATTTAATGCCAAGTCCCGGAAGAAGTGCTTCAATATCCTCGGAGTATGAACCGTTAGGATATGAAAGACCTTGTACCGGATGATGTGTAATTCCTTCAAGATTAATCCTGTCATCACCGATTTCTTTTATGACTTCGCTCAGAGGACATCTTGCAATGGTAGGATGTGTGAGCGTGTGACATGCAATTTCATGTCCTTTGTAGAGATTAGGAAATTCTTCAGGCTTAATTCTTATATCCTGTGAAAACAGACCGGAATTGATATGAAATGTTCCTTTTATTCCATATTTATTGAATATTTCTATCAGTCTGCGATCCTCTAATTTGCCGTCATCATAACTCATTGTAAGAACTTTGAACTTTCCACCCGGAAAGCAGATATATGTTTTCATTGTTGTCTCCTTTTTGATGTGAGTTTATTTAACTGAATCGATTTTCGAATGTTTAAAACACATACATATTATACTAAGTTGATTCGAAAATGTAAACGCTTTCATGCATAAAATATAAAAATTTTATTATGTATATCAATTTTTTGTGCAATTTTCTTCCAAAAAGCAATGAAGCATATTGAGATATAGGAATATACATGATAATATAATAGATATGATGCATGGCTGCAATTTGTTGAAGGGTGGGACATATTGCCTTGGCTGAAAAAGAAGCTGTAAGCATAGCATTTGTAACATAGATTATAATATAACGCCCGGAAGTGAGGATTATATGAGCAGATTTAAGATAAAAGATACTTTCTATCTCGATGATGAACCTTTTAAAGTGATATCAGGTTCAATCCATTATTTTAGGACAGTCCCGGAATATTGGCAGGACAGGCTGGAGAAGCTTCTGGCTATGGGATGCAACACTGTGGAGACTTACATACCATGGAATGTACATGAGCCTGAAAAGGGCCGCTTTGAATTCGAAGGAATCAAGGATGTGGTTGGTTTTGTCAAGCTTGCACAGAAGCTTGGATTATATGTCATATTAAGACCATCGCCATATATATGTGCCGAATGGGAGTTCGGAGGCCTTCCTGCATGGCTTCTTGCTGAGGACGGAATGAGGCTGAGAGTTAATTATCCTCCGTACATGAAGCATATCAGAGAATATTATTCTGTGTTACTGCCTATGCTTGTACCGCTGCTCATTGACAATGGCGGACCTGTTATAATGATGCAGATTGAGAACGAGTATGGCTATTTTGCAACGGATTCATCATATCTTAATGCGATGAAGAATATCATGACGGAATATGGAATCACTGTTCCTTTTATTACATCGGATGGACCATATCGTGATAGCATGAATGCAGGCTGCATTGAAGGAGCTCTCCCGACAGGTAATTTCGGTTCTAAGACAGAGGAACGCTTTGAAATACTCAAGGACTATACTAATGGTGGACCGCTTATGTGTGCAGAGTTCTGGGTTGGATGGTTTGATCATTGGGGAAATGGCGGACATATGAAGTCAAATCTTGAAGAGAATGTGCAGGATTTTGACAGGATGCTTGAATTAGGGAATGTGAACATATATATGTTTCAGGGGGGAACCAATTTCGGTTTCATGAATGGTTCGAATTATTATGATGAGCTTACTCCTGATGTCACATCGTATGATTATGATGCTGTCATGACGGAAGATGGGCAGATTACAGAAAAATATCGTAGATTCAGGGAAGTGATAGCAAAATATAAAGAGATACCGGATGTTAAGCTTTCAATGGACATTAAGAGAAAATCCTATGGCAGGCTTGAAATAAAGGACAAGGTCAGCTTATCGTCAACTCTTGATAAGATAAGCAAGCCTGTTTTCTCTGTGTACACTCAGTCGATGGAAAAGCTTGGACAGAATTATGGTTATATTCTATATCATTCCACGCTTGATACAGAAGAGAATATAGAGAGAATCAAGCTGTGGAAGGCAAATGACAGAGCTAATATATTCATAGATGGGAAGCCATATGCGACTCTTTACGACAGGGAATTGCTGGACGAATGCAAAAATACTGTTTCGGATGTGAAAGGAAAGAGCATAGACATTCTTGTTGAAAATATGGGACGTGTCAATTTCGGACCATATCTTGAGCTTCAGCGAAAGGGCATTGACCACTGTGTACAGATTAACGGACATATGCATAATAACTGGCAGCAATATACTCTTCCGCTTGATAATGTTGAAAAGATTGATTTTGACGGAGAATACAGGGAAGGAACACCTGCTTTCTTCCGGTTTGAATTTGATGTGGATGAATGTGCTGATACATTCCTGGATTTTGGCGGATGGGGTAAGGGCTGCGTATTTGTAAACGGTTTTAACATAGGACGTTTCTGGAAAATAGGACCGCAGAAGAGACTTTACATTCCGGCACCGCTGCTTAAGAATGGCAGGAATGATATAATCATATTTGAGACGGATGGAGAGAGTGTGGATTATATCACACTCTGCAATGAGCCGGAGCTTGGATAATATACGGCATATTATGGCTTAATAACGGAATATAATTTTTAATTTAAGTACAATCCATAAAGTTCTTGCATTTTCAAAATCCTTACATTATAATGCCATGTGGGTTTGCCGTAAAATGGCAGGTGATTTAATCATACGATATTTAAGTGAGGAAAAGTAAGATGCTAAAGAAGTTTTTCAAGATTTTTGTTCCGGCAGTCTATTCAGGACTTTGCATAGGAATTGGCGGTATGGTGTATTTAAACTGTGAGAATAAGGTTGTGGGAGCGTTCATGTTCTGCATTGGACTTCTGACAATACTGTTATTCGGTTTTAATCTTTACACAGGCAAGGTCGGTTATATCTGCCAGAATAAGCCGGCTTATATTGGACAGGTTGCTATTGTGTGGCTTGGCAATTTTGCGGGAACAGCGATAATGGCTGGTCTGTGCAGGCTTACAAGAAATGCTGACAAGCTCACACAGGCATGTCAGGGCATGGTTGAGACTAAGTTAAATGACAACCTTTTAAGTCTTTTTGTACTTGCAATATTCTGTGGTATGCTGATGTTTATAGCAGTTGATACATATAAGCATCACTATGAGAAGAAAGATACGATGGTAACAGTAGTTGCGATGCTCGGAGTTGTAGTATTTATTCTTGCCGGTTTTGAGCACTGCATAGCAGATATGTTTTATTTCACGCTTGCTGGAGCGTTCCCTAAAGCGTTTCCTGCTCTTATTGTCATGACACTTGGCAATGCAGTCGGCGGAAATCTTATACCTCTTGGACAGAATATAATGAAGAAGCTTAACGAATAATTTTTCATATTTATTTATTCATTATAATCAGAAGCAGCGCATATATTTCATACTAAGTTAGGTCAGCTGGAGCTTGTATGAGATTAGAGGCATTTAAGAAAAAAGTAAGCATCATAATAGCATTCCTTGTTTTTGCATTGGCAGTGCCGGAAACTGTCAGTGCATCGGCAGGGGATGTTTTTTTGACTTTAAAGGACAGCGAGTTGTATGCGCTGTCTGCATGTCTTATGGATGCCGACAACGGGCGTGTACTATATGGAAAAAATGTTGACGATGTGCGTGCTATGGCGAGTACAACAAAGATAATGACGCTTATCATTGCACTTGAATATGGAAATGCAGATGACATCGTAACAATTTCTCCATATGCGGCTTCAATGCCGGATGTGCAGTTAAATGTAAGGGCAGGTGAACAATACAGGCTTGGTGATTTATGCTATGCTATGATGCTTGAATCCTTCAATGATGTAGCTGTTGCCATTGCCGAATATGTGGGAGAAAAATACGGCATGCCGGAGGATTTTCAAAAAAGCGGCAGTACAGAAAATCTGACAGATGAAAAGGCAGATATAACAAATGAAGTCCAAGATAATAGTGAAAGTCAGACATACTCTCAGGATGCAGACAACAGAAGTTATGATGAGAGCAGGCGGTATGTCAAAAAATTTGCGGATTTGATGAATGCCAAGGCAAGAGAGCTTGGCTGTACTGATACATATTTTATTACACCTAATGGGCTTGACGCAGAAGATGAAAACGGAAAACATTCAACAACAGCAAGGGAATTGGCGCTTATCGCATCATACGCCATAAAAAATGATGGGTTTAACAATATAACCGGGACGAAACAATATTCCTTTAACGAAATAAATGAAAAGAGAAGCTGCACTGCATATAATAAGGATGCATTTTTGAATCAGATGAGTGGAGCATTCGGCATAAAAACAGGTTTTACAGGCGATGCCGGATATTGCTTTGTGGGCGCATTAAAGAGTGACGGAAGAACCTTTATATCAGTGGTGCTTGGAAGCGGATGGCCGTCTAACCGTACATATAAATGGAAGGACACGCGAAAACTCATGGAATATGGGATAAACAATTTCTTTGAGAAAACGGTATTTTCTTCTGTTGAGGAATATAAGAAGGTTGAGGTGACAGACGGAATAGCTGACAGTACAGGAAGCAGAATTGATGGACTGCTTTCAATGCTTCTTTGTGATGCCGATGATGTCAGAGTGGTATATGAAATTGAAGACAGTGTGCCGGCACCGGTTGATATAGGTGACGTTCTCGGAAAAGCAATAGTGTATATTAATGGTGAACGAATGGAAGAATTTCCGATAACGGCAACGAATAAAGTGGAAAGAGTCGATTATAAATGGTACCTGCAAAAACTTTTGGATTTAATGTGGCTGTAATTGCCATAAATTAAAAATTAATGCTTGATAATTTGCGACTTTCGTACTACAATTACATTTGGTGTAAATTGAATAAATTTTCCAAAATACGTTTATGGAGGGCTGAAAAATGAGCAACACAGCACAGGTATCAGCAAGCAAAAGAATAGAAGCATTGCTTGATGATAACAGTTTTGTTGAAATCGGTGGCCTTGTAACTGCAAGAAATACTGATTTTAACTTAGGCGACAACGCAACACCTGCAGATGGCGTTATCACAGGTTACGGCGTTATCAATGGAAGTCTTGTGTATGTATACAGCCAGGATGCTACCGTACTCGGTGGTTCAATAGGTGAGATGCATGCCAAGAAGATTGCTAATCTTTATGATTTAGCACTTAAAATGGGAGCACCGGTTATCGGTCTTGTAGATTGTGCCGGATTAAGATTACAGGAGGCAACAGATGCACTCAACGGCTTTGGCCAGATTTATGCTAAGCAGGTAGAAGCATCAGGTGTTATTCCACAGATTACAGCTATCTTTGGTACATGCGGCGGCGGAATGGCAGTAGTTCCTACTCTTACAGATTTCACATTTATGGAAGAGAAGTCAGCTAAGCTTTTTGTCAACAGTCCTAATGCACTTGATGGTAACTTCACATCCAAGCTTGACACAGCTTCTGCTAAGTTCCAGAGTGAAGAGGCTGGTATTGTTGATGTTACAGGTGATGAGGCTTCTGTTCTTGACCAGATAAGACAGTTAGTATCTCTTCTTCCTGCCAACAATGAAGATGTAGCTGAGGATGAGTGCACAGATGACCTTAACAGAGTAAGTGATACTATTGCAAATGCAGTAGGTGATACATCTCTCGCTCTTGCTGAGCTTGCAGATGACAATGCTTTCTTCGAAGTTAAGAGAAACTACGCTAAGGACATGGTAACAGGCTTTATTAAGCTCAATGGACTTACAGTAGGTGCTGTAGCTAACAGGACAGTTGTGTATGATGATGAGATGAAGGAGGCAGCTAAGTTTGATGCTGTATTATCTCCTGAAGGCTGTGAGAAGGCAGCAGAGTTCGTTAACTTCTGTGATTCCTTTAACATTCCTGTTCTCACACTTACAAATGTCAAGGGCTACAAGGCTACAGTATGTGCAGAGAAGCACATAGCTAAGGCAGCAGCTAAGCTTACATATGCATTCGCTAATGCAACAGTTCCTAAGGTTAATGTAGTTATCGGTGAAGCTTACGGAAGTGCTTATGTAGCAATGAATTCCAAGGCAATCGGTGCTGACATGACATTTGCATGGGACAGCGCAAGCATCGGTATGATGGATGCCAACATGGCAGCTAAGATTATGTATGCTGACAAGCCTGAGGTTATTTCCGAGAAGGCTTCTGAGTATGCGGCACTTCAGACAAGCGCAGTATCAGCGGCTAAGAGAGGCTATGTTGATTCAATCATTGAGCCAGCTGACACAAGAAAGTATGTCATTGGTGCATTTGAGATGTTATACAGCAAGAAGGAAGACCGTCCAAGCAAGAAGCATGGCACGGTTTAATACGAGGTGACATGTATGATAATTTGCAGCGCAATATCAGATGCGGGTATCAATACAGTAATTTGTCTCGTTGTTGTATTCGCGGTACTTATCTTTATCTCCTTCTTAATAAGCCTTTTCAAGTACATTCCTAAGCTTGAGGCTTTATTCACCAAGAAGGATGCTAAGACAGAGCTTGCAGAGAATGCAGTTGTAAATACTGTATCACAGATTGAGGTTAAGGAAGAGGAAGAAGAGCTTTCAGATGACCTTGAGCTTGTGGCTGTTATCACAGCAGCTATCGCAGCTTCAGCCGGAACTTCGACAGACGGATTCGTGGTCCGCTCAATCAGAAGATCAAATAACAGTAAATGGGCTAAATAATGCCTGATTTAGGAGGATTAACATGAAGAATTATACAATCACAGTAAATGGTAATGTGTATGATGTTACAGTAGAAGAGGGTGGCGCAGGCAGCACTCCTGTTGCAGCACCAAAGGCTGCACCTAAGGCAGCTCCAAAGGCTGCAGCAGCACCAAAGGCAGCACCAGCCGGTGCAGGCGCAGTTAAGATTACAGCCCCAATGCCAGGCAAGATTGTTGCAGTTAAGGCTAATGCCGGTGCAGCAGTTAAGAAGGGACAGGTTATCCTTGTCCTTGAGGCAATGAAGATGGAGAACGACGTAGTTGCTCCTCAGGATGGTACACTTGCAAGCGTTGATGTTGCAACAGGTGCATCTGTAGAGGCTGGTTCCGTATTAGCTACAATGAACTAATAAACAAAACCACGGAGAGGAATAAAGATGGAAATCATTACAGAAACATTAGTCAACCTGCTTAACCAGACAGGATTCATGACATTGTCCTACAAGAACTTCATAATGGTTGCAGTGGCATTGTTCTTCCTTTATCTGGCAATTAAGAAGGGTTATGAACCACTTCTCCTTGTCCCGATTTCATTTGGTATGCTCCTTGTTAACCTTTTCCCGGACATTATGATGACCGTAGAAGAGGCAAAGGCTTCCGGAAGTCAGGCAGCAGGTCTTTTACATTATTTTTATTTACTTGACGAGTGGAGCATCCTGCCATCCCTTATTTTCATGGGTGTAGGTGCGATGACCGATTTCGGACCGCTCATTGCAAATCCTAAGAGCTTCCTCTTAGGTGCAGCAGCACAGTTGGGTATTTTCAGTGCATATTTCCTTGCTATCCTTTTAGGATTCAATGGCATGGCAGCCGCAGCTATCTCCATCATCGGTGGTGCTGACGGCCCTACATCCATTTTCCTTGCAGGTAAGCTTGGCCAGACAGAGCTTATGGGACCTATCGCCGTAGCAGCGTACTCCTACATGTCTCTTGTACCTATCATTCAGCCGCCTATCATGAAGCTTCTTACAACTGAGAAGGAGCGTAAGATTAAGATGGAGCAGCTTCGCCCTGTATCAAAGCTTGAGAAGATTCTCTTCCCAATCATTGTTACAATCGTAGTTGTACTTATCCTTCCTTCGACAGCACCACTTATCGGTATGCTCATGCTCGGTAACCTCTTCAAGGAGAGCGGTGTTGTTAAGCAGCTCGCTGAGACAGCTTCAAATGCTCTTATGTACATCGTAGTTATCATCCTCGGTACATCCGTAGGTGCTACTACAAGTGCAGAGGCATTCTTAAAGGCTGATACACTCAAGATTGTCGTACTCGGCCTTGTTGCTTTTGCCGTAGGTACTGCAGGAGGAGTTTTGTTCGGCAAGCTTATGTGCCTCGCAACCAAGGGCAAGGTTAACCCGCTCATCGGTTCAGCGGGTGTATCCGCCGTTCCTATGGCTGCCAGAGTATCACAGAAGGTTGGAGCAGAAGCTGACCCGACTAACTTCTTACTCATGCATGCTATGGGACCTAATGTTGCAGGTGTTATCGGAACAGCCGTTGTAGCCGGTACATTCATGGCGATATTCGGTGTATAAGCTCATTTCAAAGCATAACTGAAATGACTGCTTGCAGTCACTTTCAGCTATGCTTTAGAAATGGCAACAGCGATGAGAAATAAGGCTGTCAAGCCTTGTTTCGAATTGATGTTGTAAATTGCGCAGCAATTTACAGCTTATACACAAGCATATAAGTAATGTAAAATTGCGGCTTATACAATTTTGTTACAAACAATTTTCAGGAGGAAAATAAAATGGCAGAAAAGAAACCGGTTCAAATAGTTGAAACTGTTTTGCGTGATGCTCATCAGTCACTTATTGCCACCAGAATGTCTACAGAGCAGATGCTTCCTATCATCGACAAGATGGATAAGGTTGGATATTATGCTGTAGAGTGCTGGGGCGGTGCTACTTTTGATGCATGTTTAAGATTCTTAAAGGAAGATCCATGGATGAGACTTCGTAAGCTCAAGGATGGCTTCAAGAACACAAAGCTTCAGATGTTATTTCGTGGACAGAACATCCTCGGTTATCGTCCGTATGCAGATGACGTTGTAGAGTACTTCGTAAAGAAGTCCGCTGCCAACGGTATCGATGTAATTCGTATTTTTGACTGTCTTAACGATATCCGTAACCTTGAGACAGCAGTTAAGGCTGCTAACTCAGAGGGCGTTGAAGCTCAGGTTGCTCTTTCTTATACATTAGGTGATGCATATACACTTGATTACTGGAAAGATATGGCTAAGAAGATTGAGGATATGGGTGCTAATTCTATCTGTATCAAGGATATGGCTGGTCTTTTAGTTCCTTACAAGGCTACAGAGCTTGTACAGGCACTTAAGGAAGGCACATCTCTTCCTATCGACCTTCATACACATTACACATCAGGTGTTGCTTCAATGACATATCTTAAGGCAGTTGAGGCAGGCTGTGACAGAATCGATACAGCTATGTCACCTATGGCTATGGGTACAAGCCAGCCTGCAACAGAGGTTCTCGCTAAGACATTTGAGGGAACTCCTTATGATCCTGGCTTTGACCAGAACCTTCTTGCTGAGATTGCTGCTTACTTTACACCTCTTCGCGAAGAGTGGATTAAGAGCGGTCTTATGAGCACAAAGGTTATGGGTGTTAATATCAAGACTCTTCTTTATCAGGTACCTGGCGGTATGCTTTCAAACCTTGTTTCCCAGTTAAAGGAAATGAAGGCAGAGGATAAGTTTACAGAAGTTCTTGAGGAAGTTCCAAGAGTTCGTAAGGACTTCGGTGAACCACCTCTTGTTACACCTTCAAGCCAGATCGTTGGTACACAGGCTGTTCTCAACGTAGTTCTCGGTGAGAGATATAAGAACATGACTAAGGAATCTAAGGACTTACTTCTCGGTAAGTATGGAAAGACTGTTAAGCCTTTCAACCCTGAGGTTCAGAAGAAGGCTATTGAGCTTTCAGGCGAGAAGCCAATCACATGCCGTTTCGCTGATACTCTTAAGCCGGAGCTTGCTAAGCTTGAGTCTGAGATGAAGCAGTACAAGCAGCAGGATGAGGATGTATTATCATACGCACTCTTCCCACAGGTTGCTACAGACTTCTTCAAGTACAGAGAAGCACAGCAGACTAAGGTTGACGCTACAGCAGCTAAGGATGGCGCTTACCCTGTATAAATCTATACAAAAATGCTGAGTATGTAATACACAGTCAGTAAACAAAGAGGTCAATTTAATGTAATTTTAAATCGACCTCTTTATCATACTGTAACAATATTGTTATCTCATAATATTTAATATGATATTATGGTACAATAAGTAAATTGAACAATAAACAGTAAAATACCACCCATTACAATGCATATCAAATAGCTCTGCATTGTAGTGGGTGGTACTTTACGTTAATTTAGTAATATTCAGGATGAAATCATTCCTCTATAAGTGTACCCATCTTATGTGGGTTATTGTCAATAGTCATTGAGAAGTTGGTGTGATAGATTACAAAACCAGGCTTCGCTGCGGCAGGCTTCTTGATATGCTTTTTCTGGATATAGTCGACATCAACTTTCTCCTGAGTGCTCGCCTTGGAGTAGTGTGCAGCAAGTCTTGCGGCTTCCTCAAAGGTGTTGTCCGGAAGTTCCTTGTTTTCAGCTTTTACGATTACGTGTGAGCCCGGAATGTTCTTGGCATGGAACCACCAGTCATTGCCGGTTGCAAGCTTGAATGTCAGGTATTCATTCTGGTAGTTGTTCTTTCCGACATACATATGAAAACCATCACTTGAAATATAGTGAAAAGGCTTGCTTGTAATCTTTTCTTTCTTATTAGAGGATGCCTTTCCTTTAGAGCCCTTGTGGTGGATATAGCCATACTCAATCATTTCCTGCTTCAGCTGTACAAGGTCATCGTAGGACACGGCTATGTCGAGAGAGTTGCTTATAGACTCAAGATGGTCAATCTCTTCCTTTGTTTCAAGAGTGAGCTTACTCAGCGCTTCGTAAGTACGCTTAAGCTTATTATATCTATCGAAATATTTTATACTGTTCTCGCGTGCGGTCAAATCCTCCTGCAATGGAATAGTTATCATTTCGTTGGTATAATAGTTGAGTGCCTCAAAGCTCTTAGCACCCTCAGGAATATCGTAGCCATAAGCATTTAAAAGCTCACCGTAGATGCGGTATTTTTCGCGTTTTTCGGTATCGGAAAGCTGCTTTAGCTGGAGGTCATATTTTTTATTGTTGCGTTCAAGCGCAGTGTTCACAATCTGTCTTAAATCGGCTGAACGCTGACGGATACGTGTTATGTTATTCTTTTTTTCATAAAATACTTGAAGCACGTCGCTTATTGAGGCATTATTTTCGATTCTGTAAGCAGATGAATTTGAAGAATGACGGTTATCTTTTGAAGACGGAGTGTTATCGTCAGCATCCATTTTCGGTGAGCTGTCTGCCGTTTCATACATGGTCAATGGAATGGCTGAAAATTCCACAGGTTCATCGTTTTTATATACAATACACGGTGAAAAATTACCGGATATGATATCTTTCATGACATGTCGAAAAATTCCATGCAGATGTGTAAGTTCAGGCTCAGTCATACAGTTGGCAGGAGTACTGCTGTCTATTGATGCAAGATGGCATATCTCTTCGGCGCTTACAGGGCTTATTCCTGTAAAAGAAGAATAGAGTGCCTTGGAAACAGGCATTGGTTTTTGCAAAAGACAAGCTGCAAAAGCGTCTGAATCTACAGTGAGAGGGTTAAGTTTGCCGGTAGTGTTGGGAATGAAGTAATTCCGTCCGGGAAGAACTTCGCGCACAGAGCTTACATATGCAGGGACATGCTTGATACTGTCGATTATCATGTCGTTTTCATCGCAGAATATGATATTACTGTGTTTGCCCATCAGCTCTACAATAAGAAACTTTTTGCACAGGTCGCCCATCTCATCGAGATGTTCTATTTCAAATCTGATTATGCGTTCAAGTCCGGGCTGTGTAATTGACACGATTCGTCCGTTGCTTAAATGCTTTCTTAGAAGCATGCAGAAATTCGGTGCCGTAAGCGGGCTTGGCTTGTTATCCTGCAATATATATACAAGCGGAAGACTTGCGCTTGCAGACAGTAAGAGCCTGTACTGCTCTTTGTTGTTCTTGATTGTGATAAAAAGCTCATCATCCTCAGGCTGTGCTATCTTATATAATCGTCCGCCTAGCAGCTTATCGTTCATTTCCTTTACAAGTGCTGCGACTACAAATCCATCAAATGCCATTTTTATTCCTCAACTTTCTTATAAATCTCTATTTCATAATAGCTAATACTGGCAATAATTCCGACAATATAAAACAAAAATATTGTATTCTTTAATATATAATTTACCATTTTGTATGCTCGTAAGTGCAAAAATATATTATAATTGTAGCATATTTTGAATAAATATGGTATAATTTTTTAAAAGTATGCAATAAATGTGTAATACGTTTATATTATGGAGGAAATCCGATGATTAAGAGCATGACAGGATTTGGAAGATATGAAGCTGTCGATAATGAACGCAAGATTACAGTAGAGATGAAGTCTGTCAATCACAGATATCTTGAAACAGGCATCAAGATGCCGAAAAAGTTGAATTTCTATGAAGCCGGAATAAGAAATGTCCTTAAGAAATATATTAGCAGAGGCAAGGTTGATATATTTATCACTTTTGAAGATTTTTCCGAAAATAAAGTCCGCCTGCATTATAACAAGGAACTCGCAGATGAATATATGGACATATTTAAGCAGATATCACAGCAGTATGGCATAGAAAACGATGTGAAGACTTCAATGCTTGCTAAGATGCCGGAAGTTATCACGATGGAAGATGAGGAAAGTGATGACGAGACTGTATGGCATCTTTTAGAGCATGCAGTTGATATGGCATGTAAAGAGTTTGTTGAAACAAGAGTCAGGGAAGGCGAACAACTGAAAGCCGATCTTATAGATAAGCTTGACAGAATGCTTGAACTGGTCGATTTTATTGAAAACAGAAGTCCGCAGGTAGTTGATGAATACAGGGAAAGACTTGAGGGCAAAGTAAAAGAGCTGCTTGCTGATACATCGCTTGATGATGGCAGGATTGCGACAGAGGTTACAATATTTGCCGATAAGATATGTGTAGATGAGGAAACAGTCCGTTTAAGAAGTCATATTGAGAGCACGAAGGCTACAATCTTAGAAGGTGGAAGTGTCGGAAGGAAGCTTGATTTTATTGCTCAGGAGATGAACCGCGAAGCGAATACTATTCTTTCTAAGGCGAGTGACTTATCGATTACCGATTGTGCAATAACTCTTAAGACGGAGATTGAAAAGGTCCGGGAACAGATACAGAATATAGAATAGCTATTGACAAAATTAAAAAAACAGGACATAATATCAGCTATGGCAATATTTCATAATGCGAAGAATGCCTTATAACAGATATTTGCATTATATTGTTGAAATATGTGAACGAATATCCAGCATGGAAGGAGAATTAGAATGTTACATCCATCTTATACAGATTTAATGGAAGTTGTTAACAGTGATGTTGAGCCGGGAGAGCAGCCAATTGTACAGAGCCGTTATTCAATCGTGCTCGCTACAGCAAAGAGAGCAAGACAGCTTATTGCAGGTGATGAGCCTCTTGTTAAGGTTAAATCTGTTGACAAGCCGTTATCAATCGCTATTGAGGAGCTTTACGAATCTAAGATTAAGATTATCAGTGAAGACGGAAGCGAGGAATAATCGTAATAGAATATAAAAGGACTGTTATACTTAATGTTTCGCTTTTAGTGTGACAGTCCTTTGTTTTTGGTTAAAAGGGAGTACATATATTATGGAATGGATTGAATATCTGAAGGTTATCATACTTGGTATAGTTGAAGGAATCACGGAATGGCTTCCTATAAGCAGTACAGGACATCTTATCCTTGTAGACGAATTTATGAAGCTTAATATGAGTGATGCGTTCAAGGAAATGTTTGATGTAGTTATACAGCTTGGTGCGATTATGGCTGTTTTTGTGATTTATTTTAAGAAGCTTATTCCTATAGATGCGGTTAAGACTGACAACGATAAGCACAGACTTGCGTGGAATAATGAAAAGCTTATCATGTGGTGCAAGATACTTGTGGCAAGTATGCCTGCTGCCATAATCGGACTTCCGTTTGATGATAAGCTTGACGAGTTTTTTTATAATGCACCTACCGTTGCTGTCATGCTGATTGTTTACGGTATTGCTTTTATAGTTGTTGAAAAGCTTCATAGAGGAAAGCGCTTTAAGATTAACGACATCAGTGAGATTACATTTAAGACAGCAGCTTTGATAGGAATATTTCAGGTACTTGCACTTATTCCGGGAACATCACGTTCGGGAGCAACGATTGTAGGAGCCATGATTATTGGTGTTGGAAGAACTGCTGCCGCTGAGTTTACTTTTTACCTTGCAATACCTGTAATGTTCGGTGCCAGCTTCCTTAAGCTTCTAAAGTTCGGCTTCGCATTTACGGCATCTGAGGCGGCTGCATTGATTCTTGGAATGATTGTCGCATTTGCAGTTTCAATTATTGCGATTAAGTTCCTTATGAACTATATAAAGAAGCATGACTTTACTGTGTTCGGATGGTACAGAATAGTTCTTGGTGTACTTGTTCTTATAATGATGTTTGCAGGGCATTAATTCATATGAATATCAATACCGGAAACGGCAGTATATGAAGAAAAGCAGGCAATAAATATTGACAAAGTACAAGAATAAGTATATTGTTAAGGAGTAAGAGAATATATTATTCTTACATATTTTTGTCAGTTTAATAATATGTTTGGAAAGGAGTGCATATTATGTCGTTATCGATTAACACATTATTGAATGGATTTGGAAATACTTCGTCTAACAGTTCGTATACGAGTGGTCTGTATTCCTCATTGTCGGAATATTCCACAATAAGAACAGGAGCGTACAAGAAGCTTCTGAATTCATACTTTTCTAAGACGCAGTCAACAAAAGCTTCACAGACGGGAACCAATTATCAGGTTAAAGGCAATTCTACAGTAGAGAAGAAGCAGCTTACGGAAGTTAAGGATGCTGCGGATAGTCTGTATAGCTCAGCCGCGAAGCTTACCGATACCAGTTCAACTAAGAGCTTATTTAAGAATGCTCAGTCAGTTACGGGTGAGATTTCATCGGCAGTAAAGAACTTTGTGAACGATTATAATTCACTTGTCGAGGAAGCGGCCGATACATCGAATTCGAAGGTTACAGGCAAGGTTTCATTCATGACGAGCCAGACTAATGCATACAAGAGCTCACTTGAGAACATCGGCATAACAATCAATGATGATAAGACTCTTACAGTGGATGAGAAGAAACTTAACAGCGCAGATGTTAATGATGTGAAGAAGCTTTTTAACGGTTCAAGTTCAATGGCATATCAGACATTTGTGAGAGCATCTTCGATAAGCAGTGCGGCTGAGAACGCCAGCACAACATCCGGATTATATGGTTCGGACGGAGCTTACGATAATTATTATAACAGTGCATATAATTGGTATCTGTAATAATTTATAAGAATCAATAAGGGCACCAGAATGCTATACATTTTGGTGTTCTTTTTTGCGATAGAGAGGATTTATAAGCCATGAAAATCAGAGTGCCCGAATATTATAAGGATTTTTCATGTATAGGCGGTGAATGCATTGATACATGCTGCGCCGGATGGGAAGTTGACGTAGATAAGAAATCAAGCGCTTATTACAAAAGTGTAGAGGGCGCTTTTGGCGATAGATTGCGAAGCAAGCTGGTCGATTATCCTATAGAGGATAGGTTCATACTTGGAGAGCATGGAAGATGCCCTTTTTTAAACAGCAAAAATTTGTGTGATATATATACCGAGCTTGGTGAGGATAAGTTATGTGAGACATGTACTAACTTTCCGCGGCATATAACTGAATTCGGTAACACAAGAGAGATAGGAATCTCGCTTTCATGTCCGGTTGCGGTGGAGCTTATTATGAAGCGTAAAGAGCCGATAAGATTTACCGTGTCAGAAAACGAGGAGAAGGTTTCTGAATATAATGACATTGATGCTGAGCTGTATTATAGTCTCTGTCAGGCAAGAGAGCTTGCATATACAATATGTCAGGACAGAACCATGAAAATCAGGCATAGAGCCGTATTGCTTTTAGACTTTGCGAAAAAGCTTCAAAAGAAGCTAAAGAAAAATAAATTGAATAAAATATTAGATGCATATAAGGATGTGCAGTACCGCAATGAACGCATAGAAAAACTAGAAAAGAAATATGCATCTTACAAGAAAACAACGGTTGTTTTAAGAAAATGGCTCGATATTTATGACAGATTAGAGCATATAAAACCGGAGTGGCAGGGAATATTGTCGGAGCTGTCGGGATATGTTGACAGAAAGATGCCGGATGTCAAGGCCGGTGCGGTTATTGTGAATGAACGCGATTATGAATACGAGCATCTGATAGTGTATTATGTATACAGATATTTCTTAAGAGCTGTGTTTGATGAGAATGTATTAGAAAAAATCAAGCTGTCATGTACGGCACTTGTAATGCAGGAATTATTAGGCGCTGCCTACTGTTATAGGGATGGCTGTTTTGACTTTGAAAAACAGATAACACTTATGCGTATTTATTCTAAAGAGACTGAGCACTCAGAAGAAAACCTTGATGAACTGTATAGAAACTTTAAGAAGAATAAGGCATTTTCGACAAAGAATTATATGGGTATCATTCTGGGAAGCGGTTTATTTGATTGAGTAGGAAATTAGAAGCATTTAACAGGAGTGTATTCTATGAAAAAGTTTTTAAATATTATTTTTGGCAGGGCGGTAGTCGTTGCAATCAGTATAATATTTCAATTTTTGTGGTTGTTTTCAATCCTGCACAGGTTAAGCAATTACTATGTCCAGCTTTCGATGATTGCTAGTATTATAGGAATATTGATGGTTCTTGGAATTGTTGTCAATCGTGATAATCCGGCATATAAGCTGGTGTGGGCTGTCGTTATCCTTGCACTTCCGGTCTTTGGTGTATTTTTGTATGCATTTGTAGGTCAATCTAAAGTGCCTAAGAAGATGAACCGTAAATTTTCTGAGATTAACGAGCGTTTTGATAAATATAGAGCAAATGATGATGAAATACTATCAGAGCTGAGCAGGAATAATGATGATATAAAATCACAATGTCATTACTTATCAGGCTACAGTGGTTACGGCGCACATAAAAATACAGATGTGACATATTTTTCACAGACAGATCAGGCTTATGAGGCGATGCTTGAAGAGCTGTCTAAGGCTGAAAAATATATATTTATGGAATATTTTGCGATGGAGGATGCAATTTCCTTCAAAAAAATAGAAGATATTTTGGCACGGAAGGTCAAGGAAGGCGTTGAAGTAAGAATCATATATGATGACTTCGGAAGCCTTGCCTATGTTAATAACCGCTTTATAAAGAGACTGCTCTCTAAAGGAATTAAGGTAAGAGCCTTCAATCCGCTTGTACCGGTTTTCTATATATTTATGAATAATCGTGACCACAGAAAGATTATGGTTATTGACGGTAAGGTTAGCTTCAATGGCGGATTTAATATGTGCGATGAATATTTTAATATTAATTGTCCATATGGTCATTGGAAAGATACCGCTGTTAGACTACAGGGTGATGCAGTCAGAAACCATGTTATAATGTTCCTACAGATGTGGAATTCCATCGAAGATACAGATAAGGATTACAGCACATACTTTGAGATACCTGAGTATCATGCAAAGGATGGTGAAGCTGTGGTTATTCCTTTTTCCGACTCGCCTTTAGACCATGAATGCGTGGGCGAGAATGTGTATCTTAACATTATAAGACATGCAAGCCGTTATGTTTATATATTCACGCCATATCTTATAATAGATAACGAGATGATGGAAGCTCTGTGCCTTGCATCTAAGTCCGGTGTCGATGTCAGGATAGTAACTCCCGGTATTCCTGACAAGAAGATTGTATATATGCTTACGAAGTCATATTATCCGCAGCTTATTGATGCAGGTGTAAGAATATACCATTACACACCGGGTTTTATACATGCGAAGTGCTATGTGTGTGATGATGAAGTCGGAGTAGTAGGAACAATCAACATGGACTACAGAAGCTTGTATCTGCACTTTGAATGTGGAACATATATATATAATTCAAAAGCTATAGCTGATTTAAAAAAGGATTTTTTTGATACATTTGAGGTCAGCGGGGAAGTTCACAAAAAGGACAGACCGAAAAGAGTGTCTCTTATTACAATGACATTCAAGGCGATATTGAGGCTCTTTGCACCGTTAATGTAAAGTGGGGCAAATATCAGGTAATAAGAGGTATGGATTTATTACATAATGTATAACTGTTCATATTATTAGAATTTACATTCAAATATAGTATATTATAAAAAAGAAATGAGGAAAAACGTGAAAGTATTTTATGTATCATTAGGCTGCGACAAGAATCTTGTAGATTCGGAGAAAATGCTTGGAATGCTCCATGAGGCTCACTATGAGCTTACAGACAATGAGTATGAAGCGGATGTAATCATTGTAAATACATGTGCATTCATCGGAGATGCGAAGGAAGAGAGCATCAACAATATTATTGAGATGGGCAGGCTGAAGGAGACAGGAAAGTGCAAAAAGCTGATTGTCACAGGCTGCCTTGCACAGCGCTATAAGGAAGAAATCAAAAAAGAGCTTCCTGAGGTTGATATGGTGTTCGGAATGTCAGATTATAAGCCTGACATGATTAAGGCTAAGCGAATAGTGACTACAGGAGGTCATTATGCACATCTTAAGATTGCGGAAGGCTGTGATAAGTATTGTACATATTGTATAATACCGATGTTGCGCGGACATTACAGAAGCTATCCTATGGAAGACCTTGTAAAGGAAGCAGAAGCACTTGTTGAGGATGGTGTCAAGGAGCTTGTCCTAGTTGCACAGGAGACAACTCTTTACGGAGTTGATTTGTACGGAAAGAAAATGCTCCATGAGCTTTTAAGAAAATTATGCCGGATTAACGGACTTCGCTGGATAAGAATAATGTATTGCTATCCTGAGGAGATATATGATGAGCTTATCCAGGTTATGAAGGAAGAGCCTAAGATATGCCACTATCTTGATATTCCGATACAGCATGCATCAGATAAGATTTTAAAGAGAATGAACCGTAAGACAAACAGGGCAGAGCTCACAGAGCGCATTGACAAGCTGCGGGAGGAGATACCTGATATTGCACTCAGAACATCTCTTATAGCAGGTTTTCCGGGTGAGACAGAGGAAGACCATGAAGAGCTTATGGAGTTTATTGATGAGATTGAGTTTACAAGACTTGGCGTATTCACATATTCTGCTGAGGAAGGAACTAAGGCGGCTGAGATGGAAGAGCAGGTTCCTGATGAAGTAAAAGAGGAAAGACGTGACCGTCTTATGGAGTTACAGCAGGAGATATCATCAGACCTTTCACAGTCACAGATTGGAAAAGTGATGACTGTAATGATAGAAGGAAAGGTTGCCGATGAGAATGCGTATGTCGGAAGAACGTACATGGATGCACCTAATGTGGACGGATATATATTTGTCAATACGGATGAAGAGCTCATGTCCGGCGATTTCTGCAAAGTGAAGGTTACAGGCGCTTTAGAATATGACTTGATAGGAGAATTAGTGAAATGAACTTACCAAACAAGCTTACAACAGCAAGAGTTATAATGATTCCGTTCTTTTTAGTGTTTCTTATGACAAATTTCTTTGAAGGAAGCAACTATGTTGCACTGGCAATATTTATTATTGCAAGCCTTACGGACATGCTTGACGGCAAAATTGCAAGAAAATACAATCTTGTCACCAATTTCGGAAAATTTATGGATCCGCTTGCAGATAAACTTCTGGTGTGCTCTGCTATGATTGCATTCATAGAGCTTGGACTTATGCCGGCATGGATTGTAATTATAATAATTGCAAGAGAATTCATAATAAGTGGATTCAGGCTTATTGCCGCTGAGAAAAATGTAGTGATTGCAGCAGGCATGTCAGGAAAGATTAAGACAACCGTACAGATGATTATGTGCTGTCTTCTGATTGCAAGACTTCCATTCGGATTTATGAGATATGTTGAGCTGGTATTTATCTATGCTGCGCTTATACTTACTGTATATTCACTTATTGTATACCTTGTACAGAACAAGGATATTTTGAAGGATAACTGATTATGATTGAAGAAAATTTAGTAAGAATATTATTTGAGAGAGCACTCAAGATAACAACTGCCGAATCATGTACAGGTGGAATGATTGCGTCAACATTGGTAAATGTGGCAGGTGTTTCGGATGTGTTTGAAGCTGGTTATGTGACATATTCCGAGGAAGCTAAAATGAGCCTTCTTGGAGTCAGAAAAGAAACTATCGAAAAATACACTGTATATAGCGAAGAGGTTGCACGCGAGATGGCACAGGGTGCGGCAGAAGCGGCAGGCGCTGATGTTGCAGTTTCAGTTACAGGTATAGCAGGACCGGACGGCGGAACGCCGGATTTTCCTGTCGGATTGTGTTACATTGGATGTTATTACAATGGCGAGACAACAGTTGTACGTTACGTTTTTGAGGGTGACAGGCAGCAGGTAAGAAGAAAAGCTGCAGATGCCGCCATGGAACTGGCAATTAAAATATTAGGATAGATTTTTGAGGAGAACTAATGCTAAAAATTAAGAATACAATAAAAACGCATCCGGTATACAGTATATTTTCACTTTTTGAAATAATCCTATATCTGATTATATTCATTTTATCGGTTCATCCGGCAGTAAATATACATCTTACTAAGGATGCGGATTTTACAGAAAATGCAGGTTATGTCAGGATGCCATTCGGAGCTTATGAAGTTAAAGCCGATTACTTTGTGTCTTCATTTGACGCTGAGACATTAGGAAACATTGTTTTTGATGGAGAATCAGCACCTGCATTTTTTAAGTCGACTCCGGCAGATATCATAGCAGCTGATAATGATACGTCAACATTGATATGGAATAACAATCTTTTTGGCAAAGAAAATGTGTCTTTCCGTTCGGAAAATTTCATCGGAGAAGATAATTTTACTGTCGAATCAATTACATTCACAGAACAGATATCATATCGGATATTTTCACTGTTTATAATTTTACTGTTATTTGTTGTTCTCAATTATTGTGTATATTATTTATTTATCAAATCGGTCACACCATGCAGGAAGAAGGTATTGGCTGTGATTGCTTTGACAATATTTTCAAGCATGCCGTTCATAGTGGGATATTTGTATGATGGGCATGATCTGCCATTTCATCTGAACCGTATAATTGCCATAGCACAGGGCATTCGTGAAGGAAACTGGCGTATTTATATACAATCACATATGCTGGAGGATTACGGCTATGCGACACCGATTTTTTATCCACAGCTGTTTTTGTATCTTCCGGCAGTTCTTTATAGCATATATGTGCCGCTTGACTGGTGCTATTTTGTCTATGTGATTGCCATTAATCTGACCACATGCCTTATTGCATGGTATTCGTTCGGAAAAATTGCAAAGGACAATAAAATCACGTTTGTTGTAAGCCTTTTGTACTGCCTTTCGCTATACAGGCTCACGAACATCTATATAAGGGCGGCTGTGGGAGAATACACGGCTATGACATTCCTGCCTCTAGTGTTATACGGCTTTTATAATGCATTTGACAAAGCTGCTGACAGCCTTACTTTTTCGGATGCATTGCCTATAATATTCGGATTAAGCGGTATAATCGAATGCCATGTATTGTCAGTAGAGATAATTATACCGTTTATTGTGTTATTTTTGATAATAAACATTAAAAAGATATTTGAGAAAAAGCGCTTTCTGTTTCTTTTCATATCGGCAGCGCTTACATTGCTTTTAAATTTCGGTGTCATATTCATTCTGCTGTCCGGAATGCGGATGAATGTTGATATCTCATCAAGCGGCAACAGCAATATCCAGAATAATGGTGTAAGCTTTGCACAGTTGTTCACTGTATTTGCCAACGCGACAGGCTCAAGCAATGATAACGGTACGAACTATGACATGCCATTGTCATCCGGAATAGGAGTAACTGTCGGCTGCATTGTCATGCTGCTCATTATAATTCTGAAAAAAGAAGTATCAGACAGTGAAATGAAAAGACATCTCAAAAACGGAAGTATCGGACTTGCTTTTTATGCGCTGGCAGTATGGATGACAACAAGATTTTTTCCATGGGATGCGATAGGCATGAATCCATTATTTGAAAAAATAGAACATGCTGTCTCGGCAATTCAATTTCCTTGGAGACTGTCTGAAATTGCAACTGTTATGGGATGCTATGCTGTGGCGGAAGCTCTTGTTATATTAAAAGAAACAGATGGTTCGAAATTTTACAGGCCTGCATGCTTTGGACTTGCTCTTCTTGTGCTGATAAGCACAGCGTCATTTTATGACAGCTATCTGTATATAACGCAGAGTACAGGCATTGTCTCTGAGTATAATTGTGACAGCCGTAATATAGGAATGAATGAATATCTTCCAAGCCACACTGACACAGACATTCTCTCGCATTTCTTTGTATATGATACAGAAAAAATGGAAGTCTCGGATTATCATTACGATAAAGGAATCACTTACATGCAGATAACGAATTCCGATGTGGAGAACACGGTTGTCATTCCGAAATTATATTATGATGGTTATATGGCATATGACAGTTCATCAGGAGAAACGTTGGGTATATTTCCGGGATTTAATAACACTATCACTATAACAGTGCCGGCAGATTACAAAGGTGTTGTGTGTGTGGAATATAAGCCGAAGCTGAGCTGGATTATTGCTGAGATGATTTCCGCTGTCACGTTGGCAGGAATCATAGGGGTATATATCGTTTACGATATTAAAAAGAGAAAAAGCAGATTAATTTTAAGCTGACGCTTGGGTTTGGCTTAGGATGTCGGCTGTGTGAATTATCAAAAAATAGCTATAGACATTATGCAATACTGCAATCGATAGAATCTCTGATTCGACTCTTCATGGCAGATACATTATGCTATAGCTATTTTGTTTTGGCTATTTGTTTAACTGTTTTAACAATGTGTTGTAGGCAAGAGTATTATTCGCTGCCTTGATTTCATAAATGCTGTGATCCGGAGCTTCAATGAATAACACAAAGTGAAGCTTATGACTGACAATCTCTTCATACTTAAGCTGTATGGTAAGCTTGATTGTTCCGTCTTTTTTGCTCTCGATAAAATAAAGGTATCTTTCGGTAAGAGCAAAATAACCTCTTACGAATCCGGTTCCTACAGTAAGATTAGCCATGCTTCCATATAGAACCTTCTGGTTTCCGATGATTGTGTGCAGTTGTTCGTCCATTTTCTTTTTTTGAAGATTTTCCGAGAAAAAAATCAAAAATACAACAACAATTACAAGTAATAATGCGAGAATACCGGGCATAGTGACAACTCCTTTGCTGTAAAAAGCTATGTATTGTGAGAACGGTTAATTGATAACAGCCGTTTCAAAAAAGAATTGTAACATAATAAAAAAAATATGTAAATGTTTTTACCAATGTTGTTTATAAAGTTTAAGGTATAATTTGCTTGCAAGCATCAACAATAAAGATTATAATATCTGGTAAGTATTGTTTTGGAGTACATAGAAAATGGAAAGTAATGAAAAAGGTGCATACCGCACAAAGCAAAGAGAAATCATATTAGATTATCTCAAAAAATGCCAGGATGGGCATGTGACTATCGATGAAGTGACAGACCATTTAAAGAATGCAGGCAATAAGGTCGGAAGAACGACTATATACCGTTATATGGAGAAGCTTGCAGATGAAGGCTTTTTGAGAAAATATTATATTGAGGAGGGGGTTGGTGCATGCTATCAGTATCAGGGTGATGATACTGCCTGCCATAATCACTTTCATCTTAAATGTGTAAAATGCGGGAGATTATTCCATGTAAGCTGTGATTTCCTTTCACAGATTGAAGAGCATGTGTATAAGCATCATCATTTTCTTGTTGACAATTCCAAGACCGTACTTTATGGAGTATGTGAGGATTGTCAGAAGAATGCGGGTGAAGAAGTGAATATTAACCACGGGGAATGCAGCTGCGGACATGACCACAACAACGAAAAAAAGACAGGAAGAGGAGAATAGCCATGGAAAAGAAACCATTCGTAACGCTAGAGCAGTTAAAGGAAATTGATAAGACATATCCTACACCTTATCATATCTATGATGAAAAGGGTATCAGGGAGAATGTAAAAAAGCTTAGAGAGGCTTTTTCATGGAATAAAGGATTCAGAGAATATTTTGCAGTGAAAGCAACTCCTAATCCTTTTTTGGTAAATATACTTAAGGAGTACGACTGTGGCGTTGACTGTTCATCGCTCACTGAGCTCATGTTTGCAAAGGCTCTTGATTTTGACGGACAGCATATCATGTTCTCATCGAATGCGACTCCGGCTGAAGAATTTGAATATGCACATAAGATTAATGCTACAATCAATCTTGATGACTTTACACATATCCAATTCTTAGATGATATATGCGGCATTCCAGAGACAATATCATGTAGATTTAATCCGGGTGGATATTTCCAGATTGCCAATTCAATAATGGACAATCCGGGGGATGCCAAGTATGGCTTTACCAAGGAACAGCTTATTGAAGGCTTTAAGCTTTTAAAGCAGAAGGGTGCAAAGCATTTTGGCATCCATGCATTTCTTGCAAGCAATACAGTCACTAATGAATATTATCCGACACTCGCAAAGATTTTATTTGAGCTTGCAGTTGAAGTTTCTGAAAAGACAGGCTGCGATATCAAGTTTATTAACCTCTCAGGAGGAATAGGCGTTCCGTACAGACCTGATCAGGAGCCTAATGATATCTATGCTATCGGAGAAGGTGTAAGAAAGGTCTATGAGGAAGTGTTAGTACCTGCTGGAATGGGTGACGTGGCTATCTATACCGAACTTGGACGTTTTATGATGGCACCTTACGGACACCTTGTGACAAAGGCTATACATGAGAAACATACTTACAAGGAGTATATCGGCTGTGACGCATGTGCCGCAAATCTTATGAGACCTGCAATGTATGGCGCTTATCACCACATAACAGTCATGGGCAAGGAGAATGAGCCATGTGATCACAAGTATGATGTGACAGGCTCACTTTGTGAAAATAACGATAAGTTCGCTATAGACCGTATGCTTCCTAAGATTGACATGGGAGATTTCCTTGTTATACATGACACCGGAGCACATGGATTTTCGATGGGATATAATTATAATGGCAAGCTGCGTTCGGCGGAACTGCTTTTATGTGAGGATGGCTCAGTGAAGCTTATAAGGCGTGCTGAGACACCTAAGGATTATTTTGCAACATTCGACTGTTTCCACATTTTTGACAAAGTATTAGAAGAAAAATAATCAGAAGAGGATTTATTTATGGCAGAATTAAGTAATGTAGCGGCTGAGCTTTTAAAAGGAAAGAATGTCGACATGAATTTACCAAAATATGCTGATGGCATGAACTCGCTTTACGGGAGAATAGGTTATGTAAAGCTGGCACTTAATCTTTACTCTTTCGCAGAAGTATATGGAGAGGATACGGAGTATACGCAGCTTGTTTCCGACTATGCACAGAGACTTGCCAACATAATTACTGAGGGAATTTCAGGTGATGATACCGAAAAAAGCTATGACGGAATTCTTGAAGATATTGATTCGTTAAGAGAAGAGCTTATCGAAAGGATGGAAGTTCTTACTGCATATACGGACAGATTCCAGATTTTTGAGTATGTTCTAAACCGTATTGAATATAATTATAAAGAATGTGATATAAATTCCGACTACTACGATGATAAGTTCGAGAAAGATATTATCAATTATATTGTCTCAGACAAGGATAATACGGTTGTCAATATGAAAATCGGCCAGGTTGTAAGCCAGATACCTATGAGACTTTCAAAAAATAAGTTCTTTGAATTGCTAAGAGATGCTTTTACGCTATATAAGGGCTCTGATACGATGGCAGTTGATGACTTTATCTACATGCTCCGTTCAGTCTCTATGCTTCACACACCGGATGGTTTTGACACAGCTTTCGACAGTCTGTCCGAAAAGCTTAGAAAGCTTGAAGGCTATTCGTATATTGACATGTCAAGGGAGGATTATCTTGAAGCAGCAGATACTCTTGACGATGCGACAGAGTATGTTGTGAATGTGACAGATATATTTGTACTTCTCATGGATGCGGTGAATGATGCATATATGGTTTTACTCACGGCTGACAAGGCACTTGTCGATGGAAATGTAAGACAGCACTGCCTTAAGATTATTGACATGGCTCTCGATTCGATATATGACCGTGTTCTTCCTACAGAGGACTCATTTGACAGCTTTGTGGCTATAGAAGGTGTGCAGGAGAAGCTCTCGACACAGCTTGCATCCGACAGCTATGCACTTGACAATGTGAAAAGCTCATATATGGACAAGGCAGAGCAGCTCGGACTCAAGAAAGCATACGAAAAGCTTTTCAAGCTTGAAAAGCTCAGTTCCGGCAGCAGCTTCATGAAGCTTGTGGAGGATGAGCTTTCAAATATTATCGCTGATGAGGCATATATTAACAGCAGATGTGATGAGCTTGTCAATGAGCTTATGGATTTCTTCTCAGAGCATGAGAGACCATTTAACAGAGCGGTTATGTCCGGCATACTCGGCAGTCTTCCTGTATTTTTTAACAATATGGAGGAGATTAAGAAGTATGTCCATGTTGCACTAGGGCAGTGTAGCGATGAAGCAGAGCGCAAGTCCTGCATGAAGCTTATGCTTGATTTGATGAATGAATAATTATGACATCGTAATTGGCGAAAGGAGGCTGAAGTGATGGCTGTACATTATATCTGGTACGATAAGCTATATTTTCATGAAGATAATGAAAAAAAGAAGAAACGCCTGCTTCGCCGCCTTGAACGAGGGAAATCGGTGTACGACATATATGTGCTTGCACTTCCAGAGTCAAAGGAGCGGAACATATTAGACATTTATAATTCCCTTGAGCTTATACAGCCGCACTACAGAGGCAGAGATAAATATATCGTAGGTCTTGCGCATGGCAAAGAGAATGCTATAGAACTCGCTGCATCCATTGTCGGTGAAATGTATAACATGAACAAAAATTTTGATATCAGAACCTTTCTTAACTTTCGTGAGAACAGTTTCTCTGACAGGGAGGGGTGAAGTTGATATTTCTTAATATTTTGTTATGTATTTTAAAAATTATAGGAATTGCAATACTTGTGATTCTCGGACTTATAATTTTGATTTTATGTCTGATTTTATTTGTTCCTATCAGATATAGAATATATGCATCTTTTCACCAAAAACCTCATGTGTCGGCACATATAACATATTTGTTGAAGCTGCTTGATGTCGACTTTGAGCTTGACGGAAAAGAATCCGAGCTTAAAATCAAGATATTCGGGCATAATATATCCGATAAGAAAGAGAAGAACAGCAGAGAAAATAAAAAGAGCAATCATAGTAATAGAAGAGAAGAAGTCAATGTAAAACAGGCAGAGCAGCCTGAAAAAGTGCCGGATAGAACGGACAGGATTGACAAAATGCCACAGCAGGTTCAAAATTTACAGCCTAAGCAGACAATAGCTAAGGCAGATAACTCTTCTGACAGCGACAGTGAGAATAAGTCTGTTTCAGCAAAGAAAGCCGAAAAAAACAAAAAAAGCCCCAAAAACCCGGCAAAAACAGAAAATAAAGCAGGCATGGCAGCAGATAAGAACAATAGACATTCAGAAATATCGGACAAAGTCAAAGCTATTATTGCTCTGCTAAAGGAAAACAGACCTGTTATTGATTTTGTACTAAAATATCTTAAGCTTCTTTTCAAACACATATTACCGGGAAGTCATGTAATCAATATAAAGCTTGGCTTTGACGACCCTGCGCTGCTTGGAGAACTGTTAGGTGCAGTGGCGGTCATAAGAGCAATGACCGGACTTGTAATTAATATTACACCGGTATGGGATGAGACGGTATTTGAGGCGAAAGCGGATTTGAAAGGGCGAATCATACTTGGCAGAGTATTGTATATAGCAGCCGTAGTATATTTTAATAAGGAAGTCAAAAAGTTTATTAAAGCTATAAAAAATATATAGTAATCAGGAGGAATAGAATATGGCAGATAACAGCAGTAAGTTTAACTCAACAGTTGAGTCTCTTTTTTCGGGAATGGACAGCTTTGTAAGTGCAAAGACAGTTGTGGGAGATGCAGTCACTGTAAATGATACAATCATTGTTCCACTTGTTGATGTGGCATTCGGAGTGGGAGCCGGAGCATTTTCGGGAGATACCAAGAATAATGCCGGTGGCGGACTTGGAGCTAAGCTTTCACCTAGCGCAGTGCTTGTTATACAGAACGGTCAGACAAAGCTTGTGAATGTTAAAAATCAGGATACAATCACAAAGATTCTTGATATGGTTCCGGACATGGTTGACAGGATTTCCGGTATTGTCGGAGGCAAGGACAACAAAAAGGATGAAGCTGTCGATGACGCTATAAAGGATATGACTAAAGAGTAAGCGGTAGTCGAAGTAAGAAAATTTAAGGGGAAGATGATGTCAGTAAAAAAAGGTTTGAAATTTTTACTGCGTTTATGCTATGCGGCTGTCATTTTGGCAGCCGTATATGTACTTGCGGTAAATGGCTATGTGATTTTCAAAACAAAAGATAGAATAGTGGATGTCGATGAAGCGGCATCTATATCTGACGTGGATTGCATTCTTGTGCTTGGAGCGGCTGTAAAGCCTGATAAGACACCGAGCAACATGCTCTACGACAGAATTATGACAGGCGTGAATCTGTATGAAGCAGGAGCTTCCGCCAAAATAATAATGAGCGGGGATCATGGCAGCTTTGATTATAATGAAGTCGGAACAATGAAAACGTATGCGATAGATGCAGGAGTTCCGTCTGAAGATATATTTATGGATCATGCAGGTTTTTCGACATATGAGAGTGTGTACCGCGCAAAAGAAATCTTCGGCGCTCACAAAATAATAATTGTTTCACAGAGATATCATTTGTACAGAGCTATATATCTTGCACAGGCACTTGGAATTGAAGCTTACGGTGTACCGGCTGATGTCAGGAGCTACAGCGGTCAGTTAAAGAGAGAAATAAGAGAAATTCTTGCAAGAAACAAAGATTTTATCATATCATTTACAAAGCCGGAACCGACATATCTTGGAGAGAGCATTTCGCTTGACGGAAGCGGCGATGTGACAAATGATAAAAATTAACCGCAAAGTGAATAAAGATAGGCAGGATGCATATAATAAATTATAGCAGCGGATGTATAGGAGATGACTCCTGTGGTGAGAATAATAGGCTTTATGATGTTCTGGATTGCAGTGGGGATGATAATAGGGCTGCTTATTAACAATGTATTCTGGGGAATTGTGATAATAATTCTTCTGATGATATGCGGATATAATCTTTTTTGCTGCTGCAAATAGAGTGTTAGGAATAAAGTTTAATCGAATGAAAAAAAAGCCTCGGAAAAATCCGGGGCTTAATTATCATCAAACTCTTGACTACGCTCTTGTTACAGCGCCTGATCTTAAGCAAGAAGTACATACATACATCTTTCTTGGACCTGCTGTTGTCAAAACCTTAACTGACTTAACGTTTGACTTCCACATCTTGTTTGATTTTCTGTTAGAGTGACTTACCTTGAGTCCAAAATGAGCACCCTTATCACAAACAGCACACTTTGCCATGATTGCACCTCCTCAAAGCTTAATAATGCCTACTCGGCTGACAACAGAAGTTATGATAACAGATATTTGAAGATTTTGCAAGTAAAAAATATATTTTTTTATAGATTTTCAGAATTTCACTATTGTATGCCAAAACAGATGACTTATTTATCCGGTTAAATTACTTTTGACACTCACATAATAATAATGTATAATAATGACATCATGACTTTGTATACCGTGAATTACACGGAGATTGGAGGAACCATGAAAGGTCGAATTGAAAATAAATTAGGAACGGTTATGATAGAGCCGGAAGTTATAGCAATGTTCGCCGGAACAACGGCTATAGAAAGCTTTGGTATTGTCGGAATGGCGGCAGTCAGCATGAAGGACGGTCTTGTTAAGCTCCTCAAAAGAGAGAGCCTCACTCATGGAATCAATGTCAAGATTGACGAAGATAACTTGATAACTTTGGATTTTCATGTTATTGTATCATACGGAGTGTCTATCTCCGCTGTTGCAGATAACCTTGTAAACAGTGTTAAGTACAAGGTCGAAGAGTTTGCAGGCATGAAGATTAAGCAGATCAATATATTTGTTGATGGCGTAAGAGTAATCGATTAACCGTTATTTAAGGAGGATTTAACAGTGGCTATTAATACCATAGATGCAGCCATGCTCAAGAAGTGCTTTTTAGCAGGAGCTGCCAATCTGGAAGCAAAAAAAGAGATAATTAACGAACTGAATGTATTCCCGGTTCCCGATGGTGATACAGGAACGAATATGACTATGACCATTCTTTCAGCAGCTAAAGAGGTCAGCGCAATATCAACGCCTAATTTTGAAAACTTATCAAAAGCTATATCAGGCGGCTCACTAAGAGGTGCGCGCGGTAATTCGGGTGTTATTCTTTCACAGCTTTTCAGAGGTTTCACGAAGGAAATCAAGACAGTGACGGTTATAGATGCGCCGGTGCTTGCAAGAGCATTCCAGAAGGCTACTGAGACTGCATACAAGGCAGTCATGAAGCCTAAAGAAGGAACAATACTCACAGTTGCCAAGGGACTTGCTGACAAGATGAATGAACTTGCATGTGAGAATGGTGACTTAGAAGAGATATTAGGACAAGTTTTAGAGCATGGCAAGTATGTTCTTTCACAGACTCCAGAGATGCTTCCTGTTTTAAAAGAAGCAGGCGTTGTTGACTCAGGCGGACAGGGACTTATTGAAGTTATTTCAGGTATATATGACTGTCTTCTAGGCAAAGAGATTGACCTTACAGCAGCGCTTGGAGAGACAGGAAAAGCGAAGGTTGATGCTGATGCAGTCCAGGAAGAAATAAAATTTGGTTACTGTACCGAGTTTATCATCAATGTTGAAAAAAAGTTTGACAATGGTGACGAGCTTAACTTTAAGGCTTATCTTGAATCAATCGGTGATTCCATAGTCGTTGTTGCCGATGAAGATATAGTTAAAGTTCATGTACATACTAACGATCCGGGGCTTGCAATTCAGAAAGCACTCACTTACGGCTCGCTCAGTAAGATGAAGATTGATAATATGCGTGAAGAGCATAAGGAAAAGCTGATAAAAGAGGCTGAGAAGCTTGAAGCAGAGAAGAAGGCAGCCGAGGAGAAGAAGGAAAAGCCGGCCGAACCTAAGAAGAAGTATGGCTTTATCTCTGTCTCAGCAGGTGCAGGCCTAAGCGAGATATTTGAAGGTCTTGGAGTTGATGTTGTTATTGAGGGTGGTCAGACAATGAACCCAAGCACTGAAGATATGCTCAATGCCATTGATAAAGTCAATGCTGAAAATGTATTCATACTTCCGAATAATTCCAATATTATTCTTGCAGCTAACCAGGCTCAGTCAATAGTTACTGACAAGAATGTGTATGTTGTGCCTTCTAAGACAATACCTCAGGGAATTACAGCACTTATCAATTTTGATGAGACTGCTGATGCCGATGCAAATCTTGAGAACATGTCCTCCGAGATGAAGAATGTCAAGACAGGTCAGGTTACTTACGCTGTCCGTGATACATCGATGGATGGCAAGGAAATTAAGCAGAATGATATTATGGGTATAGGCGATAAGACAATTCTTTCTGTTGGCAAGGATGTCGAGAGAACAACTATTGATATGCTCGCACAGCTTATTGATGATGATTCGGAGCTTATAAGTGTATATTATGGAGAGGATGTCACTATGGAGCAGGTTGATTCGCTCACAGCTAAATTAGAGGAAGCATATCCTGATCTTGACCTTGAAGTTCACAGCGGTGGACAGCCGATTTACTACTATATTGTATCTGTAGAATAATAGACGCTGACAACAGAGCAGCCTGATAGTCTGCTTTGCCTGACATATTGCGAATATCATTGACATTTGTCCCCTCATGGGTATGACCTGTGAGGGGATATCTTATAATATAGTGTTATGAACAGTTAAAAGGATGTATATATGAAGCTTAGCAGTCTTAAAGGTATAGGAGAAAAAACAGAACAGTTATTTATAAAGGCGGGAATAACCGATACATCCATGCTGCCTTACTATTATCCGCGAAGTTATGATGTATATAGGGAGCCGGTTCTTATAAGTACGATAGAGGAAGACGGAGTGTACACGCTTTATCTGTGCATTGCTTCTGATGTAGAGATAAAGACGATGAAAAAACTGAATATTACCACCGTATTTGCCGTTGATGAGCAGAATGAGCGTATCAAATTGACATGGTTTAACATGCCGTTTATAAAAGGTTCTTTAAAGCGTGGCTACAGATATATGGTTCGTGGGCGTGTTGTGATAAAAGGCAGGCTTGCGACAATGGAGCAGCCTAAGCTATATACGGCAGCTCAATATGAAGAAAAGCTCCACTATATCCAGCCTATTTATCCGCTTGTAAAAGGCTTGACTAATAACATGGTCGTAAAGGCTGTGACGCAATATTTTGCGTCCTTGAATAATCCGGAGGATATGGAATATCTGCCGAAAGAGCTTATAGAGCGTTTTGAGCTTAAGCCGCTGCATGAAGCAGTAAGATACATTCATTTTCCGCGAAGTATGGATGAGATGCTTCAATCGAGAAAAAGGCTTGCATTTGATGAATTCTTAGGCTTTATGATAAAGATGGATAATCTGAAGGCGCAGAGAAAAAATCTTGAAAATGAGTGCCGTATATGCGAAGGCAGCTATGCTCTGACACTTATGGAAAGACTGCCGTACAGACTTACCGAACCTCAAAAGAGGGCATACGATGAGATGGCAGCCGATATGTCGGGGCGTCATGTCATGAACAGGCTTATTCAGGGCGATGTAGGCTCAGGAAAGACTATTATAGCAGTTCTTGCACTCTTAAATGCTGTTCAATCAGGCTTTCAGGGGGCGCTCATGGCACCAACGGAGGTTTTGGCAAAGCAGCATTATGAGACTATACATGATTTATTTGAAAAGTACGATATTCCGGTAACACCTGTGCTGCTTGTCGGCTCTATGACGGCGGCGCAGAAGAGAAAAACATACGAGAAGATAAAAGACAAAACAGCCGATATTGTGATAGGAACAAATGCTCTTATACAGGAAAAGGTTGAATACTGTAATCTTGGGCTTGTAATCACGGATGAGCAGCATAGATTCGGTGTCAATCAGAGAGGAAATCTTGCAAAGAAGGGCACGCATCCACATGTATGTGTTATGAGTGCAACGCCTATTCCGAGAACTCTAGCCATAATCCTGTACGGTGACCTTGATATATCAATCATAAATGTCATGCCTGAAGGCAGGCTTCCGATAAAAAATGCAGTTGTGGGGGATGAATACAGACCTAATGCATATCGTTTTATCATGAACGAAGCGGCAAAGGGACATCAGGCATATGTCATATGCCCGATGGTTGAGGACAATGAGGTAAGCGAGAGCGAGAACGTGACAGATTACACAGTTGAGCTTAGAAAGAATCTTCCGGGATTGAATATTGAAGGTCTCCACGGACAAATGTCCGCTGAGCTTAAGAATGATATCATGGAACGGTTTGCACAGGGGAAGATACAGGTGCTTGTGTCAACTACGGTAATTGAAGTAGGAATCAATGTGCCGAATGCAACCGTCATGCTCATAGAGAATGCCGAAAAGTTCGGACTAGCTCAGCTTCACCAGCTAAGAGGCAGAGTCGGAAGAGGTAATGCGCAATCGTACTGTATTTTCGTCAGCACATCCAGAAAAAAAGAGTCAAAACAAAGACTTGACATAATAGGTAAGTCAAATGACGGATTTTATATAGCAGAACAGGATCTTAAGCTTCGCGGGCCGGGAGATTTCTTCGGAACAAGGCAGAGCGGAGATATGTCTTTTACGCTTGCGGATATATATGCCGATGCCGATATGTTAAAGAAAGCTAAGGAATGTGCGGATTATATTCTGGAAAACAATTTACAAAATTCATTAAAAAAGACTTTTTCTCAGGATGACATAATGCTATAATGTGCGTTGTACTTATTTACAGCAGCAAAAAAGATGTGCTACAATAGGCTTAACGTTCGGAAAAGAGGTTTATTTTGAAATTATATATAATAAGACACGGTGAGACTGACTGGAATAAAGAGAAAAGACTTCAGGGACAGGTTGACACGCAGTTAAATGAATATGGTATTGAACTTGCACGTATTACAGGTGATGCGCTTAAGGAGGTTCATTTTGACTATATCTTCTCAAGTCCGCTAAAAAGAGCTTACCGGACGGCACAGCTTATCCGCAGCGACAGAAATATTGAAATACAAACCGATGACAGATTAAAGGAAATATCCTTCGGAGCAAATGAAGGTGTACGTTTGGAACTTATTGCAAAGGATTTTCATTATTTTTTTGATGCGCCGGAAAAATATGTTCCGGCAGACGGCGGCGAGACATATGAGGAACTTTGCGCGCGTTCGAGAGATTTTATCGACAAAGTGATTGTACCTCTTTCTGTCAAAGAGCCGGATTCCACTGTGCTTATCACGGCACATGGCGCACTCAACAAATCTATTATGATTTATCTTAATCATCTCGAAATTAAGAATATGTGGGACGGATTATTTCAGAAAAATTGCTGTGTCAATATTTTTGATATAAATGGATTTGATTTTAAGATGCTGCAGGAAGCAAAGATATATTACTGACAAGTTTTTGTGCCGCTTAAAGTGGCAGAATGGAGAGTTTTATGAGAGTAATCGCAGGCTCAAGAAGGAGCATGCCGCTAAAGACAATAGATGGACTTGCTACACGCCCGACACAGGACAGAACCAAGGAGACACTTTTTAATGTAATACAGAATGATGTGCCGGGAAGCACGTTTCTCGACTTGTTTTCTGGAAGTGGTGCAATCGCTATCGAGGCATTAAGCCGTGGAGCAAAGAAGGCATATCTTGTGGAAAACAGCAGGGAAGCAGCCGCATGCATACGCGGGAATCTTAATTTTACCAAGCTTGCGGATGATGCAGTGCTGATGGAGACGGATGTGCTGACAGCGTTAAAAAGGTTGGAAGGAAAAGCGGTTTTTGACATAGTTTTCATGGATCCGCCATATAATCATGAATATGAGAAGGATGTCCTTACATATCTGGCTGATTCTAAGCTTATCGATGAATATTCAATCATAGTTGTTGAAGCTTCTAACGAGACTTCCTTCGATTATCTTGAGAATATAGGTTTTTATTCTTATAAGATAAAAAAATATAAGAATAATATGCATGTGTTTATCCGGAAAAATAAATAGGATTATATAGTACTAAGTGACAAATTATAAAGGAGTATGGGCGTATGCCCGGTTGAATACTATGAGAATAGCCGTATACCCCGGAAGCTTTGATCCGGTCACGCTTGGACATATGGATATAATAGAGCGTTCTTCGAAGCTTTTTGATAAGCTCATTGTAGGTGTGCTCGTAAACAGTTCGAAAGTTCCATTGTTTTCTGCTGAAGAACGTGTTAAGATGATAAGAGGTGTAGTTTCGCAATTTCCTAATGTTGAGGTAAAGTCATTCGATGGTCTTTTGGTCGAATTTGCAAGATTGTGTAAAGCAACAGCAGTGGTCAGAGGGCTTCGCGCCGTCACAGACTTTGAATATGAATTGCAGATGTCACAGACTAACCATATAATTGCACCTGATATAGATACAATATTCCTGACAACGAATCTTAACTACGCATATTTGAGTTCAAGTGTGGTCAAAGAAGTGGCACGATACGGTGGAGACATCTCGAAGTTCGTAGCACCTGAAGTTCGCAGACAGGTTATGGAGAAGTATAATAAGTAAAATTTCAGGAGGATTACAATGAATAAGATTGAAGAGATGATTGCGGCGATTGAGGAGTATATAGATAATTGTAAGCCGCTTCCACTTTCAAATAATAAAATTATCGTAGAAAAGGATGCTATTGAAGAGCTTTTACGCGAGCTAAGACTCAGAACGCCTGATGAGATAAAGAAGTACCAGAAGATTATCAGCAATAAGGAAGCTATTTTAGCAGACGCTAAGGACCAGGCTGACTCAATGCTCAATGCAGCTAAAGTTCACACACAGGAATTAGTAAATGAGCATGAGATTATGCAGCGTGCTTACAGTGAAGCAGAAGAGATAAGGGATCAGGCTTATTCACAGGCACAGGATGTCTTAGATCAGGCTACAGAGGAAGCTAATCAGATGCGTTACAGCGCAGTACAGTACACAGATGACATGCTTGCCAATCTTCAGCGCATTATAGAACACACTATAGAAGGCAGCCGTTCAAAATATGAAAGCCTGTTGAATGCACTTGATAAGGATCTCAATGTTGTCATGTCCAACCGCAACGAGCTTGCCGGAATAGAAGCTGAGGAAGATAAGAATCAGGATGGCAATACAGATGATTCGGCAAACGATGATGCCGCAGCCGGATTACAGGATTCCGGAAACGGTGACGAATAGAAGGAACAATATAGTTACAGATGTAACTATAAGCTTATACAGGATATATTTTCGTATATAGAATTTCCTGCCGCGCCACAGTGACATCGTCTGGAATATACTTGACAGACCGCCGAATGAGGTGAATGTGAGCATAATAAACAGCTTATAATTTAATGAAATATCAAGTTTTGATATCTTGTCAAGACCCGCAGTGATTTCCATGATGGACATTACTGCGGCTTTTATTATTTCAGGGAGAAAACTGATATTGTCAACCATAGCTCCGGCTATCGAAAAAAGCATCACATATATGCATAATTTCAAGCTTGCCATGAGTGCGCTCTCAACGGAGAGTGATAACGCATCGGAGGTTGCCATGAGCTTGGCGTTATCGCTCATATTTTTGTTATTGCCGGGAGCGCTATCAGCTAAGCTGTTGGGAGTGTTAAGAATATTGTCAGTGCTTTTTTTCTTTTTCATGAGCTTTATATATACAAATCTTGTTACGAACATTGCGATGAATGCCGGAAGCATAAGCGATATAATCACAGTTTTTGCAAGAGATTTATCGCCAAGACAGCTTATGCATATATAGCTTATCATGAACATCGGGCTTACATTGTTGCAGATTGGCGCTAAAAAGGCAGCAGTCTCATCGTCAAGCTCGCCTACTTCGTTAAGGCTTCCACATACATATGCCCCCATCGGGTAGCCGCAGAGAAATCCGCATATTATGCAATAGCCGGCACTTAAAGGCAGCTTAAGCAGCCTCGTTATCGGCTTTAGCAATGCTCCGAGAGGTCTTGCACAGCCTGTATATACTATAAAGTTTGACAGCACCATAAATGGCATCAGAGTGGGAAAAAGAGTCCGATACCATAACATAAGACCATATGAAGCACCCTTTAGGGCTGCTACAGGGGATAATAACAATAGCAGCATAGCGGCAATCACAAAACAGATGCGAAACAACAGTCTGCGGTCAGAAATGAGCTTTGAAAATAAATATATCATAATAGCGACCAATGCTATAAGTTATATAGAATATATTATTCGAGGAATATTATATTTAGCACAGAAGCCTTTGTCATTTTTCATTGCTTTTTTCACAAAAATGTGGCACAATAAAATGTGGCTTTATATGCCATGGACGGAGGAATAACATTATGAACAATGCATTAAAAGGATTACAGCCTGAAAAGGTTTTTATGTTTTTTGAAGAGCTTACACAGATACCACATGGTTCTCACAATACAAAGCAGATTAGCGATTTTTGTGTGGATTTTGCCAAAAAAAGAGGTCTAAAGGTATATCAGGATGAATATAATAATGTGGTTATCTACAGACCAGCAAGCAAAGGCTATGAGAATGCTCCGGGAGTGATTATTCAGGGACATCTTGACATGGTATGTGAGAAGGAGAGCGGATGTGAACACGATTTTGCAAAGGATGCTCTTGATGTATATGTTGAAGATGGATATGTGACAGCCAAGGGAACAACACTCGGAGGCGATGATGGTATAGCAATCGCTTATGCACTCGCAATTCTTGACGATGATAGTATAAAAGCACCTGCAATAGAAGCAGTGTTCACTGTTGACGAGGAGGTTGGTCTTGACGGTGCTAAGATGCTTGACGGCTCGGTTCTCTCATCAAAATATCTTATCAATATAGATAATGAAGAGGAAGGCGCCTTTATAGTAGGTTGCGCCGGAGGAATGCGCTCGGGCTTAAGACTTCCCGTAAGTTATACAACAATGGAAGGAAAGAACGTAAAGATTACCATTACCGGACTTTTAGGAGGCCATTCCGGTATGGAAATCAATAAAGGAAGAGCGAATGCGCATATCATACTCGGAAGACTTCTTTTTAATCTTGACGAGGAGCTGTTCTACGGAATAAGCTCTCTCACAGGCGGAAGGATGGACAATGCAATCGCAAGGGAATGCTCTGTCAATCTGTGTATATCTCCTGATGATGAGGCACGCTTAAAAGAGCTCTGTGCAATTCTTGAAGCCCAGCTTAGAAATGAATATTCCGGAACAGATGACGGAATCAGAATAGTTGTTGAGAATTTAGGCGGAACAGAGGCTTCTGTCATAGAAGAAAAGAATAAACAGTCGTTTATATTTATCCTTATGAATGTTCCTAACGGCGTTATAAAATTCAGCGGACACATAGAAGGTCTTGTCGAGACATCATTGAACCTTGGAATACTTTCTATGGATGAAGAATGTATCAATATCAGCTTTTCGGTAAGAAGCTCTGTAGGCTCCGCAAAACAGGCACTTGCTGACAGACTCCGCTATCTCATTGAATTTTTTGGCGGTGAATATGTTGAGACAGGATGCTATCCTGAGTGGGCATACCGTCCCGAATCAGCATTCAGAGACAAGGCGGTAAAGCTATATGAAGATATGTTCAGTGAGAAGGCAAATGTTTGTGTCATACATGCAGGACTTGAGTGCGGACTTTTTGCCGAAAAGCTGCCACAGCTTGACATGATATCAATCGGCCCTGACATGAAGGATATCCATACACCGGCAGAGAAGCTTAGTGTGAAGTCAGTTGAGAAGGTCTGGAGATATCTTGTGGCATTGCTTGAAACAATGAACTGATATTCCGGCACAGGGGGTTGTGGGTAAAATAATTGTAATGGTATTTTGGAGGTTATTAGATGAAAATACAGTTATGGAGAGAGCTTTTGGCTCCATACGAGCTGGCAGTGGATGAACTATTAGTAAAGTTCAACCATATAATCAACGAATACAGGCAGGAGGCGGTCTATTCACCTATTGAACAGGTCACAGGGCGTGTAAAAAAGATTTCCAGCATTATCGAGAAAGCCCAGAAAAAGGGCTTTCCGATAGACCATATCATGGAGATGATAGAGGATGTGGCAGGTATAAGAATTATCTGCCAGTTTGTCGAAGATATCTATGAAGTGGTCAATATTATCAAGAACAGAAGTGATATGACAGTCATCCGTGAGAAGGATTACATAATTAACCGCAAGGATAGCGGATACAGAAGTTATCACATAATTATCAACTATAGTGTTGAAACCAGCAAAGGCAAGAAGGATATCCCGGTAGAGATACAGATAAGAACGCTTGCAATGAATTTCTGGGCAACAATAGAGCATTCGCTGCAATATAAGTATCGCGAGAGCATCCCTGAGCATATCCGTGTAAGGCTGAGCTCGGCAGCAGAAGCGATACTTAAGCTTGATGAGGAAATGTCTTCAATCCATGAAGAGATAATGGATGCACAGAATTCTTTCACATACAAAGCTAATATCGTAAATGATATTCTTATAAATATCCAGAATCTTTATAAGGTTGCCAATAAGAGGGATGTTGTAAAGATTCAGGACGAATTTTTCAGAATTTATCAGGAAAATGACCTTGAACATCTCTTACAGTTCAGCAGACAGCTTGACAAGATTGCTGAAGGTTATAGAGCACAGAGTATTGATTGATTATTAAAATATAGTAATACAGAGAGGATTTACATGGAATTACCACAGAAATATTTGGATGCGATGAAAGAACTGTTAGGTGATGAGTTTTCGGCATACCTAGACAGCTTCAGTGAAAAAAGACTCTATGGTCTGCGTGTCAACAATCTTAAAATATCAACGGAAGATTTCTTAAAAATCAGTCCGTTTGAGCTAAAAAAAATACCTTGGATAGACAATGGCTTTTATTACAGTGAAGATGATAAGCCTGCAAAGCATCCTTACTATTTTGCAGGGCTGTATTATCTTCAGGAGCCTAGTGCAATGACACCGGCTAATATACTGCCGATTGAACACGGAGACAAGGTGCTTGACGTGTGTGCCGCTCCCGGCGGAAAGAGCACCGAACTGGGGGCAAAGCTTGGCGGCACCGGACTTTTGGTTTCTAATGATATATCTGCATCACGCGCAAAAGCACTTCTTAAAAATATAGAAGTAAGCGGAATAGGAAATGTGGTTATAACATGTGAAGAGCCGGGAAAACTTATATCGTCTTTTGAATGCTATTTTGACAAGATTCTTATAGATGCGCCTTGCTCCGGCGAAGGTATGTTCAGAAAAGATAATAAGCTGATAAAAAGCTGGCAGATGAATGGACCTGAATATTTTGCCGCTATACAAAAAAGTATCCTAAGTCAGGCGGCGCAGATGTTAAAGCCGGGAGGATATATGCTTTATTCGACATGTACCTTCTCAAAGCTTGAGGATGAGGATAATATAAGCCTGTTTCTTGAAAATCATCCTGATTTTAAGCTTGTCGATATATTCGACTCCGGAATACCTTCAATACATCCGTATGAGGGATTTTCAAGGGGCATCGGACTGCCACAGTGCGTCCGCATCTTCCCTCACAAGATGGAGGGAGAAGGACATTTTGTTGCGCTGCTAAAAAAGGATGGCGAAGCTGTACAGGATGTGCCTGTTCATGGCAGACCTAACAAGCTTCCCGATGAGCTGAGAGCCTTCCTTGATGAGCTTAATTTCGAGATACCGTCATCAGATATTGTAATACAGAGAGAGAATGTATATTATATCCCGCCGCTTGCAGGCAATCTTAAAGGACTGCGCACGATGAGAACAGGAACACTTCTTGGCGAACTGAAAAAGAACCGTTTCGAACCAAGTCAGGCATTTGCAATGACATTAAAGGATGGTCAATACAGCAGCCAGATTAATCTGAAATTATCCGATGATGCTGTTATCCGTTATCTCAAAGGCGAAACTATTGAGGTTGATGAATCCTGCGTCACAGGTAAGAATTCAATGAAGCTCATTATGGTTGACGGTTTCCCTCTCGGATGGGGCAAATATAACAATGGTCAGGTTAAGAACAAATACCTTCCGGGCTGGAGATGGATGTAATACTTTTAATGGAATGAGGATTATATGAAGCGTTTGGATAAATTTCTTGTAGAGATGAGTGTTGCCAGCCGAAGTACCATCAAGGACATGGCAAAAAAAGGACGGATAACAGTCAACGGTCAGATTGTCAAGGCTTCGGACACTAAGATTGACGAGTCAGCCGATGTGGTCGCCGTAGATGGTCAGGTCATTGTATTTTCAAGTACTGAATATTTTATGCTCAACAAGCCTGCCGGTGTTATCACTGCGACACTTGACAAAAAAGCAAAGACTGTTCTTGACCTCTTAGATGAGCGTACAAGAAATGACCTGTTTCCTGTCGGCAGGCTTGACAAGGATACGGAAGGTCTGCTTCTTATAACCAATGACGGTGACCTTGCTCACAGACTTTTAGCACCTAAAAAACATGTTGACAAGGTATATTATGCTGATATCAGAGGTGTAGTCACCGATGAGCATGTAAGACAGTTCGCATCCGGACTTACATTGTCCGATGGGACAGCCGTAATGCCGGGAGAATTGGTTGTCCTTGATGTTGACAGCACTGCTAAGACATCGCGCATACGCCTTACAATACATGAGGGCAAATTTCATCAGGTAAAGCGCATGTTTGAAGCTGTCGGAACCGAAGTGACATATCTTAAAAGACTTTCCATGGGACCGTTGTCTCTGGACGAAAATCTCCTTCCCGGCGAATACAGAAGACTTACTGACGAAGAAATTAATATGCTAAAGGAGGCTACGGCTTAGTCCGTTTTATTATATATGGTATATAGTTACGATGACTTATTAAAAGGCAAGAAGGCTGTCTTATTTGACCTTGATGGGACACTTGTCGACTCTATGTGGGTATGGAGAAATATTGATATTGATTTTTTGAGTGCTATAGGACAAGAGCTTCCGGACGATTTACAGAAATGTATTGAAGGGATGAGCTTTACAGAGACAGCCGAGTATTTTAAAAAGCGTTTTGGAATCAAGGATGATGTTGAAGATATAAAAGCAAAGTGGAATAAGATGGCATACGATAAATACACATCGGAAGTAAAGCTGAAAAAAGGAGCAAAGGAATTTCTTAAGCGCCTCAAAGCAGACGGTATATCAACAGGTATTGCTTCAAGCAATTCAATGACATTGATAGAAGGAGCGCTAAAAGTAGAAGGTGTATTTGAGTACTTTGATGCCATTACAACTGCATGTGAGGCCGGAGCAGGCAAGCCAGCCCCGGATATTTATCTCTTAGCAGCTAAGAAGCTTTTGGTTGAGCCGAAGGACTGCCTTGTATTTGAAGATATTCCTATGGGAATTATGGCAGGCAATGCGGCAGGCATGACAACAGCCGCCATCTATGATGATTATTCAAAAAATATGCGTGATGAGAAAATAAAGCTTGCAGACTATTATATAGATGATTTCACCGATATTCGGTAAATCACACAAAAATAAACTTATATGGAGTATATATGAAAGATTTTTTACCGATTTGCAGAGAAGATATGGAAAAGAGAGGATGGAGCCAATGTGATTTTGTCTATATAACAGGTGATGCCTATGTGGATCATTCCTCTTTTGGCCATGCCATAATAAGCAGGATTCTTGAGCTGAATGGGTATAAGGTTGGAATCATCTCACAGCCCGATTGGAAAAATAAGGAGAGCATATCTGTGCTTGGAGAGCCGAGACTAGGCTTTTTGGTTGCCGCAGGCAACATGGACTCAATGGTCAACCATTATACGGTTTCTAAGAAGAGAAGAAGCTTTGATGCATACACTCCGGGCGGTGTGATTGGTAAACGACCTGATTATGCGACTATAGTTTATTGTAATCTTATCAGGCAGACTTACAAAAAGACACCTATAATCATCGGCGGAATCGAAGCAAGCTTAAGACGACTTGCACATTATGATTACTGGTCTAACAAAGTTAAGCGCTCAATTCTACTAGACAGCGGAGCGGATCTTATATCATATGGCATGGGGGAACATTCAATCGTTGAGATTGCCGATGCACTGAATGCAGGAATAGATGTAAAAGACATAACATTTATAAGAGGAACCGTGTACAAGGCGAAGAGTCTAGAGCATCTGTATGATGAATATATAATGCTTCCGTCATATGATGAGATATGTAATGATAAAAAGACTTATGCGGAAAGCTTTTACAAGCAGTATTGCAATACGGACCCATTTGTCGCAAAGCATCTTGTTGAAAAATACAAGGACAAAGAGTATGTCATACAGAATCCGCCGTCATATCCTCTAACGCAGCAGGAATTTGATGATGTGTACTCAATGGATTATATGAATGCTTGGCATCCGTCATATGATGCATTAGGAGGTGTCCCGGCATTCGCTGAGATTAAGTTCAGTCTTACAAGCAACAGAGGCTGTTTCGGAGGCTGCTCTTTTTGTGCGCTTACATTCCATCAGGGCAGAATCGTTCAGGCTAGAAGCCATGAGTCACTTGTTGAGGAAGCCAAAAAAATGACGCAGGAGCCTGATTTTAAAGGATATATCTATGATGTCGGAGGCCCTACGGCTAACTTCCGCCGTCCGTCATGTGACAAGCAGCTCACCAAAGGTGTCTGCACCAACAAGCAATGTCTTTTTCCTAAGCCTTGTGTCAACTTAAAGGTTGACCACAGCGATTATGTGGAACTTTTAAGGAAGCTTAGAAAGGTTCCGAATGTGAAAAAGGTCTTTGTCCGTTCGGGAATACGTTTTGACTATGTTATGGCAGATAAAGATGATACATTTATGGAAGAGCTGTGCAGGTATCATATAAGCGGTCAGCTTCGCGTAGCGCCTGAGCATATTTCCGACAATGTGTTAAGGCTTATGGGCAAGCCGGAAAATTCAGTATATGAAGCTTTCCTAAAGAAGTACAGCGCAATAAACGGCAGACTTGGCAAGGAGCAGTATGCAATTCCTTATCTCATGTCATCACATCCCGGCTCAACGCTTGAAGATGCGATAGCACTTGCGGAGTACATAAGAGATTTAGGATATATGCCTGAGCAGGTTCAGGATTTCTATCCAACACCATCAACCATATCCACCTGTATGTACTACACAGGACTTGATCCAAGAGATTTAAAACCTGTCTATGTCACAACCAATCCACATGAAAAGGCTATGCAGAGAGCACTTATACAGTTTCGGAATCCTGAGAACTACGACCTTGTAAAGGAAGCGCTGTTAAAAGCCGGCCGGCAGGATTTGATTGGCTTTGACAAGCATTGCCTTATCCCACCGAGGAAGCTGTCACAGGGTTTTTCCCACAGAAAGAAAGATGGTGTAAAGACAGAAAATAAAAGGGAAGATAATTTCAAAAAGAACAGAAACACCGTCAAAACATCCGGCAATTCCGGTAAAATGGGTAAGAGTAACAAAAAGAGTATATCTCGCAGTAAAACAGACAGAAAGAACTAACAACAATGCTTTGTGCCATCATTTGTAATGGCAGAATGGGGATTAACATGAAAATAGCAGTAGTCACAGGTGCATCATCAGGAATGGGAAGAGAGTTTGCAAGACAGATTGCGGCAAGGTATTCGAAGTTCGATGAAATATGGCTGATAGCAAGAAGAACAGAGCGGTTAGAGGAAGTCGCAGCAGAAATTAAGCTTACGTCAAGAATAATCTCGCTTGACTTATCAAGCATGGATGAGCTGGCGGCTTTAAATGAGCTTCTTATGGAGAGTGCACCTGATATCAAGCTTTTAGTCAACTGCGCAGGTTACGGAAAGAGCGGAAGCTTCGAGGAGCTTGAATATTCTGAGCAGCTTGGCATGATTGATGTCAACTGCCGCGCACTGACCGCAGTAACTAAAATGTGTCTTCCTTATATTTCCCAAAATTCAAGAATAATTGAACTTGCCTCAGCCGCCGCTTTCATGCCACAGCCCGATTTTGCTGTCTATGCTGCCACAAAAGCATATGTTCTAAGCTTTTCAAAAGCGCTAAACAAAGAGCTAAAGCCGCGAAAGGTTACTGTCACGGCTGTATGTCCGGGTCCTGTTGATACGGAATTTTTTGATATTTCAGGGAAAAATGTCAAGCCTTTAAAAAAGCTTGTTATGGCTAAGCCGGAGAATGTTGTCGAACAGGCTATTAAGGATGCAGCACTTGGAAACGAACTGAGTATCTATGGAAGGGCAATGAAGTTCGCGCATGTGGCGGGAAGATTTCTGCCGCACAGACTGCTGATGAACTTTTTCTGAATATGATGGTATTCTATTTGACCTTAGAATGCTAGTGGTATTTATATATTGGTATCAATAGTTTTTTATACTATTGGCTTTGCAGAAGGCGCTGTATGTGTATGATTGATGAATGGAGTGTGTTATGGGAAATATTATGAAGAATGTTCCTAAGGGAACTCCCGGTTATTTTAAAAACAGAAAGATAAAGACAGGAATGGCTATGGTCAGCGGATACCTTTTAGTTCTTCTTTTATTTTTTACGGGAATTATAACATTTGCTGACCGCGGCAATCTCTTTACGGTAGCAGCGATTGTAATGATGCTCCCGACAGGTAAAATGACAGTCAATTTCCTTATGTACCCAAGAAAGGGACAAGCGGATATGGCTGAGTTTGATGAAATGTGCAAAAGCTGTGATAAGCTCACATTTCTTGCAGACATGTTAATCACTCCGGAAAAAAAGAGCATTGAGCTGACATATGTTGCAATAGACAAAGCACATATTCTTATATATTGTACTGACAAAAAACTTGATACGTCATACCATGGCAAGTACATAAAGGATTTTTTGAAGCGTTCGGATATCGTGACGGATGTAAGCTTTTATACAGACCTGAACAAATTCAAAAAGAGACTTGTGGCAGTTAACAGCTCGGTGCCTGAGGAATACACAAGTGAAGATAAGCAGCGGATCGAGAATATCGCTTATAATATCAAGATATTGTCAATTTAAAATGAACCGGGATTCGGAAGCGAGGGTAATATGCAGGAATTTACAATAGGTAAAAATGAGGCAGGACAGAGGCTTGACAAATATCTTGGCAGGATATTAAAGGAAGCTCCTGTGTCATTTTTTTATAAGATGATGAGAAAAAAGAATATAGTACTAAATGGTGCAAAGTGTACAGGAAAGGAACAGCTCTGCATCGGTGACAGCGTTAAGCTTTTTCTCTCCGATGATACTATTGAAAAATTCGGAGGTTCAAAAAATACTTTTGATACCGGCAGGGCATATCCATACAAAAAGCTTGATATTGTGTATGAGGACGATGATGTAATCTTTGTAAATAAGCCCTCAGGAATGCTTACACAGAAGGCAGCTCCAACGGATGTATCACTGAATGAGTATATTATAGGATATCTTCTGCACGAAAAAAAGATAGATGAGGTGCAGCTTCATACATTCAAACCGTCAGTATGCAATCGCTTAGACCGCAATACAAGCGGACTTGTTCTTGCCGGCAAATCAATGCAGGGAAGCCGTGAGCTCTCAAAAATGATTAAGGAGAGAACTTTAGAGAAATATTACATAACTGTCGTAAAGGGAAAAGTTGCACATGACAGCAGTGTATGCGGGCTTTTGATTAAGGATGAAGCTTCTAACAGGGTGAGTGTAAGACCTGTTAAAGAAGATACCGTTGCTAAGGACGATGAAAGATATATAAGAACAGATTACCGTGTCATGGGATATGGCGATGACTACACTGTACTTGAGGTTCATCTTATAACGGGTCGTCCTCATCAGATAAGAGCCCACCTTGCAATGCTAGGTCATCCTGTACTGGGAGATTTTAAGTATGGCGACAGGAAAATTAATGAAAAGTATAAGCTCAAGGATCAGCTTCTGCACGCATACCGTATAGCTCTTCCGGATAAGAGAGAGTATAAGGCAACTATTCCGAACAGGCTTTATGAGTTCACGAAAAATATTCTCTAAAATATCATATAAAAGAGGTATCATATATGCCCACATGGAATTCAAGAGGACTTAGAGGTTCAACGCTTGAGGAACTTATAAACCAGAGTAATGACAAATATAACGAAAAAAATCTGGCTCTTATACAAAAAATTCCAACGCCGATTACTCCCATAAAGATGGACAAAGAGCATAATCATATCACTCTTGCATATTTTGACAAAAAAAGTACTGTTGACTACATAGGTGCCGTTCAGGGAATACCGATATGCTTCGATGCGAAGGAATGCACCTCAGATACTTTTCCGCTGCAAAACATTCATGAACATCAGATGGATTTTATGGACAGGTTTGAAAAACAGGGCGGTATTTCGTTTTTTATCATCTATTTCACGAAAAAAGACGAAAAATTTTATGTGCCGTACAGACATGCCTTGAGATTCTGGAACAGGATGATGGAAGGCGGGCGGAAAAGCTTCAGGTATGAGGAGCTTGATTTGTCTTATAAAATACGTGCATATTCCGGTGTGATGGTTCATTACCTTGAACAGCTGCAGAAGGATTTATCTGAACGGGACGAAAAAGATTGACATTCTTATGACAATTTGATATAGTACTATCACATGGTAGCAAATTACCAATTTACCACGATAAAGCGAACAGCAGTGAAAGTGAGGAGCTATGGAACGTAAATTACTGCACACACCTGAAGGTGTGAGAGATTTATACGGAACGGAATGTGAGAATAAGCTTCTGTTGCAGAATAGAATGCATCAGGTTTTAAAGTTGTATGGATATCGCGATATACAGATGCCGTCATTTGAATTTTTTGATATATTTAATAAGGAACGTGGAAGTGTAGCGTCAAAGAATATGTTCAAGTTTTTTGACCGTGAAGGAAACACGCTCGTACTAAGACCGGATATGACACCGCAGATTGCAAGATGTGCGGCGAAGTATTTTGAAAATGAAGAGCTTCCGATAAAGCTTTGCTATCTTGGCAATACTTTCGTAAATAAGAGCTCTTATCAGGGACGATTAAAAGAGACTACCCAGTTAGGCTGTGAACTCATCGGTGACAGCTCGGTTACTGCAGATGCTGAGATGCTCGCAATGATGATTGAGGCACTTTTAGCAGCCGGTCTTAAGGAATTTCAGGTTGAGGTTGGTCAGGTAGCTTATTTTAAAGGGCTTGTAAATGAGGCGGGAATTGATTCCGACACAGAGGAAGAGCTAAGACTTCTGATACAGAAAAAGAACTTTTTCGGAGTAGAAGAGCTTGCAAGAGGATGTGGGCTTTCCGATTCAGTCAGGGAAGCGCTTTTTATGCTTCCGCAGCTTTTCGGTTCAGCCGAGAAGCTTGATGATGCAAAAAAGTATGTCAATAATGCCGAATCACTCGGAGCCATCGAACATTTAAAGAGTGTCTATGAGCTTTTAAAAGTATACGGATATGAAAAATATGTCTCCTTTGACCTTGGAATGCTCAGTGAGCTTACATATTATACAGGCATTATATTCCGTGCAGTCACTTATGAGGTAGGCGAGCCTGTAGCTAACGGAGGACGCTATGATGAACTCATATGCCAGTATGGTAAGCCTGCTGCATCAATCGGTTTTTCTATAAACGTGGATTTTGTTCTGTTAGCTCTTAACAGGCAGAAAATTGACCTTCCTTCCGGAAAACTTCCGCTCATGATATTATATAGAGCTGACGATGCGGCGGATGCGATAAGGCTCGCCGACCACTACCGCAAATCAGGAATAAGTGTAGGACTTTTTCCTTTTGCCGAGGGAAGAACGAAGCAGGATTACGAAAAACTTGCGCTCTCGGAAGGTTACGGGGCGGTTATCGTGGCGGACAGAGCATCAGTTTCACCAAATTGTAAGGTATAAGCACAGGTTGTAAGGCGGTTATAGATATTTTACTTTACTATTGGAGGATTAGCGTGAAATGAGATATATTACGTTTGCATTGGCGAAGGGCAGACTTGCCAAGAAAACTCTTGAAATGTTTGAGCAGATTGGAATAACCTGCGAGGAGATGAAGGACGAAAGTTCCAGAAAACTTATTTTTACAAACGAGGAGCTTGGACTTCGTTTTTTCCTTGCAAAAGCAAATGACGTGCCGACCTATGTTGAGTACGGTGCGGCTGATATAGGTATTGTCGGAAAAGATACAATACTTGAGGAAGGGCGGAATCTCTATGAAGTATATGACCTTGGTATTGGTAAGTGCCGCATGTGTGTATGCGGACCTGAGAGTGCCAAAAAATATCTGAACAGTCATGAGCTTATCCGTGTAGCGACAAAATATCCTAATATTGCAAAGGATTATTTTTACAACAGAAAACACCAGACTGTGGAGATTATTAAGCTCAACGGTTCTATAGAGTTAGCTCCTATTGTAGGACTATCCGAGGTTATTGTAGATATAGTTGAGACTGGCACAACATTGCGTGAAAATGGTCTTTGCGTTCTTGACGAGGTATGTGACCTCTCGGCAAGAATGGTTGTAAATCAGGTTAGCATGAAGATGGAGAACGAGCGCATTTTAAAGATTATAAATGACTTGAGAAAATATGTGGAGGCTAAGTAGAGTATGAGAACAGTTGTATTAAGCGAAGCTACAAAAAAGGATATACTGGAGAATCTTTTAAAGAGAAGCCCTAACAGCTATGGAAAGTACGAAGCCAGCGTTGCAGCGATACTTGCAGATGTCAAAGAAAAGGGCGATGAAGCAATATTCGAATACACAAAAAAGTTCGACGGAGCCGAAATTAATGCCGATAATATAGTCGTGACCAAGGCCGAGATTGAGGAGGCATATTCTTTAGTCGATGCACAGCTTGTCGATGTCATAAGAAAGGCTCTTGTCAATATCCGCGATTATCATGCAAAGCAGAAGCAGTATAGCTGGTTCGATTCGACACCTAACGGAACGATACTTGGACAGAAAGTAACACCTTTAAATCGTGTGGGCGTGTATGTCCCGGGTGGAAAAGCAGCTTATCCTTCATCCGTTCTTATGAATATCATTCCTGCAAAGGTCGCAGGTGTAAATCAGATTATAATGACTACTCCTCCGGGAAAGGATGGAAAAGTCAATCCGGGAACTCTTGTAGCTGCTAATGAAGCCGGAGTTGATGTAATCTACAAGGTCGGCGGAGCACAGGCAATAGCTGCAATGGCTTATGGAACAGAGAGCATTAAGAAGGTTGATAAGATTGTTGGACCGGGAAATATATACGTTGCCCTTGCAAAGAAGGCTGTATATGGTCATGTGAGCATAGACTCCATAGCCGGACCTAGTGAGATATTGGTTATTGCTGATGAGACAGCTAATCCGCGTTATGTTGCAGCAGACCTTCTGTCACAGGCTGAGCATGATGAGATGGCATCAGCAATTCTTATAACGACAAGCAGTGAGCTTGCCGATAAGGTCTCAAAGGAGATTAAAGGCTTCGTATCAGTGCTTTCAAGAAGTGAAATTATAAGTAAATCTCTAGAAAACTATGGCTATATTCTTATTGCGAAGGATATAGAAGAAGCGGTAGAGACAGCAAATGAGATTGCGTCAGAGCATCTTGAGATTGTCACAAAAGACCCATTCACTGTTATGACCAAAATTCGCAACGCCGGAGCTATATTCCTTGGTGAGTACAGTTCCGAGCCTCTCGGAGATTATTTTGCGGGACCTAATCATGTCCTTCCTACAAATGGAACAGCCAAATTCTTCTCACCTTTAAGTGTAGATGATTTTATAAAGAAATCAAGCATAATATCTTATTCAAAGGAAGCCTTAGAGCCAATCCATGAAGATATTATCAAGTTTGCAAATGCGGAAAGATTAACTGCACATGCAAATTCCATAAAAGTTCGTTTCGAGAATAGGTAAAGGTGGTGGCTTGATTTGAGAACAGCATCAATCACAAGAAAGACATCTGAGACAGACATAAATGTCGCACTGTGTCTTGACGGAAGCGGAAAAGCTGACATAGATACAGGTATAGGATTTTTTGACCATATGTTAAAAAGCTTTGCCAGACATGGTTTTTTTGACTTAACATTAAAAGTCAAGGGTGACTTATATGTCGACTGTCATCATACCATAGAAGATACAGGAATTGTACTCGGCGAAGCTATAAAGACAGCACTTGGCGATAAGAAATCTATAAGACGTTATGGAAATATGATGCTTCCAATGGATGAGACGCTGATTTTATGTGCCATTGATTTGTCAGGAAGACCATATCTTAATTTTAAAGCAGAATTTACATCCGACAGAGTCGGCGGCTTTGACACCGAGATGGTAAAAGAATTTTTCTATGCAATATCATATAGTGCAGGAATGAATCTTCACATAAAGCAGATTGACGGAGACAATAATCACCACATAATAGAAGCAATGTTCAAAGCATTTGCGAAGGCGCTCGATGAGGCAGTATCCATTGACTCGCGTATCACGGATGTCTTATCAACAAAGGGCGCACTATAAAGATAACAGAGAGGGCTGATTCCATGAAAAAGATAGTTCCTGTTCTTTTCTTAAAGGACAAAAAAATGTTTAGTGATAAAGAATGTCTTGTTCCTGTAGCAGATGATATTTCACCGGTGGAAATCTGTCTGCGTCTTGAAGCTGCCGGAGCGGACGAGTTTCTTATAATGGATTTGTCATATGATGATGCATCACATGATGCTGCTATATCAGTGATAAGGGAAATCGGAAGGCAGACCGACTTACCTCTCAATATCGGCGGAAATATTAAGAGAGTAGAGGATGTCAAAAAATATCTGTATGCCGGCGGAAGAAGAGCTGTACTTGATTCTGAAGCTCAATCTAATGTCGCTATGATGACGGAGGTTTCTAACAGATTCGGATGTGACAAGATTGGTATTATAGTATCGGATGAAAGCTTTGACACAGAACTTGCAGATTTGTGCGCCGAGAACAAGATTAATTCATTTTTCAGCTCGAATTTTGACGGATTTTATGCAAATTCAGACTTTTATTTGACAAAAGCCGACATAAATTGCGATTACAATACATATAAGGAGAAATTAAAAAAGCAGGGATTTGAAGTCGTAAGCTTTACATCCGCCATTGATTTTTCCGATTTTAAATTGAACAGTGACGGTCTTATTCCTGTGATTGTTCAGGATTATAAAACTGATGAAGTTTTAATGCTTGCGTACATGAATAGGGAAGCCTTTGACAATACTTTAAAAACAGGGCTTATGACATACTACAGCAGAAGCCGTAAGGAGCAGTGGGTAAAGGGCGAGACATCAGGCCACTACCAGTATGTAAAATCATTGGACATTGACTGCGATAATGATACACTTTTAGCAAAAGTAAAGCAGATTGGTGCCGCATGCCATACAGGAAATTACAGCTGTTTTTACAGAAATCTTGCCACAAAGGACTATGTTGAGACTAATCCTTTAAAAGTTTTTAAGGAAGTGATGGCTGTCATTGAGGACAGAAAGGTTCATCCAAAGGAAGGTTCCTATACCAATTATCTTTTCGACAAAGGAATTGACAAGATTCTTAAAAAATGCGGCGAAGAAGCGACTGAAATCATAATTGCAGCTAAGAATCCTGATCCTGAGGAGATAATCTATGAGATTTCCGATTTTCTGTATCATGTCATGGTTTTAATGTCCTTAAAGGGTGTAACTTGGGATGAGATTACAGCGGAGCTTGCAAAGAGATAATAAAAAATATTTAAACGGAGTATAATTTATGAGAAAACTTGTTATCACAACATTTTCTGATAAGATTACAGCCGTCACTTTCGAGGAGGGTAAGCCTTCCCTTATCAATGTCTATGACAAAAATGACAGTGACAGGGAGGCTGCCCTCCTCGGAAATGTATATATAGGCCGTGTCCAGAATGTTGTTAAAAATATCAATTCAGCTTTTATAGAAATTGCAAAAGATGTTGTATGTTATTATTCTCTTGACGATAACACACAGCATCATTTTTTGAATAGAAAAAATACCGATAAAGTGTGCCAGGGTGACCTTATGCTGGTTCAGGTTTCCAAAGAAGCCATTAAGACAAAGGCACCTTCCGTATCGTCACGGATAAGCATCACAGGAAACTATATTGTAATGTCACTTGATGGCAAGGGTGAGGTGGCTGTATCAGCCAAGATAAGAGATAACCTTTTCAGGAAATATATTCAGGAAAAACTCAAGCCGTATATTGACGAATCCGAAGGACGGATAAGCTTTATTGTGAGGACTGCGGCATATAAGATTGATGAGTCTGAGCTTTTAAAAGAAGCTGAGTATATGAGCGGGCTTGAAAACTCAATCCATGTCAAAGCAATATCAAGGCCTGCTTTTACCTGTCTTTATAAAAAGGAAGAACAGTATGTTTCGGATATACGTGAGAGTAAGTTTACCGCAGCTGACAGCATAGTGACTGATGAACCGGAAGTGTTGGAAAATATAATATCGGGCATTCCGAAAGTGAAAGATATAACCACCTTGTATGATGATAAGCTTCTTTCATTATATAAATGCTATAATATCGAGAAAATATTACATGATGCATTAAATCAGCATGTATGGCTTAAATCAGGAGCGTATCTTATAATTGAGCCTACAGAAGCACTTACGGTTATAGATGTAAACACCGGAAAATTCGATGGCAATAAGAAAAATCGTGAGGATACATTTCTTAAGATAAATCTTGAAGCTGCTGCCGAAATATGCAGGCAGCTCCGTCTCAGAAATATATCAGGAATAGTAATCGTAGATTTCATAAATATGGAAAGTACCGCAAACAATTCAACATTAATCGAGTTTTTAAAAACAGAGCTGGCAAAGGATTCAATTCCGTCTTTTTTCATAGAAATGACCAAGTTAGGGCTGGTTGAAATAACTCGGAAGAAGATTAAAAAACCATTATATGAAGTATTCTCCTGAAATTTTCAAAAAAATTACGCATAATGGATTGTTTTTTAAATGTTTTTTATATATAATTAAATTTACATGAAAAAAATAAAACAAATAATGTGTAAAACACGGAAATTGAGGTACCCAAATGGATATCAGAATTGAGAATCTGACAAAGGCTTATGGAGATTTCAAAGCAGTCGACAATATGAATCTTCATATAGCAGACGGTGAACTTGTTGGTCTTTTAGGCCCTTCTGGATGTGGAAAGTCCACAACTTTATTTATGCTTGCAGGTCTTTCGGATCCCACTTCCGGAAATATCTTTTTCGGAGATAAGAATGTAACTAAGGTTGCACCTGAGGACAGAGAGATTGGTCTTGTGTTCCAGAACTATGCGCTATATCCGCATATGACAGTTGAAGAGAACATCATGTTTCCACTCATCAACCGTAAGGTGAAGAAGGCTGAGGCAAGAGAGCGTGCCAATGAGATGGCAAAGCTTGTCCAGCTTGATGGTCTTATGAAGCGTAAGCCAAAGGCATTATCAGGCGGACAGCAGCAGCGAGTAGCTATCGCAAGAGCACTTGTAAAAAAGCCTGAAGTATTACTTCTTGATGAGCCTCTTTCTAACCTTGATGCGAAGCTTCGTATTGAGACAAGAGAAGAAATCAGAAGAATACAGCAGGAAGTTAAGATTACAACTATCTTCGTAACACACGATCAGGAAGAAGCTATGAGTATTTCAGATCGTATAGCAGTTATGAAGAGCGGTATTGTCCAGCAGTATGAAGTTCCTCAGGCAATGTACCTTAATCCTGACAACCTCTTCGTTGCGCAGTTCCTTGGTATGCCACAGGTCAATACATTTTCTGTTGATGTAAAGGGTGGCAGCATCTACTGCAATGGAGCACTGTTACGTTCAGGATGCGAGCTTAAGGACGGCACATATACAGCAGGTATACGTCCTGAGTCTTTTGAGATTGCACAGGAAGGCATCACTGTCAAGGCTTCACATGTAAGAATGACAGGTCGTGATCTTCTTATCCATTTTTCAATCGGAAACACTGAGTTTAGAATCCTTGTTCACTCTGACCTTTCAATCAAAGAGGGCGATGAGTTCACTATCCGTGCCCGCAAGAATCAGATTATGATTTTTGACACTGATGAGAAGAGCTTAGGCAAATTTTAACTGAGGAGAGACTGACTATGGAAAAAAAGAGCATGAAGGGCTATCTTTACCTGATGCCCGCATTGATAATCATTCTTTTATTTACTGCTTATCCTCTTGTCAGAGCTTTTCTTATGAGCTTTTACGAAGATTATAATATGATAAGTGGCGAATATAGCAGAATTGGTCTCGGCAATTATAAAGACCTTTTTGGCGATAAGGTATTTATTAAAGCACTCAGGAACACAAGCATTTATGTTGTATTCGTTGTACCATGTTCCATCGCTTTATCACTTCTTATTGCAGTATTTTTAAACAGCAACATCAAGTGTCAGGGCTTATTCCAGACAATATTCTTCCTCCCATATGTAACCAGCGTTATCGCTATCGGTCTTGTATGGAGCTGGATTTTTAACAGTAATTACGGTCTGCTTAACTACATGTTAAGCTGGTTCGGCATTTCAAAGGTTCAATGGCTCAATGATCCTAAGTATGCACTTCCGTCACTTATTATTTTCAGTGTATGGAAGAGTATGGCATTTGATATTCTGATATTCCTCGCCGGACTTCAGACAATTCCTAAGGATCTGTATAATGCAGCAAGAGTCGACTCTACGCCGAGATGGAGAGTGTTCTGGAAGATTACGGTTCCTGGAATTGCACCTATGATTTCATATGCTTTTATAATGGGCTTTATCAGTGCATTTAAGGTATATAACGAAGTATTCTCACTCTTTGGCGGTAAAGCAGGTCCTGCTAACAGTGCAGTTACTGTTGTATACTATATTTATGACAAGTTCTATAACAGCTATAATTATGGACTTGCATCTGCTGCTGCAGTTATATTATTCCTCATTATCCTTGTACTTACAATCATACAGAGAATAATGGGAAGAAGGAAGTAGGAGGCATGTATGAACAAGAAAAGAAAAGTATTTAATGTCATAACAACAATATTGAAGTATTTTATCCTTATATTAGGAGCATTGTTTACACTTATGCCTTTCCTGTGGATGATATTCTCATCACTCAAGACACCTGCCGAGATTATCTCAATTCCACCTACAATCCTTCCATCGTCACCACATTGGTCTAATTATGCTGAAGCATGGAAGGCAGCTCCGTTTCCGAGATATTTCTTGAATACAATTATTGTGACAATATTCTCTACAATAGGTGTACTTGCAACTGCTGTCCTTTCTGCTTTTGCATTTTCAAGACTTAATTTTCCTGGAAAGAAGCTTATATTTTCACTTTTCCTTGCAACACTTATGATTCCCGGTGAGATGTTGATTATCACTAACTTCATCACAATCACCAAGTTAAAGTGGATTGACACATATCAGGCTATGATTGTTCCATACATGTCGAATGTATTCTATATCTACTTGTTGACACAGTTTTTCTCACAGGTGCCTGAATCGTTATATCTTGCGGCTAAGGTTGACAAGTGCAGTGATTTCAAGTATATGATGAAGATTATGGTTCCTATGAACAAGAGTGCTATAACTACTATAGCTATACTTAACATAATCGGCTGCTGGAACTCATTCCTCTGGCCTCTTCTTGTAACTAATAACACCAACATGAGAGTAATCTCTAATGGACTTGTTCGTTTCCAGACAGAAGCCGGTTCTAATTATGAGCTTATAATGGCAGCATCCACAATCATGGTTATGCCGATTATCATAGTATACTTGTTCTTAAGAAAGCACATTATAGAGGGTGTGACACAGAGCGGTCTTAAGAGCTGATACAAGTTATGAAAGCACAATTTGTAAACTTGAGAGACATAATTTTGTAAAAATATATGCTCATTAGATAATTTTTACACAAATTATATTGACAAGGGATTGCTTCAGGTAGTACCATAAGTACCTGTGAAAAGCAATAGATTGGACAGCTGATTTTTGTCCAAACACAAAAAGGAGAGAAAAAGAAATGAAACTCAAGAAGGGACTTGCTGTAGCACTTACAGCAACAATGGCATTTGGAGCACTTACCGGATGCAGCAATAATGGAGGTAACAACGAGACAACTGCCGGTACTGTATCACAGGCAGAGAGCACATCTGCAGCTGAGTCAACATCCGCTGCAGAGACAACAAGCAGTACAACAACTGACAATACAGGTATTGAATCATGTACAATCGAGTTCTGGCATGCAATGAACAACAAGCAGGAGGAAGAACTCAAGGCTCTCACAGATAAGTTTAATGCCGAGAATGAGTATGGTATCACTGTTAATCTCACAAATCAGGGAAAATATTCAGATTTAAGCTCAAAGCTTACAGCTAATGCTGCTGCTGATACGCTTCCTGACTTATCACAGGCTTACAACAACTGGCTTTCAGCTTATTCAGACAAGCTTGTTCATCTTGATGATTTTGTAGCAAATGATTTTGATAACTGGGATGATATCATAGCCGGTTACAGAGAAGAGAACAGCCAGTTCGGTTTTATCAGCGGTGTTCCATTTAACAAGAGCACATACGTTCTGTTCTATAATAAAACTATGTTCGATGAGCTCGGTTTAACAGCTCCTACAACATGGGATGAACTTCTTACAGTAGCTGAGACAATCAAGACTGCGAAGGGTATCGAGACTATCGGCTGGGATGACCTTGCAGGAATGTTCCAGGCTATGCTTGTACAGAACGGCTCAGGTTATATTGATGAGAATGGTGCATTATTTGACAATGAGAAGGGTCTTGAGACTGTTGAGTACATCATGAACCTTTACAACAATGGTTATGCACGCCTTGTCGGTGAGGATAAGTATTTTTCTAACGTAATCAGCAATCAGTTAATCGCTTCTTATGTTGGTTCATCAACAGGTGCTTCTTACATCACAGCAGAAGGCTGGGAGCTTGGCGTTGCACCACTTCCAATTAACACAGAGAAGGCAGCTAATGCAGCCGGTACTAATATTGTTATGTTCACACAGGATCAGAATAAGCAGAAGGCAGCTTGGGAGTACCTTAAGTTCATAACAAGTGCTGAAGCTACAACAGAGTGGGCTATGGAAACAGGTTATCTTCCTGTAAGAACATCTGCATATGAGTCTGATACATATCAGAAGTTCATGGAGACAGATCCTACATCTATAGCAGCTTATTCACAGTCAGCTTACTTCATCAGCCAGCCATCATTTGAAGGCAGCTATGATGTAATGAATATAATCAACGCAACTCTCGAGGAGCAGATTTATGCTAAGGCTGATGCTCAGACAGCTCTTGATGCTTTAGTATCAGCAGTTAACAATATTCTTAAGAAATAATAATAGCTGATTTTATTGCTTTTAAACAATATGGCTGTTATTAATAACAAATCTATTATTTGAATAGATTTAATGCAAATAAAGTGGCTGCCCATATCTAGGCAGCCCTTTATTTCTCTTAATGAATAAATTGTAAAGTTAAGAGCCTAATATGATGAAATATATTCTCCGATAAGGATATGTTTTATCAGCACAAATTTATGGAGGAGGAAAATGACAAAAATATCATTTTTTAACGGTTTAAAGGAAATAGGAGGTACATTCGTTGCCGTAGAGACGGAGAGCACCAAATGTATGTTTGACTTTGGCTTCGCTGTAGCCGGACGTATGGATACTAAAATTCGCAAAAGAAAGGATGATTTTGCAGTAGACTATATACGTCTTGGCATGCTCACACCTGCTGACGGAATCTATGACAAGTATACTGCAAAAAAAACCGGTCTGGTTCCTTATGGCGAACTTGGAAAAGAGTGTTTTTTTGTGATTTCCCATATGCATATTGACCACATGGGTGGTCTTGGATGCCTTCATCCTGACATTCCCGTATACATGAGCACTGGTTCACTTAAGCTGTACCGTCAGCTCGCAAAGAACGGCGACGTGGAGCATAGAGAGCATCCTAACTGTATCGGCGTAGATTACGGTGCCGAGTTCACTGTCGGCGACATTACGGTTAAGTGTGTTCCTGTCGACCATGATGTAGCCGGAGCATGTGGTTTCTTAATCACAACACCTGACGGAAATATATGCTATACGGGCGATTACCGTTTCCACGGCTTCCACCCGGCATATTCCGAGGAGTTCGGAAAGACATGTCATGGAGCAGATGTAGTCATCACAGAGGGCGTTACCGCAAGCTTCGAGGATATCGACATGCTCTCACTTGAGAAGCCTGCAGAGCCTGACAGAACAGAGGAGGGCTTACAGAAAGAGCTTCACGCTGCATCCCAAGAGGATAATGGCCTTATAGTTGTAAATCCGTACAACAGAAATGTTGAACGCGTACACCGCATGATTAATACCTTTAAGAACTGCGGAAGAACTCTTGTCCTTGACCCTGTACAGGCTGACTATGTGGCTGCATTCTATCCTGAGGATGAGATTGCCGTATACGAGCAGACCTACAACGAGGCTTGCAGCGACAACTCCGTTGTAACGGAGAACAAGCCTAGAATCTGCCGCGAGGGTATCCCGGCGGGCTGGAAAGTTGTAAGCCGCGAGGAACTCATAAAGAATCCTTCTAAGTACGCTCTCCAGCTTGACTACGCAGATATGTATGAGCTGACCGACTTAAAGGATGTGGTATCAAGATACATCCACATGGACGGTGCGCCTCTCGGAGCTTACGATCCGTCATTTGCAAAGATGAAGGAATTCCTTGAGGTGTGCGGCATAGTTTATGATTTCAAAGGACTTGGCGGACACGCTAAGCCATATTATTTAAGAACAATGCTCGACACGATAGAGCCTAAGACACTCATTCCTCTTCACAGCTTCCGCCCTGAGCAGGTCAACACCGCAAAGGCAGGAACCCGCATTCTTCCTGAGTACGGCGATGTGTATGAGCTTAAAGATGGAGTAGTGACAAAGTTATAAATTGTGTGAGCTATGGTGCGGAACAATTTGATATAAGCTTTCAGACAGGTCTGTGGATATCTACAATATTCACGGACTTGTTTTTTGTGTAATAGGAAACTTCGTTCCTATTACACAAAAACGCTCTGCAGGGATGCGCACTGCGGCATACAATGCAGATGTCGCCTGCGACCGCCGCAGGTGCGAGAATGTGCCAAGGCACATTCCTTGTTCTTAAAATCATAAACAAGCGGATATTATATTTGTATCGGAGAGTAAAGTATGTTAATATGTTAATGAAAAATTTGAAAAATTGAAATTCGTAATTAAATATATTGTATAGAATTAAGAAAGACATGAGGTTATTTCAGGTATGTTGACAGTTTATTTAGGCAAAGACTATTTGTTTATGAATGGAAAAGTGAATAATGTTTCTGCATATTTTGACGAAGTTTACGAACCTTCCTGGTTTACTTCAGAATTTTCAAAGAAGATTGTAAATCAAATAGATAATGTAACATATTTTGGAAGTGGTGATGTGTTTATTTCAGAAAAGTATGGTGCCATGTCAGCTACTGAACTTTCATCGGGGTCAAAAGCATTATTAATTTTACTTAATGAAGACGATACATTAGTCAGTGGTGACAGAATGGGCGATAATTGTGTACCGTTCTTGCTTGAATTAGCAAAAATGAAAGATATAAAAATAACATTATGTCATCTTATGAAATTTCCTGATGACTTTGAATTTTACTGTATTCCCTACAATAAAATTATAAATACCAAAGAAGATTACGTTAAAGCATGGCTGGAAGTTATGCCTCAAATTTACTTTTAAAATGTATGAAGATTTTAAGAGTGTATTAACCGGTAATCAGCTTATTTAGCCATTGGGACAGAAGATTAAAATTAAATAGCCGAACACAAGAATATACAATTATATTTTAAAGGCTGATGAATTGGAAAAAGTGCTGAATATTACACACTTTCCCAGTGTCTAATATTCAGCCTTTATTTTTTTGAGCAATACTTATTTTGTAGTGAAAACCCTATTAATCCAAAGGGTGTTCCACCTGACGAGGTGAGCGCTCCCTATGGTTTAAATACAGATAAAATCCAACATTCAACACAATTCCGACCGTGGTGGAAACAGGGGCGGCAAGACCAATCATGATCAGGCTGGCGTCCGGCCGGATACTCATAATGTATGCAAACGGCAGACGGACGAGAAGAGTCTGAATGAGTCCCTGCACCATAACCCAAAGTGTTTTGTCATTGCCGTTGAAATAGCCGACCATGCTGAAAAGTATGGCGGTCACGATTGTCTCCAAAGCAAAGCCCTTTAAGTATTCAAAGGCTTTCTGCACGACTGTGGCATCCGGTGAGAAAAAGCTGGACAGCATATCTCCCTTAAACCATATAAGCACGAACACGATGCAGCCGACGGCAAGACCGATGCCGATTCCTGTAAACATGGACTGCTTCGTACGCTTTGTCTTTCCTGCACCGACGTTCTGCGACACGAAGGCAGCCATCGACTGCATCAGGGCACTCGGTACGAGCATGGCAAAATTTACAATCTTGCAGGCAACACCGTAGCCTGAGGACGCTTCAAGTCCGAGGCGGTTGACAAATGCGCAGAGTGCTAGGAAAGAGAGCTGTGTCAAAAACTCCTGAAGTGCCAGCGGCAGACCTATCTTTAAGAAAATTCTGCACTGAGGATTCACTCGGAAATCCTTTTTGGTTATGGTGAACGGCAGTTTTTTCCTGATAAAGAGTATCATTGCAAAAACAACGCTGAGCGCCTGGGCACAGACCGTCGCAATCGCTGCGCCTGTTGCATCCAAGCGTAACCCTGCAACCAACACCAAGTCTCCGATGATATTTATGATGCATGCTACGAGGACGAATATAAGAGGCGATTTGCTGTCGCCAAGTCCACGGAAGATTGCAGACAACAGGTTGTAAGCCACGATAAAAAAGATACCGCCGCCACAGATGCGGACATAGCCTGCCGTCAGCTCAACAGCTTCCTCCGGTGCCTGCATAAGTACGGAAATCGGATGCGCAAAGCCGACCATCACAATAAAAAGTCCGACCGATATAAGCGTGAACACGACTGCCGCACCGCCGATGACTTTTCCGATCTTCTCAGGATGTTTTTCACCGAGATAGCGTGCAATCAGCACGGTAATACCCATCGCAAACTGTATCACAACAAAGGTGACAAGGTTTAATACCTGACTTCCCGTGGATACCGCAGAAAGACCTGAGGTGGAGCCAAAGCGTCCGACCACCAGCAGGTCAACTGCGCCGTATGCCGCCTGCAGAATCAGCGCACCGAGAACCGGAATCATAAAGGCGACCAGTTTTTTCAATATACTTCCCTGTGTAAAATCTGCATTTTTATCGTTCATAGTGATCACTCCTTTCGCACATGATTCTGTAAAATTTTCCGATTGTTTGAATCATGCAGTCTGCTTCTTCCTCCGAAATGTCATCCAGATATGAAGAAAGCTCGCTAAAATACTGTGCGTCATATTTTTGTGACAGCTTTTGTCCTGCTTCGGTTACTGATAAGTAGGTGACGCGACCGTCATCGGCGGAGGCATTTTTTACAAGCAGTCCCTTTTGTTCCATCTCCTTAACCGTTCTGGTGACACCCGGACGCGGAAGGTGCATTGCATCGCTGATATCGGAAACCTTCACCAAACCTCCCTGCTTTTCCAAGGACTGAATGACATCCAGATATTGAATGTAGGAGGGCATAATACCCTGAGGCAGCGGCGGGAGCATTTCACGGATGCGCTTTGCCTGATAACATGAGTCAAGCATGCGCTTTATTTTCTCGTTTGTCATATTAATCCTCATTTCCGAGCGATTTATTGCGAGGAGGCGATTGGAAATTCGCGCAGGCGATTTCTCATCTGTCATTAAAAGCAATTTGTTTTCGCTCAGAAACAAATTGCATGTGTGAAAAATAAGCTATCAAGTTTATATTTCACACTAATCCTCCTTACATTTAGTTACCAAAGGTAATTATAATTAAAAATTATGAAATGTCAACAAAAATTTTCGTATCGACATTTGACATTTCTAAGGTATAATGAGTGTGAGGGTGGACTTATAGTTTACGGAGGAATTTCTATGAAAATCGAGTATAAACAAATAAAAGACTTTAATGCTGCCGATTTGCAACGATTATTTTTATCGGTTAGCTGGGAATCGGGAAACTATCCCAAGAAGCTTGTCCGAGCGATACACAATTCAACACATGTTATCTCTGCATGGGATGGCAGCAAATTGGTTGGTCTGGTTCGTGCGCTTGACGATGGCGAAACCGTTGCATTTCTGCATTACCTCTTGGTTGATCCGGCTTATCAGGGGCATCACATTGGTGACCAATGGTTCTTGAAACACTGATTTGGTGAAAATACTGATTTATAAGTGGTTGAGACTGATTGAAAATTCTCTCAAATAATAAATTTTTATTTGTGACATTTAAATAAGCCGGAGATTATCTATTCTCCGGCTTTTGTACATTCTATTTTAGGGAGCAATGGATGCTATTTTCAAATATGTATAACCATTTTATTTCGGTATATTTTGATATTGACGTTTTTTTCTACAAAATTATATCCTAAACGCTTATATATATGATATAATGTTTCAGGAGCTAAAGGGGTTTCGTTCACAGAGGCATCGGCTAATGGGTATACGATGATTTTTTTTTGGTTGTACTTACGTGCCATTTTTATTGTCGCTTTCATTAATTTTCGACCAACCCCTTTTTTGCGCCATTCCTCTTCTACATGAAAAGTTTTAATTTCACAGGGAATGTCTATGTTTATATTTGCACAGATTACACCTATTACTTCTCCTGAGGAGGAGTACGCAATAAATTCAATTAATGTGAATCCTGTGGCGGCATGTTTTACATTTGTAATTTTATAATTTTTCATAGTTATCATAGTTATAATTCCTTTCTGCTGATTTTATTCTTTATTGCTCCCTTATATACAAAATGAGTTTTTTTTAAGAAATTTTTAGGGAAAAAATAATTGTAAATTATATTTTTTTAAATAATTTTTAAGTCCCCTTGATAAATAATAGGGAGCCTGTTCGTGGCTGCCTTTTACTTGATTTTCAATTCATTCTGCCAGTATATGTGATTGTATGGTAAAATAGCTGTTTTTTGTATAAAA
>UQYF01000002.1 GCA_900545175.1 uncultured Eubacteriales bacterium
GAAATTATTAAAATGCTTGAAGCAGATGGATGGTATGAAGTAAATGTAGTAGGTAGTCACCACCAATTCAAACACCCTACTAAAAAAGGACGAGTTACAGTTAAGCATCCAGTCAAGGATATGCCAATAGGAACATGGAAAAGCATTGAAAGGCAGTCGGGGCTAAAGTTTGAATAGCCCTTCTGCAAAATATTTTAGCATATATTAATATTGCCAAAAGGGGGAAAGAAGAAATGAAAAAAGAAGAAAGGTATTTTTATCCAGCAATCTTTCAGTATGAGGAAGGACAGGAAATCGCTGTATTATTTCCTGATCTAGACTGTGCCACATGCGGAGTAGATGATAAAGATGCGTTACTTTCAGCGCGCGAACTTTTAGGCTGCGTTCTTTACGGCTTGGAAGAGGACGGCGAGGATATTCCTGCTCCAACACCATTATCCGATATTAAGACACAAGATAATGAAAAAGTAGTACTCATTGATGTATACATGCCATCTGTAAGAATGGCAGAAGAGAACAAATCCGTCAATAGAACAGTAACTTTACCTGCGTGGCTTAATGCTGCCGCGGTAGAAAGAAATATTAATTTTTCTCAAACACTTCAGGAAGCTTTAAGAGAGAAAATTCATGTTGGATAATTTACAACTGGCGTCCATACCGAATGCCTATAATTCATATCAAGAAAGTGTATGAATGGTGTAACAGCCGGAGAATTGCTCTCCGGCTGCTTGCATTTTACTGGACCCAATCAGTCAATAAATGATGGTCTGATACTAATTATATGTTTGACACAACAGCGGTTACATGATATTATTTAAAGGAATGCTACCGATAGACGGTTAGCCTGATATTTTATGTAGTCAAAAAGACCGCCGCGTTTACCAGACTGGGCGGTCTTTTTGTACTTATTTTCTGCTCTTAGAACCGATGGAACAACCAAGAGCAAAGCAGGTAATACATAAGCTGATAATGGCTATAAACAGTTCTGTTGTAAGCATAAGAACAAACCTCCTTAATAGATTTCCATGAAGGATTTCTATGTAAACAGAGCAAAAACTCTCTGGTGGAGGCTAACCGCCTACCGTGTAGGGCAGCACCAAATACATTATAGTAAACATATGTTGCGAGTCGATGAAATTATGAATAAGTTAATTATGACTGAACTTAAAAAACTAAGAGGACCGGAAGAATATATTTATGAATCCATGGATAATTGACTTGTGTTGTTTGATTTTGTCTATATGCTTTGTAATAACGGCAATCACATCCATAATCCTGATAGTGATGCGGAAACATAATAAAAAAAGTGTGAAATCAATGGCAGCATTATTTGTGACAAATATTATTCTGCTGATTGCCTTAATATTATTTAAGGCTTCACATTCAACCTGTTACAAATACAATGACTGGCTGATTTTACAAAGCAACATTTATATGATTGAGCAAAAATATGGCGTTTTCGACATAGGCACCGTAAATGAAAATGAAGCAGGAAGAGCTGCATATTATATTTACACTGATAATAAATCCGGCGACCGGCATTACTATTACATGGAATATGATGTATGGGGTGTTGTATATAAAGTGTATGAAGCATGTCAGCCTGACGGTTGATTCAAGAAAATTTTTGTTTTGCATTGAAAAAAATTTTAATTTATAAGGAGATATTTATGCTGCTTTTGATAGAAGTAAACGAAAAATATATTGATGAATTAGAGCAATTTAAAAATGAGGTACTGATTTACGACAAAGATAACGATAATCAATTTGCGGGCTGCATGGGCTTGGGAAATTGCAAGAGTGCAAAAGAATGGATTGAAATATGCAATCTCAGAAAAAATGCAGAGACATGTGAACAGGCAGGAACAAATGTGCCGTCAACAACCTATTTTGCAATCAGAAAAGACGATGACAGGCTTGTGGGAGTTATTGATTTACGTCATCATATCAATCACCCCGTCCTTGGAACATGGGGTGGTCATTGCGGATACTCTGTAAGACCGTCTGAACGCAGAAATGGTTACGCAAAGGAAATGCTTCGGTTGAATATTCAAAATGCCAGAGAAATGGGCATAGAAAAGCTCCTTGTGACATGTGAGGAAACAAATATCGCAAGCGAAAAAACCATACTTGCCAATGGTGGAGTTTTTGAAAAAACCGTTGAAGCAGATGGAAGCATTATGAAAAGATATTGGATTGATACTTGATGCTTCCGGAAGAATATCAGCATTATATCACGCAATTCCGGCGCATCTGGCAAAAGATGCAAGAAAATATCGTATTACCACAGCAATCTGGAAAAGAAATAACACCAAGGCAGAAGAATTATTATACGAGTTGATAGATTCGAAAACGGTTCTGCCATGGTATAATTCTACCAATCCAAGGGTCAGTCTGGCGGATACGAAAGATTTTAACCGTTACAAATTATATCTTTCGGATACAGGATTATTTGTTACACTGATGTTTATTGACCGTCCGGTGACGGAAAATGATATTTATGCGAAGTTACTTTCCGATAAATTACCGGCAAATCTGGGATATCTTTATGAGAATCTGACCGCTCAAATGATTACAGCGTCCGGAAGAGAACTGTACTATCATACCTGGGAAAAAAAGGGAAGTACACATTATTATGAGATAGATTTTCTGATTTCGGAAGGAAGCAGAATAAACGCATTTGAAATTAAGTCTTCCGGATCCGGAAAACATGAATCCATAGGTGAATTTTGCAGAAAATTTTCTCAGAATATCAACAAGCAGAAAGGCGGCATTAATGTTATACGAGCTTAAAGACACATCGAAAGTAAAAAAATTGTTTGACGGATGGAATGAGACATTGATTTTTTCATGTCTCCAAAATGTGATGGGAAAAATTTTTGTCACGAATCCCGAACAGCCGAAATCCGCATTGGCATTCGTGGGCTGCTTCGGATTTTATGCGGGAGTACCTGACCGTGAGCTGGTTTTGAATAAGCCCGAAGGCTTTGTGATTATGACACCACAGAATAATGAGTGGGCGGCGTTGATAGAGGAATGTTATCCTTCGGCTAAAAAAGCCATGCGATATGCAATAAAAAAAGGAACCGCATTTGATAGGACAATGTTAAAAAATGAAATACTGAAGCTGCCTGCCGGCTATGAATTGAGAAAAATAGATGCGGATATTTACGAGCAATGTCTGGAAAACCCTGCTACGGAGGATTTTGTGTCGGCTTTCGGGAGCAGGGAAAAATACCTGCGTTTAGGCAGAGGCATGGTTATCCTAAAAGACGGAAAAATCGTGTCCGGTGCGTCATCATATACGCGCTACAACGAGGGCATAGAAATTGAGGTTGATACCATCGAAGCCGAAAGAAGAAAGCATCTTGCGACCATAGCCTGCTCGGCACTGATATTAAATTGTCTGGACGAGGGACTTTACCCTAGCTGGGATGCGCAAAACATAAATTCCGTCCAGCTTGCTGAAAAGCTGGGTTATGAATTTGACCATGAATATATCGTATACGAGGTTATGTGAATTAATCCGATATGCCATCAATGATGCGAAAACTCAGGGCAGAGCGGGGCTTGTATTGATCTGCAAGCAGAAGCTCATTCCGTACTATGCCAGGTTCGGTTTTGTGGATGAGGGCGTATCCGACAAGTCCACTCACGGAAATGCCGTGTGGCATCAGATGAGGCTCACTTTCCGATAAACCATTTGTAGTTGTTTCAAAATTTTGGACAACTGCTTCTGTTTTTTTATGACGGAATATTTTGAACGGACGGAACGAGAAGTTATTAATTGGATTAGTTGAATTTGTTCCCAAAATATTGTACAATTAACGGCACATGTAAAAAATAGAAATCAGGATAGTGCGAAATCGTAATACATTGTCTAAAATGTATTACGATTTCACACAGGAAAACCGCAAAAAAGCGTTTTTCAATACTATTTTGGTCACTGCAAAAGCAGTGACGTGGAGGATTAATATGAGAATTTTAGTTGTAAATGATGACGGAATCACATCCGAAGGAATAAAGAGACTTGCTCAGCTAGCCGCCAGGTTCGGTGAGGTGTGGGTTGTCGCACCTGATGACCAGTGCAGTGCCATGTCACAGAAAATCACGGTCCGAGGCGATATGAAGGTTAAGCGCATCGATTTTCCCGTACCGGCGGTGCAGGCTTACAGCGTGGGCGGAACACCTGCGGACTGTGTAAAGGTTGCGCTTTATCACCTTATGCCTGAAAGACCCGACATCGTATTTTCAGGAATCAATTACGGCTACAACTGCGGCTATGACATACTTTACTCGGGAACGGTCGGAGCGGCAATGGAGGCTCTCTCTGCCGGAATTCCTGCCATCGCCTTCTCAAAGGAAATGAATGATATATACGATGTCGTTGACGAGTACATACTTCCGATAACAAAGGAGCTTTTAGACAATATGCCTGCGACGAGCGAGATATGGAACGTCAATTTTCCGGGCTGTACGCTTGACGAGGTTAAGGGAATTATCTGGGATGCGAAGCCTGCACAGATGGAGTACTATTCCGACCACTATATAAGGGAGGATTACGAGGACGGCTCATTTTCACTTACTGCTGCCGGGCTTCCCGTGACGGATGCCCCAGAGAATACCGACATCCGCTATGTGCTCGACAGATATATCTCGATTGGAAAGATAAAGAGCCATATCATAAAGTAATGCAATACAGAAACGAGGTTAATAATGGATAACAGAAAGCTTAAAATATACTTTACATCTGACACACATGGTTATTTTTACCCGACAACCTACGGCGACCTGATTCCGAAGAATGTCGGTCTGTTCTCATGTATTCCCAACTGGGAAAAAGACGAGAACACGCTCGTAATCGACGGAGGAGATGTGCTTCAGGGCAATGCCTTTTCATATTTTACGAACCATGTGCCGAAGAGCTCGAAGATTCTCGCAGACATCATGAACGACTGCGGATACGACTATTACACACTGGGAAATCACGACTTCAACTACGGTCTTGAGTACCAGAAGGAGTACCGCGACAATCACAAGGGGCACTGTGTATGCCAGAACGTGCTTGATGACGCAGGAAACCATCTGTATCCTTACGAGATTAAGGTTATGCCTAACGGGCTCCGCGTAGGTATTGTCGGTATTGTGACCGATTATGTGAACGTGTGGGAGAAGAAGGAGAATCTTGTGGGTGTACAGGTTGTTGACTCGTTCATCGAAGCACAAAAGGCACTATCAGAGCTTAAGGGAAAGACTGACATTAATATATGCATATATCACGGCGGTTTTGAGGCTGACCTTGACACAGGCAGAAGACTTACCGAGTCTACTGAGAATGTGGGGTATAAGATATGTGAGGAGCTTGAATTTGACATACTGCTCACAGGGCATCAGCACATGTCTGTTGACGGACGATTTATAACCTCCAGGACCGGTCATAAAACTTATGTTGTACAGCCGCTCGATGCCGCCAAGGAGTACCATCTTATAGAGATAGACGTGGTTGACAATAACAATATTATGGTAACTTCTGAGAAAATCAAGGCAGATTATAAGCTTGCAAAAACAGCAGTAACCGTTACTGTCTCCAAAGACGAAAATGGTACCGACAGCATAGAAAAGGGTGAACCTCTCTATGAGAAATATATGTTCTACGAGAACAAGGTTCAGGACTGGTTAAACCAGCCTATCGGAACTCTCAGCCGTGCACTTCTTCCGACAGATAAGCTTGACATGGCTTATAACGGAACACCGATTGCTGATTTCATCAACAGAGTCCAGCTCTATTTTTCGGGAGCACAGGTATCGGCAGTAGGACTTGCCAACGACATTGCAGGCTTTAAGGAGAAGGTAAGCACAAGGGACATTATTGCGACATATCCTTTCCCGAACACACTTGTTGTATTTAATATATCAGGTAAGAATCTTAAGCTTGCCATGGAACGAAGTGCTGAATACTTTGCCTACGATTCTTACGGAAAGCTCACAATATCGGACAAGTTTTTAAGTCCTAAGGTTGAACATTACAACTACGATTATTTTGCGGGTGTTGATTATAAAATCGACCCATCAAAACCAATCGGCAGCAGAATAGTGAAGCTTGAATATCAGGGAAAGCCCGTAACGGATGAACAGATGCTCACACTATGTCTTAACAACTACCGTGCAAGCGGGGCGGGCGAGTACCCGATGTACAAGGAATGTACCATCGCAAAGGAAATCAACATTGAGATGGTCGAGCTTCTCATGGAATATTTCAGAATGAACCCGGTTATTGAAGTGTAACCAATAACCACGCAGGAAGATTTCATATTAATATGAAGATATTTCTTCAAAAAAGACTGCAGGGTATAAAATACATTTAAGAAAAAATGTAAAAAACTTCAAAATAAGTATTGACAAAACGCAGGTAAAATATTATCATAATCAAGTGTGCCGCACAGTGAGGTTATAAGCTTGTCCGGAAGGACACACCACAACTGGCGAGTAATGATATAGGAGGAACACTAATGTACGCAATTATTGCAACAGGTGGAAAGCAGTACAAGGTATCTGAGGGCGATGTAATCAAGGTTGAGAAGCTCGGAAACGCAGTTGGCGAGACAGTTACATTTGACCAGGTACTCTTAGTAAATGATGCTGATGTTAAGGTTGGTAATCCAACAGTTGCCGGAGCTACAGTTACAGCAAGCGTTGTTGCTGAGGGCAAGGACAGAAAGGTTATCGTTTACAAGTACAAGAGAAAGACCGGATACCATAAGAAGAACGGTCACAGACAGTTATTCACTAAGGTTAAGATTGAGAAGATCAACGCTTAATTAGGAATATCCGATGACTAAGATAACAGTCTATAAGAATAAGATGGGCGATATTACCGGCTTTCGATGCGAGGACCATGCGGGCTTTGCAAGGGCAGGAAGAGATATTGTCTGTGCAGCAATTTCGGCATTGGTGTTTAACACCATCAATTCCATTGAGCAGCTCACCGAGGACGATTTCTCGGGGACGCAGGATGAGAAGAATGCCGTGATTACATTTTCGTTGGAGCCTGGCTACGGCAGGGAGTCTCAGCTTCTGCTGAATTCCTTCGTGTTAGGCATAACCAACATAAGAAATGAGAATAAGAAGTATATATCCATTACATTCGAGGAGGTGTAAGCATGTTAAGAATGAACCTTCAGTTTTTCGCTCATAAAAAGGGTGTTGGTTCTACAAAGAACGGAAGAGATTCCGAGTCTAAGAGATTAGGTGCTAAGAGAGCTGACGGACAGTTCGTTTTAGCCGGTAACATTCTCTACAGACAGCGTGGTACCAAGATTCATCCAGGCAACAACGTAGGCATCGGCGGTGATGACACATTATTCGCTCTTGTTGACGGCGTTGTTAAGTTCGAGAGAAAGGGCAGAGACAAAAAGCAGGTTTCTGTATACCCGGTTGAGTCAAACAACTAGTAACTTTAGGCTTCAAATCATTGTGGTTTGAAGCCTTTTTTCTTCAAAGACAGATGTTTTATTTTGTACGGAATAGCATGATATCTCATATCCGGCTTCACATTTGACAAGCTTAGCATTAATTGAAAGGGAATAGATTTTTAATATCAGTTATATTCCGATACAAGACAGATACCAGAGGAAAGAGGTGTAATATATGTTCGCAGACAGAGCAACAATTTTTATTAAATCAGGTAAGGGCGGCGATGGCCATGTAAGCTTCAGACGTGAGCTTTTCGTTGCGGCAGGCGGTCCTGACGGCGGTGACGGCGGCAGGGGCGGCGATATAATATTCGAGGTTGACCGAGGACTTAATACTCTTAATGAGTTTAGACATATAAGAAAATATGTGGCAGAGAGCGGCGCTGAGGGCGGCAAAGCATTATGCCACGGTAAAGACGGTGCAGACCTTATCATAAAGGTTCCGGAAGGCACCGTAATATACGATGATGTATCCGGTAAAGTCATAGCTGATATGAGCAATGGCAATGACCGTGAAGTTATTTTAAAGGGCGGCAGAGGCGGCAGAGGCAACAAATGGTATGCAACACCTACCATGCAGGTTCCAAAGTACGCACAGCCGGGACAGGAAGCTAAGGAGCTTACAGTACGCCTTGAACTCAAGGTTATAGCTGATGTCGGACTTGTAGGTTTTCCTAATGTAGGAAAGTCAACCTTCCTTTCCCGTGTCTCAAATGCTAAGCCTAAGATTGCAAATTATCATTTCACGACCCTTAATCCTAATCTTGGTGTTGTTGACCTTGAAGGAACCGATGGCTTTGTAATAGCCGATATTCCGGGTCTTATCGAGGGTGCATCAGAAGGAATAGGTCTTGGTCATGAATTTTTAAGACATATAGAGAGAACGAAGGTTATAATTCATATTGTCGATGCGGCAGGAACTGAGGGACGTGATCCTGTAGAAGATATTAAGACAATCAATTCTGAGCTTGAGGCGTATAATCCTGAGCTTTTAAAGCGTCCGCAGATTATAGCCGCCAACAAGATTGATGCCATATATACAGGTGACGGCTCCGAGGATCCTATAAAGCGTTTAAAGGACGAATTTGAACCAAACGGAATAGAAGTATATCCTATATCGGCAGTAACCGGAAAAGGCGTTAAAGAGCTTCTATACAAAGTTAAGAAGATGCTTGACAGTCTTGACAAGGAACCTGTAGTATTCGAGAGAGAGTACTTCCCTGAAGAGATGTATGATAAAGAAGCATCTCTTACGGTTTACAAGGAAACTAACCATGTATTTGTTGTCGAGGGTGAGAAGATTGACCGAATGCTCGGATATACTAACCTCGATGACGAGAAGGGATTTGCATTCTTCCAGCGTTTCCTCAAGGAGAACGGAATCATTGACCAGCTTACAGCCATGGGCATTGAAGAGGGCGATACAGTCCGGCTCGGAGAGTACATGGAATTTGATTTCTATTTCTAAGTGTATTATCACTTTACGGATGTTCGGTAAGATTAGCTGTCCAGCCGCAATAAAGCACAATTTATCTTGTGCTTTTGTGAACATTAGAGATAGAGTTCCCGATATCCCGATAGTTACTCAATGGTTAATATACCGGCTTAAAAAATATTGAAGAAATATTGAAGATATGTTATTATACATTATTTACAGAAAGGATATATCAGACATGATGACAACAAAGCAGCGAGCTTTTTTAAAGGGTATTGCAATGACTACAGAGCCTATTTTCCAGATAGGCAAATCATCTCTCACACCGGAGCTCACAGAAGCGTTAAACGAAGCTCTCAACAAGAGAGAGCTCATAAAGATAAGTGTCCTTAAGAACTGTCTTGATGACCCTAATGAGATTGCACAGATTGTATCTGAGCGTACCCACTCTGAGGTTGTTCAGGTTATCGGCAAGAAGATTGTTCTCTACAAGCAGGCACCTGATAAGAAGAACCGCAAGATAGAGCTTCCTAGATAGTAATAAAGAATCTTATAAGATAATTTTATATGCTTGTAATTGATGGCGGAAACCATGTGGGATTCGGCTCATATGGAAGGACTAGGATGGATAGACACAAATCAGCCGGGAGGAGCAGTGTAGACAGACAACAGATGAACCTGTAAATTGTATCTTAAAATAGGGATACCATTCACTGCCAAGACATTCCATGGACTTTCATACATTATAAATATGTGCCTAAAGGCGGCACTAGCTAAAAAGCTGTAAAACAAAATTGAATTTGTTTTACAGCTTTTTTATTTGCAATTTGTCAAATCATATATTATCTCTTGTATATTCTTAAATTGTGAAGGTGTAAGCCGTTTCATAGCGTTATACAGCTTATCGGCATTATGAAAATCAATATTAGAATCAAAATCGAAAAAATTCATGGGAGAAATATCCAGATATTCACATATATAAAAGAAGTTAGCCATAGATGGAAGTGCTTTCCCGGATTCAATATTGTTGATATATCCCAGATTCTGTCCGATTGAAAGACTCATGTCACGCGCCGATACACCTTTTTCCATACGAAGTTGGATCAGTCTTTTAATAAACTTCTGATCATTCAAGGTTTTGTTTCATAGCCGTATTAGAAAGCATGAATTGCTTGTTGATAGTCGAGAGGAAGCCGATAAAGCGTACTTGGAAAAGTATTTGATGAAATCTTTGACGGAAAAATAGATGAATTGATGACCGGAAATTTAAAATACATATAAAATATCCCCTTGACAACCGTCCGAAATCAGACTATACTAGACAAAGTCTGATTTCGGACTTTTTATTTTATACTGAATCAATTTATTAATAATTGCCTGCTTACACGCACAACAAGGAGGATTTTTATGGATAATGACAAGTATCTATGGCTTCTGAATCATAGATTGAAGGAAAATGATGACTGGTATCAACAGGCCGGTAAGCTTCTCGGATTATCTGACAGCACTTTTTGGACATTATATATGTTATACGATTACCCGGAAGGCATAACCCAGAGTGAAATCTGTTCCATGTCCTGCTTTCCAAAACAGACTATCAATTCATCATTAAAAAAGCTGGAAACAGAGGGATATATAAGCCTTGTTCCGGGTAATGACGGACGCAGTAAGAAGATAATTCTATCCTCATCAGGGGAGGAACTCATAAATAATACTATTGTTAAGGTAAGGCGGGCAGAGCATACCGCACTTAACAGTATGACCGAACAGGAGAAGGATGCTCTCATATCATCACTTGACAAATTTACACAGCTCTTAAACGGAGCAACACACATAATCAAAGAATAATCAATATAGTTACTATTTAATAAGGAGTATAAATCATGAAAATTCAGTTATCTGACCATTTCACATACAGAAGGCTTCTGCGTTTTGTATTTCCATCCGTGGTAATGATGGTTTTCACATCGATATATGGAGTAGTGGATGGTTTGTTTGTTTCTAATTTTGTAGGGAAGGATGCATTTGCCGCCATCAACCTGATAATGCCGTTTCTTATGATATTCGGCGGTGTTGGTTTCATGTTCGGAACAGGTGGAAGCGCACTTGTAGCAATGACGCTCGGAGAGAAAAAGCATGAGCGGGCTAATCAGTACTTTACAATGATAATAGCGGGAACGGCGATTGTCGGAACAATAATATCAATAATAGGCTGTATCGCTATGCGTCCTGTTGCGATATGGCTAGGTGCCGATGGTGATATCATTGATGACTGCGTGCTCTACGGAAGAATAATGATGATATTCAATATCGCATTCATGCTTCAGAATGCTTTTCAGGGCTTTTTTATAACCGCTGAAAAGCCGCATCTTGGACTTGTAACAACAGTGGCAGCAGGACTTACCAATATGGTTCTCGATGCATTGCTTGTAGGTGCGTTAAAATGGGGCGTAGCGGGAGCGGCGATTGCCACCGGACTTTGTGAAACTGTCGGCGGAATAATCCCATTGATATATTTTTCACGCCGTAACAGCAGTCTTCTTAAGCTGGTACGGACAAAACTGGAGATAAAGAGTATAGCATGCGCATGCTGGAACGGAGCTTCGGAGTTTGTGTCTAATACAGCTTCATCAATAGTAGGTATAGTATATAATTTCCAGCTTTTAAATTATGCCGGCTCTGACGGTGTTGCTGCAAACGGCGTGCTTATGTATGTGCAGTTTATATTTATTGCCATGTTTGTTGGCTATGCAATGGGTGGAGCTCCGATTATCAGCTATCACTATGGTGCAGGAAATACAGACGAGCTCAAAAATATGTTCAAAAAGAGTAACATAATTATGGGAATTGCCGGAAGCATCATGGCGGTGCTTGCATTTACACTTGCAGGAACACTTTCAAAAATCTTTGTCGGCTACGATGCAGTGCTTTTTTCGATGACAAAGCATGCTTTTAGGATATTTTCGCTTTCATTCATATTCAGCGGCTTTACAATATTTGCATCCTCTTTCTTTACGGCACTCAACAATGGTGGTGTATCGGCTTCAATATCTTTCCTCAGAACCTTTATCTTTAAGATGGCAGCAGTTATAATCATGCCTCTTTTCTGGGAGCTTGACGGAATATGGTGGTCTGTGACAATGGCTGAAGTGTTCGCACTTGTCATCTCTGTGATATTCCTGATTAAATACAGGAAAAAATACAATTATATATAGTAATCCACAGGGGCAGGAATATCTTGTCCCTGTTTTCATATAATAGTCATTATGCACATGACAAAGTTTCAAATACAATTTCACATACAATAATCATTACGAACGGATTTTGAAAATCTATTGACGTACAATTTTATGTACAATATAATAAAATGATGAACAAAACCAATATAAATATTGTAAGGAAAATATATTTGCAGATACAATTATAATTGATACCGGTGTCAAAAAGGTCATAAATTCGGTGCAGGCTTGTATGCAGAATGATTGAGCCGGAGAATACGCAAAATTTGAAAAATATCAATTAAATATCATAAATTAACAAAAATAAAGTGCGATAAATTATTATCTTGCACTTAGAATGAGGATTAATATGCCACGAATCGGAATTATGGGAGGCACCTTCAATCCTGTGCACATCGGACATCTTATCATAGCACAGCAGGCGCTTAGATTACTTAAGCTTGATAAGATTTGGTTTATGCCGGCAGGTGATCCACCACACAAAAATCAAAATATACTTGATAAAAATATAAGAAAATACATGTTAGAGCTTGCCATAAAGGACAATCCGTATTTTGAATTGTTTACATATGAGCTTGAAAAAGAAAGGCCGAGTTATTCAGCCGTTACAATGACTGAACTTGATGAAATCTATCCTGATAATGAATTTTTCTTTATCATGGGAGCAGATTCACTGGCAGATTTTGATAAATGGTATCATCCGGAAATCATATGCAGGCATACAGCTCTAGTATGTGCTGAAAGAAATAATATTCCTGATGGCAGGCTTGAAAAAATCAAAAAACATCTTGAGGAAAGCTTTGATGCGCGGATATATCTCATAGACACACCTCAGCTTGAGATTAGTTCAAGCGATCTGCGCAGGCGTTTCGCAGAGGACTTTCTATCTGCCAGATATATGGTTCCTGAACCGGTTTATAATTACATTATAGACAACCAGCTTTACATGTAAATAAACTATACATATAAGACAGGATTTATATGTGAAATAAGCTTTATCCGTATAATACAATTTACATGTAAAATAAGCTTTGCATATAAAATAAGTTTTATTATAAATATTGCAAAATAGCTTTAATGTACTAATATAATATAACGGATGCAGATATAACGCATACTTAAGTATATATTTATCAAAATACAGAATCGGAGATTGTCATGGATAACGAACAGATTACATTAATTAAAAAGAATTTGATAAAAAAGCTTACACCTTCCCGTTATGAGCATACTCTTGGTGTAGCATACACAAGTGCGGCTCTCGCTATGCGCTACGGCTGCGATATGGACAAGGCATTTATGGCAGGTCTTTTACATGACTGTGCCAAATATCTTTCAGGTGAACGTCTGTTAGAAAAATGCGCCAAGTTCGGCATAGAAGTCACAGAAGCACAAAAACGCCAGCCTGATCTGCTTCATGCTAGGATGGGTGCATACTATGCCGAATACAGACATGGTGTCGCAGACCCTGATATCCGCCATGCTATCTGTTACCATACTACAGGATGTCCCGATATGAACCTTCTTGACATGATAGTCTATGTGGCAGACTATATAGAGCCTAACCGCGATAAGGCTCCAAGACTTCCTTATTTTCGCGAACTTGCTTTCAGAGACATAAAGCAATGCACTTATGAAATACTTGAAAATACCATAGAATATGTCCGCTCAAAAAACGGAACAATAGATGAGACAACAGTGAAGGCATATGAAAGCTTAAAAGCTAAGATGTAATATGTCATTGGTTTTGAAATAAAATTTATTAAAACAATCATATCCGGAGGTAATATATGGATTCTAAGGAATTAACAAAAGTAATATATAATGCGCTTGACGACAAAAAAGGAGAGAATATCAAGATTCTTGACATAAGCAGCGTTTCTGTTATTGCAGACTATTTTGTCATAGCTAACGGAAACAATATCAATCAGGTGCAGGCTCTTGCCGACAGTGTCAAAGAGGAGCTTTATAAGCTTGGACTTGAACCTAGGAATGTCGAAGGCTATCGCAGTGCTTCATGGATTCTTCTCGATTACACGGATGTCATCGTACATGTCTTTTCAAAGGATGACAGATTCTTTTATGACCTTGAAAGAATATGGCGTGACGGCAGGGAAATAGAGGTCGCTAATCTATGAATCTAACTTACGATGCCGCACTTGAGCTTATCCACAATGCCCAGAAAGCCGGAAGCATAATGGGTGTGGATACAATGTGCGAACTTATGAGGCTTCTTGGCAATCCTCAGGACAAACTAAAGATTATACACATCGCAGGCACGAACGGAAAAGGCTCGACACTTGCGATGATTTCAACCGTACTTACTACAGCAGGCTATAGAGTTGGAAGGTATATCTCTCCAACTCTTATTACATATCTTGAACGGATACAGATTGACGGAGAATACATTTCGGAATCGGACTTTGCCGTGATAATGGGTGATATTGCCGATGCTGTAAAGGTCATGGAAGTCTCTGACCTAAGACTTCCAACCGCATTTGAGCTTGAGACGGCAGCAGCCTTCTTATATTTTTACAAAAAGAAGGTCGATTTTGTTGTATTAGAGACCGGACTTGGCGGTGAGTATGACGCAACTAATGTGTGCAGCAGCCCTTTATGCTGTGTATTTACATCAATCGGACTTGATCATATGGGTATCTTAGGCAATACCATTTCAGAGATTGCTTCCGTAAAAGCAGGGATTATTATGCCAAAAACAACTGTAGTCACAACAGTACAGGATGAAGCGGCAATGAATATTCTCAGGCAGAAATGTGTTGAAACGGACAGCAGGCTTGTTGTGTCCGATTATACAATGGATGCTTCTAAAATCAATTATGCTGTATGTCCATGGAATGATGAATATACAAGTTATACACACGCAAGAGCCGGACAGATTAAACTGGGGCTTTGCGGGACATACCAGATTATCAATTCATGCCTTGCTATATCGTGTATAGAAGCCTTAATGGATATGGGATATGTAATATCCTATGCAGATATCAGGGAGGGACTAAAAGCTGTACAGTGGTTTGGCAGGCTAAGTCTTATAGGGAAAGAACCGCCGTTTTTTGTTGATGGAGCTCACAATGAGCCTGCCGCAAGGCAGCTTCGCTATTCGATTCTTCAATATTTTACACCGGAAGTATTAAACGGACGGAAGCTTGTGTATATTATGGGAGTTTTTTCCGACAAGGACTATGAAAAAATAATCGAACTTATGCTTCCTATGGCTGACCATATTTTTACAATAGCTACGCCAGATAATGTAAGAGCGATGGCAGCAGAGGAGCTTAAGGAATTCATCAATAAAAAAAATAACATTGCCACAGCCTGTCTTAATATAGACGATGCGGTAAAACAGGCAGTGACATATAATAACGGGGATGTGGTAGTGCTTGCTTTTGGCTCATTATCGCATCTTAACCGAATCAGAGAGGCATATGACGAATGGACAAGGAAAAGATAAAAGACGGTGTAAAGCTTATACTTGAAGGTATAGGAGAGGATATATCAAGAGAAGGACTTATCGAGACACCTGACAGGATAGCCAGAATGTATACGGAGGTTTTTGCCGGAATAGACAAAGACAGAGTTCCTTCCGAAGACAGCGATGCTGTAGTGCGGGAAATTCTTTCAAAGACATTTGAAGCACAAAAAGGGCAGCTTATACTCGAAAAGGACATTACATTTTATTCTATGTGCGAGCATCACCTGTTGCCATTTTACGGAAAAGCGCATGTAGCTTATATTTCTGACGGAAGAGTTGCAGGACTTAGCAAGCTTGCAAGAACGGTTGAGGAATATGCCAAGCGTCCACAGCTTCAGGAGCGTCTGACTACCCAGATAGCAGATGCTGTTATGAACTATCTGCATGCTGAAGGTGTCATGGTGGTAATTGAAGCTGAGCATATGTGCATGACAATGCGCGGCGTGAAAAAGCCGGGAAGCAAGACAATGACATATGTATGCAGAGGCTGTTTTGAAAATGATAACACTGCTGTAGACAGAGTCTTGAAGATGCTGTGATAGACGCAAAAGCTGTATATCAGATAAAATTAAGGTATGCGGCAACAGTGGACTAAGGTATTAAATATCCATATCGGCTGATAATGAAAAGCATAGACAATTATAGTCGTACAGTGTATATAGCGTTAGGAACAGCATGTATAATAAATGCGGTAATATAGGATATCCTGAAAGGAGAAGCAGTATGCTTATTGGAAACAAGAATTTTGACTTAAAAAACAGTGCCTATGTGTGTGGTATTTTAAATGTCACACCCGATTCATTTTCAGATGGAGGGCAGTTTGATAACCTTGATGCCGCTCTTTTTCATACAGAAGAGATGATAAAGGACGGTGCTTCAATCATAGATATCGGAGGCGAATCAACACGTCCCGGATATACCATGATATCGGACGATGAAGAGATAGCTCGCGTTGTACCTGTTATACGAAGCATAAAGGAGCGTTTTGACATACCGGTTTCACTTGATACATACAAGGCAGGTGTTGCATCAGCCGGTATAGAAGCCGGTGCTGACCTGATAAATGATATCTGGGGACTTATGTACAATACGGACACAGCCTCTGATGGCAGCATTATTTCGCCAATGGCAGCGTTGCTTGCAAAAGCAGGACTTCCTTGCTGTCTTATGCATAACAGAAAATCGGCTGAGTATAGTGATTTCCTTAGTGACTATCTTGATGACAACAGAAAAATTATAGACTGTGCATTAAAGCATGGCATTTCCGAGGATAAGATAATCCTTGACCCAGGTGTTGGCTTTGCAAAATCACTTGAACAGAATCTTATGGCAATTAACACTGTCGATAAGCTCTGTGAACTCGGCTATCCTGTTCTTCTTGGAACATCAAGAAAATCCGTTGTCGGACTTACGCTTGACCTTCCTAAAAATGAGAGAGTGGAGGGCACTGTTGCTACAAGCGTGATTGGGCTTATGCGTGGTGCATCTATATTCAGGGTACATGATGTCAAAGAAAATTTCCGTGCGCTCAAGATGGCCGCAGCAGTGATAGGAAAGGGCTTTAATAAGTAAAGAAATTGACCTCACAAGTCAAAATAACCGGTAATTTGTTATGGGCGAAAACAGATTGCTATAGTGGCAGATTAGAATCGGCTTGCGGTAATTTTGAATTTATATTTACAATTATACGCCCGGAAAAGAGGAATTAAAATGGATATAATACATATCAAAAATCTTGAAGTGTTTGCAAATCATGGAGTGTTTGAGGAGGAGAATACTCTCGGTCAGAAATTTGTAATAAACGCTGATTTATATACCGATTTTTCAGACGCTGTCGGGAAGATGGTATTTAATAAGGGCTTGCGCCATGTAGGATATGATACTGATGGGCTTGAATTATTTGAGGAGGGATTATGTCCTGCAGGATACTCTCCGGAAGATCTTGATGAATCCATCGATTATGGTGTGGCAGCACAGATGATTGCTGATTTTCTTACACAGGATACATATGAGCTTATTGAAACAGCAGCCAGCCGGCTTGCACAATATCTACTATTGTCGGTACCTCATCTTAAGCAGATTCATCTTGAAATTAAAAAGCCGTGGGCTCCGGTAAGGCTTCCTCTTGAGACTGTATCGGTAGAACTGACGAGAGGCTGGCATAAAGTATACCTGTCACTTGGTTCTAATATAGGAGAGCGTGAGAAGTACATCCAGAACGCGCTCAATGCTCTTAAAAGCCATTCATGCATTGCGATTGACAAGGTATCACCTATATATGAAACCGAGCCGTATGGAGGCGTAGAGCAGCCGGGCTTCCTAAACTGCTGTGTGTCGATAGATACGATTCTTGAACCTAATGAGCTGCTTGATTATCTTCATGTAGTTGAAGCAGCCAACAATCGCACAAGAGAAATACACTGGGGACCAAGAACACTTGATATAGATATTTTATTGTATGATGAACTGGTTATGCATACACAAAAGCTGTGCATTCCACACATTGACATGCATAATCGTGTCTTTGTTCTAAAGCCTTTATGTGACATTGCACCTTATGCATATCATCCGGTAAAGAGGGCAGTGGTGCAGGAGTTGCTTGCAAATCTTGAAAAAAACAATAATTAACAATATACATAGAAGAATAGTAGTTCTATAAAAATATAAGTTATTTACAGATACCAGTTCTGTAAAATGACAGTTCTATGTAAATATAGGGCTATGAAAATGCCGGAGCACACATAATCAAAAATCATGTATTCCGGCATTTTTCCGAAAAAAATGTATAAATTAAGAGGAACTTGAAAATATGTAGTAATAGATGAAGCCGCAATGATATATAGGATATAAAATCATTGCGGCTTCATCTATTAGAGAAACTATACAATATTCGGCCTGATAAGGCGTATTGCTTTTCCTAAAATCTCAACATTGTCAACTATAATAGGATCCATGAAATCATTCTCAGGCTGTAACCTGAAATGACCATCCTCAGCATAAAAACGCTTGACTGTGGCAGAATCATCAACGAGGGCTACCACAACATCGCCGTTATTGGCTGTATTAGTCTTCTCGACAATGAGATAATCTCCATCATATATTCCCATATTAATCATGCTATCACCTTTTACTTTGAGAATAAATGTCTCTTCGTTAGGGAGAAGATTAGCAGGAAAAGGAAAATAATCTGTAATATTCTCGACAGCAAGAAGCGGCTGTCCTGCAGCAACCGTTCCAACTACCGGTATACTTGTTATCTCAGTCTCTGTTCTCAGATAATTAAAGCCTTCATCCATAATCTCAATAGCACGGGGCTTGGTCGGATCTCTTCTGATATAACCGTTCTTCTCAAGAGTCTCAAGATGAGAATGTACGCTGGACGTGGACTTAAGGTGAACAGCTTCGCAAATCTCGCGTACTGCCGGAGGGTATCCCTTCATCAAAATCTCTTTCTTCAAAAAATCAAGTATCTCCTGTTGCTTAGGTGTAATTCTTCCGCTTGCCATATAAAATCCTCCTGATATGTAAATTCTGAAACGGACTAAATAAACATAATGAAAATTGTCATTATATTATCCGTTCCCGTGTGCCAAATTCATCAAATATAAATGATTTAAATTAATATTTTTATTATAACACAATGTGTAAAAAAATGCAAACAGATGTTCAAAATAGATGTTCCGAATAAATGTTCGATTTTTATATTGACAAACGCACGTTCGGATGCTATATTGTATTCAAGCAGTCAAGAATATATGTTCGATAAATATAACTTAGGAGGAGATAATATGCAGACAACAACAGCTAACAAATTTACTGTATTAGAGGGTGGATTATCCGTCAATGAAATATTAAGAAAGAGCCGCGTAGCAGCGGCACGCAGAAGACGCATGAAGAAAATACGCATTATTTCATTTATTGTCATTTTTATTGCAGTATTGACAATAATAATATTCAGTAATGTTGTACGTGCCGAGCCAAATCATGTCCCGGACAGCTCAGTGAAAGGTTACACATATATAACCGTTTCTGACAATGATACACTTTGGGGGATAGCATGTGAGTATGCAGACGAACATTATTCATCCGTTTATCAATATATACGTGAGGTCAAGACGCTTAACGGCCTTACAGGTGATGCTATTTATTCAGGTTATAAGCTTATCATTCCTGTGTATGTATCCGTAGACACCGGTCACACATATTCCAAGGGTGACGGAGTCTGTCGTGATGCGCATTAAGCTTTTATATCATTGTCACACTTTATATTTTTTAGTTCCAATCTTCAAGATTTCCGTTTTTTATCGCTGAGAACAGCCTTGTATGGAATCCTGGTGCCTGTGAATTTATTTGCTTTATGAGTTTCTTAGCTTCATGCCTTTTTGTTATTCCGTCAGCAGGGCATAGATTTTTGACAACCGGAAGCTCATATTTTTTTGAGAATCCTATTATATCAGCCTCAGGAGCCAGAAGAAGAGGGCGTATAAGAGTAAGATCGGTCTTATCTAAATGTGTCATCGGTGAAAAAGTATGTATTCTCCCTTCATATATAAGCGACATAAGGAACGTCTCATTAACATCATCACGATGATGTGCATATGCAATCTTATTACAGCCTAATTCAAGTGCTTTATTATTAAATGCACCTTTTCTCAATTTTGCACATAACGCACATGGATTTGTTTCCTGTCGAATATTAAATACTATATCATTTATTTTTGTGTCTATTATATAATATGGCACATCCAATTTTTTACATAATGCCTCCACGGCAGAGAAATCCATTCCATCAATCCCAAGCTTCACTGTTATGGCATACACATCGAATTTCTTTGGATAGAAGTTTCTAAGTATACTAAGTGCATAGAGCAGAGTAAGACTATCCTTGCCGCCCGATATCCCTATAGCGATTTTATCGCCATCGTCTATCAGACCATATTCGTCTACAGCCTTACGTGTATAGCTCAATAATCTCTGAAGTGTCATATGTTTTCTCCTTTATATGCGTTAAAATATCTCAGATTATAGCTTTTATTTTATATATAGTCAAGTTTATATATAGTCAAGAGAATATATTTTTGATATAATAATTGATAAACGGCTTGCAATATATTTGCTATCTATTATAAGCGTATTACGAGTGTTTTTAATAGCTGTGAGAGTCAGAGTATCCAGCCGTTCGGTATCAGAAGAAGCAAATACATTTTGACACCAATATTATATATAATAGACAATCAATATATCAACAAGCCTATTTTTAATAGAAAGGTATACACATAATGGAAGGAAATTTTACAATACAGCAGCTTAATTTTAAGCTTAGAAAAGCATTAGCTTCCCAGAAGATAACAGAACTTACAGAAATACAGAGCTTATGTATTCCTCAAATTATAGAGGGGCATAATGTATCCGGTGGTGCCAAGACAGGAACCGGAAAGACACTCGCATATCTGATTCCTGTATATGAATATCTGCTCAAGCTTCAGGAAGAACAGCCTCATGATTTTACATGTGTTATAGCTGTTCCGGCAAAGGAGCTTGCATTCCAGATTTCAAGACAGATAGAGCTATTATCAAAGAATCTTAATATCAACGCAAGAGCAGTGGTTGCAGTGGGAAATTTTAATATGCAGCGCATGTCAGAATCACTCAAAGCTAAGCCGACATTTGTTATAGGAACTCCGGCAAGACTCAAGGAGCTTATATCACTTAAAAAGCTTCCGGCACATAAATGCAAATTTCTTATATTTGATGAAGCAGATCGACTTATTGATAAAGATAATATCAATCTCAGCATGGAACTTAAAAAATGCTTTTACAGAGACATCCAGACATTATTTTTCACAGCTACATTCGGTCAGAAATATCAGGATAATCTGGAAAAGGCCGGTATTGATATTGTTAAATTATCTACAAGCCGCATTGTATCAACGCCTGAGACAATCAAGCATTATTATGTTGTATGCATGCATCGCGATAAGAATGAGACAGTCCGCAAGGTTATAAAGGCATCTAATGCTTCCAAGGCAATTATTTTTGCTAATAAGAGATATGACATCGACGAGATTACACAGAAGCTTAAATACCACAATTACAAAGTCGAAGCATTGCATGCAGAAGGAAATAAATTCCGTAATAAGAACATTGTAAAAGATTTCATGGATGGAAAGCTTCAATATATTGTGGCTTCGGATTATGCTGCAAGAGGAATGCATTTTGATGACGTAGATGTAATTATCAATATAAGTCTACCTGAAGAATCTACGGAATATGTACATCGTGCCGGACGTTGTGGACGCAATGGCAAATCCGGAATCTGTATATCAATTATAACAGATGGCGAACTTAACAAAGTTAAGAAATTTCAGAAAGACCTTGCAATAAATATGGTTGAACGCAGCCTGTATCAAGGCAAGCTGGTTGCTAAAAAATAATCAGAACAATATAAAAGTGTAACTTTAGTGTATAGTGCAGCATAATTTAACAGTACAATTTGCAACATAAAATGAAACTTTGTATAAGCCTATATAAATAGCTATGCAAAGTATAAATAACCGTATGTAACATTATATGTGTTAGTATGCAGGCAACTCTTCGCTAAACCTGAGTTTAGCGAAGAGTTGTAAACCACTCCACCCACTAAAATGTACACAGAAATCAGGGTTAAAATGGCAGAAAAAACTTATCACGAGCAAGAACGCAACAAGTGCATTTTAGAACTACGGCAGCTTCAGACAGAGCTTCCAAAATTTCTTAAGGATTATTTCCGCGGCATAGAATATTCTACAGCTCCCAGAACACAGATTGGTTACGCAACCGACCTCAAGACCTTTTTTGAATATATAAAGGAAACCAATTCAATATACAGGAACGTAGATATCCATGACATAGACCTGAGTATTTTGACTAAGCTCAATGCACAGGATATTGAGGAATATCTCGAATATCTCAAGCTATATACAAAAGATGGTCATGAATACTCTAACGATGAACGTGCTATCAAACGTAAGTTGTCAGCGCTTCGTTCAATGTACAATTATTTCCATAAGAACCGTATAATTAAGGAAAACCCTGTTACACAGGTTGACCTTCCAAGAATACATAAAAAACAGATTATCCGACTCGACAACGATGAAGTTGATGATCTTCTTAATGTTGTTGAAACAGGCGAATATCTAACCAAAAAACAGGCTGAGTGCCATGGCAAGTTAAAGGTTCGTGATTTAGCAATATTGACATTGCTTCTTGGAACAGGTATCCGTGTGTCGGAGTGTGTCGGAATTAATCTTGATGATGTCGATTATGTAAATGATAGAATAAAGATTGTCCGGAAAGGTGGTTATGAGTCTTTTGTCTATTATAGCGAGGAAGTCAGACAGGCACTGCTTGATTATATGGAAGAACGCGATGAGACTGAACCTCTTGAAGGACATGAAAACGCTCTTTTCCTATCATCTCAGCGCCGCCGCATAACCGTCCGCAGCATTGAACTTCTTGTAAAAAAATATGCCTCCACTATCACCGGCAAGCATATTACACCACATAAGCTCAGGAGCACGTACGGAACCAACCTTTATAAAGAAACCGGAGATATCTACCTTGTTGCCGATGTCCTTGGACATAGTGATGTTAACACTACACGTAAGCATTATGCTGAACTTGAGGAAGATAGAAAAAAGAAATTTAAAGACGCAGTCACTCTTCGACATAAAGATACTGATGATACACATAACATAGACCACTAAAAAACTGAAAATTTTTGTTTATAAATTGTTAAAAAAGATTTTAAAAGCACAGTAAAATGAATTTTTATTTTTTACAAGTAAAAATATCAAAAAACAACCTTATTCTATTGCATCCGGCTCTAAGCTAGATTCCAATAAAATAAGGTTATTTTTATACATGCAATAGATTAATCAACCTTCTGCAGCTCAACATCTAATGTCCCTACATTCCCATACACATCCGATGCACTAAAATGTATATGAACCTTGCCATCTTCCTCTGTCAGTTCATAACTTAGACCTTCGTCACTTAGTTTACATAATTCTGTTACCGTAACCATACTTCGGATATATTCAGGATTTTCCATCTGCTCCTGATTGATTTCTGTTATTCCATCGTTAAGTGTGATAACAGGCGCTGTTGTGTCATTCACATGCAGATAACAACTGGTCTGCATGTAACCTCCATATATATCAGCAGCATAGAATTTCACTATATAATCGCCGGGTAAAAGAAACCCATTTACATTCATGCCTGCAATCTGAACATCTTCGTAAGCTGATAAATCCACTACACTCATAAGATAACTGCTTATATCAGAACCATCTTCAGCTGTAAGCATAACATCGCTAAAAAGAATATTTCTAAGGGACCTTCCACTCTCCTGATCTATAAACAAATACGCAATCTGACCTGCTTCAGCTGATTTATCTGAGACATTGTTTATAGAGCCAAGCTTGTTTGGACTGAATACATAATTCGCTTCACTGTCTGTCGGATCACAGCTAAAGCCTTCCGGAATATTCGGAAGTTTATTGTCCAATAAATATTTTGAGTCCAGCGTATCTGCTACAACCGTATTGATATCGCTGTATTCTTTACCTGACAATAATTCTTTTTTATATAGCTCACTATCCTTAAAGCTTTTACATACATATACGTCAGTGCTTCCCGGAACATTTTCATATATAGCTTTTGCGGCTGCGACAGATAATGTTATGCCTTTGCATTCATTGTAATTGTCATCGGACGAATAATCACTATTATTGTTATAATCATTTATGGATTCATATGATTCTATAACAATAGAATTATTTTTCCCGTTCTCTGTGTAAAGAGCTGAATGAAACTCTATTCCGTTTATCAATGAATAGTATTGTACATAATACTCAGCATCATTGTAATCGAATTCTGTCCACACTGCTTTTGACGCAGATACCAGAATATCACTTAAAATAACCTGATTTTTACTGCCAAGATAGCTCTTAACATTATCACCTATATTACATTTTGCAGCACCTACGATATCTATAATATCGCCCGATAAGTTGGCTCCACAATATGCAGCTACTCCATCTTCAACAAAAATATACATCCTATAGACAGCTACAGCATTCATATCATCAGATTTATCGCTGCTGTCTGATTGAATTTCATTAATATCAGTCTCACTGAATGTGGTTTCTTCATCTTTAGGATCATATCCCTTCAATATAATACTGGCAGCAATCAGACAAATTGCTGCCAGCATTACAACAACCAAAGTATAATAAACTTTATTGTTCTTATTGTTACGGATACTTCTTAGGATACTTTTATTTTTTTTGTAATACATAAACTCCTTCACTTTCAAAACATCCTGTAAGCAATTCCCTAAATGACAAGCAAATATATAACATACTTATCATCGCTCATATATAATAATTTCATATATGATTATATCATATGTGATTATATCATATGTGATATTAATTCAATATTACTACATACACAAGCATTAACATTTTATGTCTGATTGTCAGATGCTTCCTCCTGCATACTCCTGCTTTGTCTTTATATATTGCTTAAGCAGTTCGACTGTACCATCCACACCCAAAATACTTGAGTCTATACATAAATCATAACTCTTAGAATCGCCCCACTTTTTGCTTGAGTAATAATTGTAATAATTAGCTCTCTTCTTATCTGTTTTAATGCAGAGATCCTTGGCTTTCTCATCAGTATAACCGTAAAGTCTCTTGATACGTGCTACCTTTGCATCCATCTGTGCCTTAATAAATACTTTAATAGTGTTATCATGCTCTTCAAGTGCATAATCAGCACAACGTCCGACAATAATACAGCTCTCCGAATCAGCAAGCTTCTTTATCGCATCAAACTGTGCTAAAAATACTTTATGATTCAATGGCATATCGATAAAAGAAGATGTAGAATAGCCCATAGAATATGTATCCATTACTAATGAATAAAGAAAACTGTTAGTAGGCTTCTCGTCATGGTTGTGAAAAAGCTCTTCGCACATTCCACTCTCCTTAGATGCCAATGCAAGAAGTTCCTTATCGTAACATTTAATTCCTAAGTCTGCAGCCAGTTTACGACCTATCTCTCTTCCTGCACTGCCATACTCACGTCCTATTGTAATAACTAATGGTTTACTCATATGAACCGCTCCCTTCATATATCTACAAATCAGCAGATATTTTTTCTATGCATTATATTATACACTAATTTACAGATAATTTCCACCCTTTTTTATTAAAGATAGAAAATCTAAATTTTTTATACATCTGCAAAAACACTAAAATACTAAAAACCCGGTTTATGACGTATTTTTGCACCATAAACCGGGTTTTCAGATTCAATTATCAAGCTTATAATATAATGTACAAAATAAGACAACTTAACTATTTTGCAGCAGCTTTTTTCTTCTTGCCAAACAGAGTATCCCAGCCTTCAACAACAAGGAATATAGCAAGTACTACAAGAAGCGCACCTATAATAGCCTGAGCCCATGGTCCCCAATCGGCTCCACCCTTTGATATAATACCAATCTGGTTCTTGATTGTAAGACATAATGAGCAGATTGTAACGACAATCATAAATGCCATAGGAATTAAGAACATCTTATTATTCTTGCCGCAATTAGCTAACCATGCTGCAACAGCTAAAAGACCGATTCCGGCAAGCAGCTGGTTAGCTGCACCGAAGAGTCCCCATATCTTAGAATATCCTGTCATACCGAGAGCAATACCAAGTACAACTGTAAGGATTGTTGCAAAATAAGGATTAACAAGAACCTTCTTCCATCCCTGCTTTACATCCTTTACAGTCTGCCCAGGCTCAAGCCAGAACTCCTGGAACATAAAACGTGCAAGACGTGTTGCAGTATCAAGCGATGTAAGACAGAAAGCTGAGTATGTAAGTGTAAGCAATGTTCTTAATATATTAACTGCCTTAGGTCCAAGGCCGGCATACATGTTGGCAATACCACCTGCAAAGATACCTGTAGCACCCTTAAGAGGTGTATCCGGGTTAGCTGCATTATACTTATATGCATAGTTAATTGCACATATTGTAACAACAGCTAAAACACACTCAAGAAGCATTCCGCCGTAAGCGATAGGCTTGGCATCCTTCTCCTTGTCAAGCTGCTTGGATGTTGTACCTGAGGAAACAAGCGAATGGAATCCTGAAATGGCACCGCAGGCTACAGTTGTAAAAAGTACAGGGAACATATACTGTACACCGTTTCCGTTATCAATAGCAAATCCTTCAAACGCCTGAAGTCCGTCAGCTCCGCCTAAATTTGCATGAGAAATAAATACTCCGACAAGGGCAACAGCTAACATTGCATAGAGAAGGAATGAACTCAAATAATCTCTAGGCTGAAGTAAAATCCATACAGGAGTTACCGAAGCGACTGCAATATAAAAACCTACTAGAATCATCCATACTTTATAAGAAAGATAAATAGGATGGAAATTCATGCCGATAGCCATACATGCTACAATTGCAAGCACACCGATGATTGTAGCAGCTCCCATAGGAACATTACGTCTATAGACAAGGAAACCAAATATAATCGCAATGACAATAAATAAAAGTGAAACCATTGCAACTGACGCATTCGTATCTTTTACTGTCTCAATAACAGCTGCACCGGCAGCATCCGTTGTACCGAATGTACCTGCAACGATGGAAGCAAATGCTGCAACTACAAGAATAAGTGTAAGATATGCGAAGGTAATAAAAAGTCTCTTTGCTCTCTTTCCCATATTGACAGAAATAATCTCACCGATTGACTGTCCCTTGTGTCTAAGTGATGCAAACAATGCACCAAAATCGTGTACGCCGCCAAAGAATATGCCGCCGACTAATACCCACAGAACAACAGGTACCCAGCCAAAAATTGCTGCTCCGATAGGTCCTGTTATAGGTCCTGCGCCTGCGATTGATGAAAAATGATGTCCCATAAGAACAGGTGCCTTTGCAGGGACATAATCAACGCCGTCCTCTAATTCGTGAGCCGGTGTCGGAGTGTCACTTTCACCTACACCCCACTGCTTGCAAAGCCATCTTCCGTAGAAAATGTAACCACAGACAAGGATTGCAACACAGATTAAGAGAAGTACTAACGAATTCATTTTAACTCTCCTTTTCCTTTTTGTGATAAAATATTTTTTTCATAAATTTCGCTGATGGTTTTCCGGAGAAGTTGCTGTCAATAATCGAATCGTTGAAAACCGCAACAACATTATGATAATCCATCCATCCATGAAGTGAAAAATGAAAACTTTTGTAAATGCGGGTTTTCTTAATAGCTTTAATCACGTCAGCATCACATGAATCGCATAAAAAAACCGCTGTAAGATATGTATACATATGTCCCGGACGGACATTTAACCGCTCCATTCCATCCGAATATACATAATCCCTGCATTTTTTAAATAATTCCATCGAAAGTTCCGGCATACTGAATAAATACAAAAATTCTTCCCTGTCAGCTGACCATAACTCAGCTTTCTGCGATATAACATACTTCTGTGAATGTTCGAAAAAATCACATCTGGCAATAAGATGATAGCTTTCTTCTGATATAATATTCATAACTTCTTCATCTGTTCTACCATTATGACTGCCACCTTCACGTACAGCCGACTCACCACCATCAAATCTATGAATATTATAGTATGATTTGTAGAGCCTTAGCAGCTTGCTGCATGCTTCCTGACGCGTCAGTGAAAAAGATTTTTTGGAACTAAACATACTATCTCAACCTTTGCTTTTAATAAAAAATTTTATTTAAAAAATGATTATTGTAAGAATATCATTTTTATTTAAGGATTTCAATAGAAAATTTACATTTTTTTAAGATTTTATTTTGCACAGTAATTGGGTAAAGTAGTAAGGCAGTGGTGCCTCAAATTCCATATATTCACCGCTGCGAGGATGATTAAAGCCTAGTATCCTCGCATGAAGCGTCTGTCCCTGAAGCTTGAATGGTGATTTGTACGGGCAGTACAGCTCATCACCTAAAAGAGGATGACCTATGCTTGCCATATGCACTCTTATCTGGTGGGTTCTGCCTGTTTCTAATGTACAGCGGATATATGAAAATTTTTCATAGCTTTCTAATACCTCATAGTGAGTTACCGCACGCTTTCCATCCTTAACGACAGCCATCTTTTTTCTGTCAGCACTGCTTCTTCCAAGCGGAGCATCGACAGTGCCTGTGAGGTCATCAAAATGACCATAGCATATTGCTTCGTAGTGTCTTGTGATAGAATGAATCTTTAGCTGCTCCGAGAGCGACTGATGTGCAAAATCATTCTTACAAACAACGAGCGCACCTGTTGTGTCCATATCTATCCGGTGTACAATTCCCGGTCTTAATATTCCGTTTATCCCCGAAAGATTATCCTTGCAATGGTATAATAATGCATTGACAAGTGTTCCCGTATAATGTCCCGGAGCCGGATGCACGACCATTCCCTTTGGTTTATTCACAACAATCAAATCATCATCCTCATATAAAATATCAAGCGGAATATCCTCCGGTTCTATATTAAGCTCCTCCGGTTCCGGAATGACAAGAGATATAATATCTCCATTATCAAGCTTATAATTGGCTTTTACAGGCTTTAACCGTTCTGCATTTTTTCCACATTGCACTTTTCCGTCCTTAATCAGCTTTTGCAGCTGGCTTCGTGAAAAAGACGAAAGCATGTCGGCAAGATACTTGTCGACACGCTCCCCGGTATTTTCACTATCAACTTCCATATAGAACGGCTCATTATATTCAAAAATAAAGTCATTCATATTTAATCTCCGTTTTTCTTTTTAAAGGAAAAGACTCTGCTCATCTCGTCCTCATCCTTATAATAAAATATAAATAAAAATATAGCAGCGATACAGGATATTACAATATAGCAGTCTGCAATATTGAATATAGGAAAATCAATCAATTCAAAATACAGAAAATCCTGAACGCAGCCGTAAACGCTTCTGTCAATACGATTGCCTACGGCACCGGAAAATAACATTATCGAAATTATATTGAGCGGAAGCATGCGCTTTGACACTGGTATTCTCTGATACATAACCGCTACTATAACAGCAATGACAATCGGAAGCCAATTAAGAATAACATTTCCTCCAAGCATTCCCCAGGCTGCACCGTCATTCTGTGTCCATGTAAGGGAAAACACTCCGTTTATCACTTGAATAGGACCATTTACACGCAGACTAGAATATGCCCAATACTTTGTAATATGGTCTATGGCAAGCAGGACACCTACAATAGGAATAGTCATAAGCATCTGTATGAATGATTTATGTTTTATATTATCCATGATAGCCTCTCAATATTATAAAATTTCTTTAAGTGACTGTGTCATCTCATCATAAGTCACTGTCTTATCAATAATGGCATCACCTAACTGTTTTAAAAGGATAAATTTAACTACACCATTCTCCATCTTTTTATCTGATTTTGATACTTCAAGAATGGAAAAAATGTCAAGTCCTTCAACCTTCGTAGGAAAACCATATTTTTTAAGCATTTTTTTTATTGCTGCATAGTCATCTTCGCTAATATACCCGCGCTCCTTTGAAATATATGAAGCACATACCATTCCAAGAGCAACACATTCCCCATGATACAGCGAAAAATTCATCAGTTTTTCAACAGCATGTCCAAGCGTATGTCCAAAGTTGAGCAGAGCACGTTCGCCCTTTTCTGTCGGATCATTATTTACAACGTCGGCCTTAATAAGGCAGCTTTCATATACCATCTCCATGATATATTCAGGTTCTAAAGCCTTTATATGCTCATAGTTGGTATCAAGGTAATCAAAATAATTCCTGTTTTTAATAAGACCATGTTTTATAATTTCGCCAAAGCCTGAGTTGAATAATCTGGATGAAAGCGTTGATAAGGTATCTATATTTATATATACTAATCTTGGCATATGAAATGCACCGACCATATTCTTATATTTAGCAAAATCTACTCCGGTCTTCCCGCCTATACTTGAATCAACCTGTGCAAGCAGTGATGTAGGCACCTGAATAAAGTCAATACCTCTTAAATAAGTAGCAGCAGTGAAGCCGGCAAGATCACCGACAACTCCTCCGCCAAGTGCCACTATCATATCTCTGCGTTCAAAATGCTCTTCTATAAGATATGTATATACAGTCTGTACAACATCAAGATTTTTATTGGCTTCCCCGGCAGGTATTGTGAATATATATACCTTATTTCCGGTTCTTTCAAGCACTTCCTTTAATTGCTGTGCATATATAGGACCTACATTAGAATCGGTAACTATACAGAGCTTAATGCCTTTAATTCCAAGCTTTTCCACTTCTTCTGCTATCGCATCAAAACCCTGATTAATCACGATGTCATAACAATGTTCATTATTTTTTTTAACATCTACTCTTCGGTTCATAATATATCCTCCGTCAAACATATAGGTTAAGTACAACCATATATCGTCCTTTTTTAGTCTCGCTCTTTGTGTACATATATTTAAAACGACCTCTGCTGCGGACTGAGATTATCTCTCCCTCCTTAAGATTATATGCATTCGTTGTGATAAGCCTGCCATTTACAAAAACCATACCATCCTCTATATATGATACACTATGGCTTCTCGGCTCATTGAAAGCAAGGCTTATCACTGCATCAAGCCTCAATGAAGCAACTGAGCCGACAATTTCTTTGAACGATGGCGTAAAATCCTTGTCCAGTGTGCAGTTTCTTGTGCATCTTACATAGTCATTTTTGACTCTTGTCAAATTGTCAGCTATAAACTCGGCTATCTTTTCAAGACAGAACACATAAGCTGAGCCTTCAGAAATAACTATATCTCCAATAAGCGAACGCTCAATTCCAAGGTTCATAAGTGCACCGAGGAAATCCCTGTGGGTAAGCTCTCCTGCAAATCTCTTATCCGCTTCTATCCTTATTATTTCGATTGGAAGCTGGTAATCATAACCACTATATGGCAGAAAAACAGCGATTTTCCGCTCAGCTGACTCATACCCGCCATCTGTCAGCACACAGACATTTGAAAATACTCCTTTTGAGGAACCATGAGCGTTTTGTTCCAGAATATTCTGTTCATTCAGGTTAAGAAAACTGGAAAAAACCGGAATATTCCGATTATAGCATATATTTGCTAAATCAGACAATCTTCCGGCTAAAAGCTGTTCTTCCTTATTCCTGTTACCAGAGACATCACGATTAATTTTTGAATACATACTTAGAACTTCCTGTCAAATCCACCGAACCGTCTAACATCTCATCAAAATTACCGGATATCTCTACGTTACTTGGAGTGATAACAAATATGTAATTAGTAACCTTCTGAAGATTTCCATTCATGGCATACACTGAACCGGAAGTAAAATCGAGTATTCTCTGAGCCAGATCAGCATTGAGTCCTTCAAGATTGAGCACAACAGGCATTGCACCGGACAATGTATCACATATTTCTCTTGAATCTTCATATGTCTTAGGTCTGATTACGCGAAGCTCCATCTTACCGGCACCTCCCTGAATTGATTTCATATGAACTACTTTACCATAATTCTTTTTAGGCTGTCTTGCCTGCTTTGGCTCAGGTTCATCGTCATCATCAAATGAATCACTATCATCATCCTTCTTGCCAAAAAGCTTCCTCTTAGGAGTATCATCCTCATCGTCATCCTCATTGTCGGAAGCTTCTACAACACGTCTTCCTCTCTTTGATGTCTTCTCTTCCCAATCATATCCGTCATCTTCAAAATCATCTTCATCTTCGCTAAGATTTAATCCATTTAAAATATTCTTAATAATATTAGCCACTGTAATATCACTCCTGTAACAAATTATAGTTGCGGGCTCCAAAAATACCTGTTCCCACTCTCACCATAGTCGCTCCTTCTTCAATAGCGACCTGATAATCTCCCGTCATACCCATAGACAGGATACTCATATCTGTATTATCAATGTTTTTAGCTTTCAAGTCAACACATAATTTCTTCAATTTCTTAAAATATTGTCGATTTTCCTCGGAATTTGTAACAAATGGTGCTATAGTCATAAGACCGCACACATGAACATTAGAAAGCTTAGAACATTCCCTGACAAGATTTTCCACTTCGTCACATGCAATCCCGAACTTGCTCTCTTCATCAGCCACATTTACTTCTATAAGAATATCCATCCGGCGGTCTATCCTTGCTGCTTCCTTGTCTATAACCTGTGCAAGATGAAGTGAGTCAACGGAATGTATCATTGCGACTTTATCAATCACTTGTCTTACCTTATTAGTCTGAAGATGTCCTATCATGTGAAAAACGGCACCGGGCATCTCATTTATTCGCTCATATTTTTCACAGATTTCCTGTACCTTATTCTCTCCAAATATTCTCTCTCCGGCATTGTATGCAGCAAGCAGCTCCTCAAACGGCTTAGTCTTGCTTACAGCTATAAGCTTAACTGATTCTGTCCTTCTTCCGGACTTATTGCACGCTTCTTCCATATTAGCGTGGACATCGGATAGATTATGGGCAATATATTCATATCCGCTATCAATTTTTGAATGTTTAATACTTTTTTCCACGTCTTTTACCTCCGTAAAATAATCTATGTCTTAACTTTTAGTCAATGATTTCATAAAATATCAATACATAATCTGATTCTCTATAACCATATCCGCATTCAGAATGATATGATCATATATCGACAGTCCGTACTTGGTCCCTAACTTCACTATATAATATTCATTATTCCTGTCAAGAATTTCAACCTGTCTGAACTGGCAGTAACCCTTGTTGACGCAGTAAGCTCCCTTTAATATTGCAACAGTACCTATTATATACTTTTCATCCGTAACTGAAACCTCATCCTCTGAAGGCGGCATTACAATACAGTCACCGACATTGAATAACTCTTTGTTGACATAGTAATATCCGTCTATCTCCGCATAATATGTTGCATCCACGAACTGTCTTGTCTGATTGCCCTGTGTATCATATGTAAGTAATATAAAGCCTGAGTTTAGGTCATCTCCTCCGACACAGCCATATTCCGTAGGTATCGTGTAAAATTCCTTTTCACATACAGAACTTACAGGAATCTTAAGTCCGGATGATATATCCTGTGATATCTCAAAATCCACAAATCTGGTATCAAGAAAATTAATCACATAGTTATCAAGCGAGAGCAATCCATAGCTTCCATCAGCTGTGTATATGATGGAAAATCCTGCCGTTGTCGTTATATTCTGTGAAATGAATCTGACTTTTACAGATGACATATCCGAATATAAATTCACTTGATTTTCCGTCAATGGAAATACTATCTCCCAGTTGTCGGAGTTGATTTTCCTGTATAAAACATCACCTGAAGCAATAAGGTCTCTGTTTTGCAGATTGTTCTGCACATATTCATCAGTGTTAAACGCCGATGAAGTTATAGCATCCTTCGTGATTCCAAAAAGTGAATCAGTTGTGTATGAAACTAACGTGGATTTGTCTGATTTGATTATATGAACCAGATTATTATTATCACCTATAAGTTCCTCAAGATTTGACACTTTATATGCAGCATTGAATCCATTGACAGCGTTGTTGACACTGTCAAGAAGGTTGTACGTCTGATAATAGTCGAGAGAATCATAGGTCTTTACATAGTTTACAAGCTTATGTCCTATATTGTTGATCGCTGCCAAGCTCATGCTGTTATCTATTGCTTCCGATGTAAGTGCGGCAGATACACTGCCTGTCTCATCGACAATACATATAATTGTCTCCGCTCCGGCTCTTTCGTCCTCACTCAAAAAGTAGTTGATATGTCCTGAGACAGTTGAAGTTTCCACTGCCTCGTCAAATATAATAATGCCGGAAAAAGTGTTATCAGATACAAGCTGCCCTGCACTCACTTCATAAGTGAGTACCTTATCCTTCGTAATGTACAAATATAAGCTGATAAGAAGATATATGAAAATAACAGTCAAAAGTAATATGCCGACATTAAAACGAGGCATATAGTGAAGCTTAACAACATTATTATTTTTTTTATATTTATTTTGAACAGCCATTTTCCAACTCCAACCATTAATGTATATATATAACTGTATAAAAACATCTTAATTTTCAAATTATAATTTTGTAACAAAATAATCTTTTAAACACGGCGTTCTGGCACAGCGCTCTATAAAAGAAGCGCACTATAAGCGCAGAAAAGAGGTAATCATGAATAACAGAGGATTTGATTATTTTGCCCTGACCATCGCCATTATCGGTGCAATCAACTGGGGGCTTATCGGATTCTTCAAGTTCGACTTGGTAGCATTCCTTTTTGGTGATTTAACTGTTCTTTCAAGAATAGTCTATGCTATAGTCGGCATTTGTGGTCTCTACCTTATAAGTGTATATGGCAGAATCACAAGCTTCAACGAAGCGTAACAATTATACACTTCAAGCCGCGGGATTATCCTGCGGCTTGTTATTATGACTCTGCCTGAATGCCTATTGATATGAAGCTTTTTCAAGCAGGTAACTCATCTGATTGTATAACTTATCTCTTGATTGTGCATTAAGTATTATCGAAATGAATCTATGTCCTGTTGTCTGTGATTCGCTTAAAATTACAAGACAATAGCCAGCCGCCTCTGTATAGCCTGTCTTTCCACAGATAACACTCATTCCGTTCGGCGCAGCAACACTTCCATTGATAAACTGATTACCATTTGTCCATGTCGGAACAATAGTATACTTTCCACGCGTGAATGAAGTCGTATATTTCACTGTAGATGCTATCTTGACGAACTCAGCATTCTTTATTGCTTCGTTAAAAATCAGATACAAATCATATGCAGTAGTATAATGCTGCTCATTTGTAAGACCGTGTGGGTTAACAAAGTGTGAATTGGTTGCACCCAGTTCGAATGCACGCTCATTCATCATGTCAGCAAATGAGCTTATAGAACCTGCTACTGTTGTCGCAACTATAATAGCAGCATCATTTCCCGAATTGACTATAGCTCCGTAGAGCGCCTGCTCTAACGTAACTACATCACCTACTCTGAAATCACATATCCATACATTATCCTCATCAATTCGTATGCTCTCATCGATAGCAGCAATCTGACTTATATCTGCATTTTCAAGTGCAACAAGCCCTGTAAGAATTTTAGTCGTACTTGCCGGATACAATTTTAAATGCGGATTCTTCTGGTATACTATTTTGCCATCAGTTATGTCAACTAATAGTGCCGCTGAAGCAGAGACAGCTCCGTCATCGGTATTTGATGAACCGCTCTCACTCACAGCGAGATCCGCAGCGAATCCTTTTGCAGTCGATAATGATGAGCTTAAAACATAATCATATGCGATATTATTTTCAATGGACAGCCCATTCATTGCAACACTTGTCTCATCCTTACACCCTGAAAGTGCAAACATAGCAATAAGCATTAACGCAAGTGCACGCAAAAAACCTGTCTTTCTTTTTTTCATTACATTTAATTCCTTCCAGTTGTTACTTATACATTTCACGCCAGTCAAGATCTCCACGCTCAAGAGCCTTAATCATAAGCTCAGCGGTTGCGAGATTGGTTGCAAAAGGTATATTATGCATATCACAGGCCCTGAATATATTAGATGCTTCTCTTTCATCCTCATGTGAGCAGTTATCAGGGTCTCTCAGATAAATAATCATATCTATCTGATTCATTTCAATCATAGAACTTAATTGCTGTCCTCCACCAAGACGGCCCGAAAGAAACTTGTGTACACTCAGATTCGTGACTTCTTCAACCAAGCGGCCTGTTGTTTCCGTGGCGTATAACTCATTACGGTTCAAAATTCCCCTGTAAGCAATACAAAAATTCTGCATAAGCTTCTTTTTTGAATCATGTGCTACTAAACCGATATTCATGTCTACCTCCAAAGTTATTGTATAGCTTCATTCACCGATTAAAACATCGGATATTATTGTCTTGTTCTTTGCAGACTTACATTGAGAACAAAACCCATTCCGCCAAACAAAGATATAAGTGAGCTAAGACCGGAACTGATAAACGGAAGTGGAATTCCCGTGTTAGGAAGAAGTTCCGTTGCAACTCCAACATTAATAAATATCTGTAATGTCAATAAAACTGCCATACCTGTACAGACCATGCGCCCCGTCATATCCGGGGCAAATATGGCAGCCAGAAAACATTCTACAATTATAAGAAACAATACCCCCAGAACTATACAGCTTCCTACAAAGCCCATCTCTTCACCGATTATCGCAAATATGAAGTCATTTACCATCTCTCTTGAAAGATAATTAGCATTTTTTAAAGATTCTGTACTGTCATTATAAAGACCTTTTCCATATAATCTTCCTGAGCCTATTGCCAACACAGAATTATCCTGCTGATAACGCTCATCATCATATTCTTCCGGATAAAGAAAAGCATTAATTCTGTTCAGCTGATAATTATCTAAAAGCTTCTGTTCGGGCTGCTGGATATAAATTAACGCAGCAGCCGCAACCGGAATAAATATCGCAAGCATTATGCCTATCTTCTTGTAACTTATGCCGGCTGCAAAAATTAATATTATAGTAATACCTGTAACAAGTATTGTTGTCGATAAATCAGGCTCCTTCTCAATAAGAAGCAATGGAATGCCTGCTAAAACAGCAGTCACAAGGATAAACCACCATTTTGAAATTCTTTCTTTATTAACAGTCAAAAACTTTGCCAAAAATAATATTGTGAATATTTTAGCAAACTCAGATGGCTGTATAGTCAGCGATGAACCTATATCTATCCATCTCTTGGCACCGTGGTGGGTATCACCTATCAAAAGAACGGCTGTAAGCAATCCTACATTAAATACATATATCAGCCAATAAAACTTAAGCACCCAGCTATAATCAATAAGCGAAATGATTATCATTCCCGAAAAACCGATAATCATACCAATCGCCTGTTTTATAACTGCCTTACTGTCAGAACCGGCATTGGCACTGCCGATTATGGCAATGCCAAGACCGCATATTACTAAAATAAGTAATAGAAGACGAAAATTATAATTCCTTAGTCGGTACGTCTTTAATTTTGCTAATGGTAAAAATTCATTGCGTTTAATGGTTCGGTTTCTGTCCATTCTTCATATCCTTAATAGGAATATTGGCATACAGTGCCGGGACACTTCCGTTGCCCCCTTCTGATTCAGTCTGGGTAATCTGAATATCCAGACCACTTGCATCAATTTCCATATATTTTGAAATCACAGCGATAATATCGTTCTTAATTGCCTCCATAATGTCCGGCGAACAGTTAGCTCTATCTGAGACAAGTAAAAGCTTGAGACGATCCTTCGCTACATCACCGGATGATTTCTTTTTGAACATATCAAATAAGCTCATCAATACGTCCCCCTCTTTTTATTATTTTGATGAAAAAATAGCTTTGAGTTTATTCCAGAATCCTGACTTTTCTGAAAGATCAAGAAGTGGTATATCATCGCCCATAACCCTCTTACAAATATTCATATATGCCTGTCCGGCAAGTGTATCATTGCCGACTAAAGGCTCACCATTGTTGGTGGAAATGACAATGTTCTCATCATCCGGTACAGCACCTATAAGATTGATTGAAAGGATGTCAACAACATCATCTATAGACATCATATCACCCTTCTTAACCATATCCATACGGATACGGTTTACAATCAGGTCGCTTCTCTTGAGATTATTTGCCTCAAGAAGACCTATGATTCTATCAGCGTCTCTTATCGCTGAAACTTCGGGTGTAGTTACAACAAGCGCTCTATCAGCTCCTGCTATCGCATTCTTAAAGCCCTGCTCAATTCCGGCAGGACAATCAAGAATTATGTAGTCAAATTCTTCCCTGAGCTCATCTGTAAGAGCTTTCATCTGCTCAGGTGAAACGCTTGTCTTATCTCTTGTCTGAGCCGATGGCAGAAGATAAAGGTTAGGATATCTCTTATCCTTGATAAGAGCCTGCTTATATCTGCAATTCCCTTCTATTACATCAACGAGGTTATAAACTATTCTATTTTCGAGTCCCATAACAACATCAAGGTTACGGAGTCCTATATCTGTATCAATTAAAACAACCTTCTTATTAAGTTTTGCAAGACCAGTGCCTACATTAGCTGTTGTAGTTGTCTTACCAACGCCACCCTTACCACTGGTGACAACGATAACTTCACTCATACATTTCTCCAATCTGTCGACTAGCGACTCATTTTTTCTCTCCTCTGTTCAGGAAAAAATCATAATAATATTATTATGATTGTTTTTTCTAATAATTGCAATATTTTTTTGAAAATATTTACAATCTTATGTCTGAAAGTACATTTTTATCAAGCTTTTCAATATATATATTATTATCGTCAACAAATGCTATCTTAGGATCAACCGTTTTACTCGGCTTAATCGACACAGTTCCATTGCTTCTTGCAATTACATCGCCTATGCGAATCTGCATAGGTGACATTTCAAGAGCGACAACAAAGGAATCGTGATTTCCTCCGGCACCTGCAAATACAAGACCTTTCAGGCATCCGAGCACAACTACATTTCCTTTTGATATAACTCTTGCACCCGGATTCACGTCTCCGAGAATAATTATGCTGCTCTCGGATTCTAAGACCTGGCCGCTTCTTAAAGTCCCTTTATAGAACTGTCCTGTATGGCTTGACAGCTCCTCAAGCTTGTCCTCAACAGCTTTTTTGTAATAATCATCTCTAAGTTTATCATTGTCGATAACACATATTATATTCAGGCTTGAATTTTCTGCTATAATATTGAGAACCTCTTTTTCTTCTTCCGGCGTAAGTTTACGTCCCTCAAATGTAACTGCCATATTCGCTTTGTCGAAGAATTTAGAAGCGGAACGGAATTTCTCAGCTAATGCTTCCTTTAATTCTTCAAAAGGTATGCCTTCATCCATTACTACAACTATTCCATGTTTATTGCCTTTAATTATTACTGAATTATCCATAATATCTTCACAACCTGCCTTTCGGGATTTTCTACTCTACAATAGTCAAAGCTCCGTTCACATCCGAATACACATGTGAAGGAATATATGAATCATAATAGGATGATAAGGTATAAAATGACATAATGCCCGCATTAACGGCGGCATATCCGTTAGGTATCATAACTGAGACTGCAACTTCGGCATTGTTGTAAGGAGCCCATGTGATATAGTTGGCATGGGAACCTCTGTTTTTATTTTCCTCAGCCGTACCGGATTTTCCTCCAACCGCAACCGGAAGATATTTGTCAAATAATTCTGTACCGACAGCACTTCCGAGAATAACATTACGTCCGCCTTCGTATACAGAATCCCACACTACACTGTCAAGTTCAACCTGATTTGCAATAACCGGTTCAACCAGCTCTAACACATCCCCATTGCTGTCAACAACCTTGCTTATAACACTTGAATTATAGACTGTACCGCCATTTCCTATAGTTGCCGTATATCTTGCAAGGTTAAGTGCGGTATATGCATGATTGCCCTGCCCGATTGTAGATGCTATGACAGACACATTTGACGGATTAGGTACCGCCTCCGAAATCTGTATTCCTGTCTTGGTTGCAAGTCCTAGATCTTCAGCATACTTTTTCAATATGGAAAGACCTTTGTCAGCGTTAAGGCTTCCGTCCGTCTCAGTCGCAAGCCTATAACCGACTTCGCAGAAGAAATAATTACACGAAACACCTATAGCCTGCTTAACATTAATTGAACCATGATTTTTCGGATAAATCCAACAGCGAAGATTAGGTTTAACTTTATCAAATATTCCTGTATCTGTTATGGTCTCATTAGGAGTAATTACTCCTTCCATAAGTCCTGCTATTGCTGTCGCAATCTTAAATGTAGAACCAGGCGCAATCCTTGTCTGTGTCGCACGGTTAACCAACGGCGTAGACTTATCCGCAAGCAGTGAAGCATAATAGTCTGAATCTATCGAACCGGAAAAATTATTAATATCATAGCTAGGATATGTTACCATGGCAATTATATTTCCGTTCTGTGAATTTTCAAGGACTACGGCACCGGAACATGGGTCAAGTGCCAGCATAGCCGGCGTTATATTAAGCTCATTTATCTGGTTTATAATATAATCATAAGGAGATGCACCATTTGCTATTGCATTATAGTCATCCTGTGTAAAAGGCACACAGCCCTGTTCCATGAGCAGAAGGCATGTCTCTCTTCCCGAAACCTGCCCACGCTGTACAAGATATTTCATCACAAGCTTATCAAACGCATCATCATTATCAAGCTCTTCCATAGCATATGATAACATACTGTCAAGTACCTCATCCATTGTAGGGTACTCATCATTGACATCTAGATTATATATATTAACCCAGTCATTTGCAATAGCTTTATACAGATAATCAGTAAGGCTTATCTCTCCGTTTGTCCACGCTGTTGACAGCTCATCCGTTGAACTTATCATGTCGCTGTTAAGTATAGCGCCGTTTAAAAGTATTGTCCTTACATTCTTTATGTATTCCTGCATCTCATCGGAAAGTGCAGAATATACAGTTGAATTATTGTAGAGTTCATCCTCTATAGCTGATAGAACCTGTTCTCTTCTGTCAACAAATGTAGCATATATTGATGCTGCCGCACCGGCTTCATGATTTTCCTTAAGCTGGTCTATGGATAGAGTATTATTGTCAAACAATGCAAAATACACATCCTTTACAGGTATAACAACGGCATCTCCCTCCTCGGAGCCTACACGGTCGGAATCAGAATTTACTATACGCGCAACAAGAATCTCAGAAAGCCTTCTCTCAAGCAGATCGTATATTTTCTGTGTAAGCTTTACATCTATTGTAAGATAAATATCTGAACCGGTGACAGGTTCTTTTTCGTCAACAACTTCCAAAACTCGACCATAACTGTCAACAAGTACCTTTCTGCTTCCTTTTGTTCCGTTGAGAACCTGCTCATAGCTTTTCTCAACACCGGATTTTCCCACTACATCACTCGCCTGATATGTAGGGTCAATCTTTTGCAGCTCGGTAAGCTCATCTGATGACACCTTTCCTGTGTATCCTATAAGATGCGCAATATATTTTCCGTAATTGTAGCACCTTACATATTCATCCTTCACAGTCACGCCCACAAGCTTGTCTGAATTTTCAAGTATTGCAGCCATCGTCTCCTCAGATATATTATTTGCAACAGTGAAGGATATATATCTTTGATATGCATGAGCGGCAAGATTGGATCTTACATATATTATCTCTAATACTTCTTCATTACTGTATTTATCATCGATATTGTAATATTTCTTGCTTTTGAGAACATCGATTACATCCGAGGCTGTGGCATTTCTCTCCTCATCGGTAAGCTGGCTTATGTATTTGTGTCCATATATATCCCTAAGATATCTTAAAAGCGTATTTCCCGACTTGGTAAACTCATACTTTCCATACTTGTTAAGCCTTATCGGGTAATCTATTGTATAGCTGTCGCCATGTTCCTCAATGATATCATACATTTCCACGATAATCTCATTAAGCTCTGTATTTTTGATAGCTGTTGAACTGTCCTCGATAATAACAGAATATGCAAGCTGATTGTATGCCAAAAGTTCGCCGTTTACATCATATATATTTCCTCTTGTGCTATCAAGCACCAGCGTCTTTTCCGTCTTCTGCGCATAATTTACCTGATAGTCCTCGCCATGGACAATCTGTAAATTGAAAAGCTTGTATATAAGAATGCCAAAAAGTACTATAGACATTACAATAAGCGGCAGAAGCCTTGAACACAGAATGTTTTTTATATAATCCCATACTATCTTTAAATCCTCTTTAAGCACTGGTTACAGTCCTCCTCTTTTTCGACTGCTCTACCTTCCGGGCTATAAAATAAATAAAAACATATGCCAAAAGGGTTATCAACACAGTATATATAACCTCAGGTATTATGATTCTGGTAAGATAATATGACAGCCTGAGTTTATTCTGCAGTAGGAAATAGAAAACATAATATAAAAATTCGTACACAAAAGTGCTAAGTGCCACAAGACCCATTGGAAGGAAAAGCTCTTCTTTTACATAATCCTTATAAAAGAAGCCGTTTAATGCTCCCGCATACATATAGACAAGCGCTGTAAATCCTACTCTTCCGCCAGCCATCAAGTCTAGCAGAAGTCCGGCAAAAAATCCTTCTGCAAGTCCCATGCGCTCTCCCATCGTAAATCCGGTAATGCATGTCAACATAAGCAGCAGATTAGGCTTAATCCCGGCAATCTCAAGATACGCAAAAGCACTGACCTGCAAAACATATGTAATTAAAATTGAAAAGATACAATATAATACTTTTTTTAAGCCAATCTTCATTTCTTTACAAATTCACCCTTTGAATTTATTTTTCCTTCAACTGCATTATCACAAGAACCTCCGTGAGTCTCTCAAAATCAACCGCTGGAACTAAATACCCTGACTGTGTAAGACTGTTAGCATCCTCAGTAATGTTCTTCACATATCCGATAAGTATACCTTGAATATATTTATCGCTTATATTGGATGTGACAATCATATCACCATCAGATACCTCCACATCCTTTCGGAGATATTCAAGGTGGACATAACCGCTGTCCATAAGCTCTAAATCGCCTCGTATATTACATGTGTCAGATGATGTGACAAGCATTCCTGTAACATTGCTGCTTCCATCTATAATGCTTCTTACTGTCGCGGTGTTATCCGTCACTCCGGTAACTATACCAACAAGCCCGTTTCCGCATATGACATTCATATCTACAAGTATTCCGTCCTTGCTGCCCTTATCTATAGTGAATGTAGAAAACCAGTTTCCTGAGCTTTTACCTATGACTCGTGCAGCAAGCTTTTCATATCCCGGTATCTTATTATCAAGTGCGTATAGCTCTCTAAGATTATTCAGTTCTATCTGATCCTGTACAAGAACCAGATTTTTTTCCTTGATATCATCAAGCTCTGCTCTTAACTCCTCATTCTGGGTTCTCAGCTCATCAATGGTTGCAAAGTAGTCTGCCCTGTCGGTAAGCCAGAGTCCCATTCCGTTAATTCCCTTCTGAAGCGGTCCAATCACATATGATAAAGCATTCTGCACCGGCGAGGTGAGCTTATCCGTAAAAAAGGATACTGCAATCAGGGCAAGACATAACACGGTAAGTACTGTAAGCATAAATTTTTGTGAAACATGTAATTGCGGTTTCTTATCCATAATACTCCTCTTTTTTATTCATATACCTTTTCTTTAGGGATAGACGCAATCTCCGTATATGCCGGATCCTCAATTATTGCCTTTATACCCCTTACTACACTCTTAGCAGGGTCATCCGAAATTACTACGTTCAAATCAGTTTCACTATTGATAAGATCCGCAAGATGTCTTATACCTGACGAGCCTCCTGTGAGATGTATGCCTGTATCGATAATGTCGGAAGCAAGCTCCGGCGGAGTTCTCTCAAGTATCATCTTTATTGAATCAACTATAGAATGTATAAAGTCAATCAGGCATTCATAGATAACAGTTGATGAAATTCTTTTTGCCATAGGCAGTCCTGTGACAAGGTCTCTTCCGTACACACTTACAAACTGCTCATCAACAGGTGTTGCACTTCCAAGCTGAATCTTGATATATTCGGCAGTCTTTGCTCCTATTACAAGATTGTATTTCTTCCTTACTGCACCGATAATCTGCTCATCAAGCTTGTTTCCGCCAAACTTTACGGCACGGCTTATTACTATTCCGCCAAGACTCATGACGGAAATTTCAGTTGTGTCAGCACCGATATTGACAACCATAACTCCCTTAGCACCGTTTACATCGACACCTGAGCCTACAGCATCGGCAACAGGCTTATTGATGACCATAACCTTTCTTGCCTTTATCTTAGAATCTCTTATAAGCTCTAAAAATGCTCTCTTCTCAACCTCTGTTATCTCTGTAGGTATAGCAATATAATAATCAGCCGGCATAATCTTGCCGCCCTTGCTAAGCTTCTTTATAAACTCCGTCACAAGTATCTGCATATTGGCAAAGTCAGCAATAACTCCGTATTTTACAGGAAAAGTAACCTGAATTGATGCCGGAGCCTTCTCATGCATATCATATGCCTCATCGCCAACTGCAAATACTTCCTTTTTATTTGCTATTGCAATTATATTTTTCTCGTTGAGAATCTCATCTCTCTCACTGCAATAAATTTTAATGTTGCTGGTACCTATATCAAGGCCAAAAATGCTTCTAGCCATACCTGTCCTCCATTTTCTGCGCATATGCGCCTTTTTATATCAGCCCGCTGTCATTCATACTGATATATGTATTATCACCAATAATTATGTGGTCAATCAGTGAAATTCCAATTAAATCGGCTGCATTCTTTATTCTCTTTGTCGATACAATGTCATCACGGCTTGGTGTCGGATCCCCTGTCGGATGGTTATGTACCAGAATAAATCCTGTGCAGTCCTTTAAAAGTGCCTCCCTGCATATCTCTCTCGGAGACATGATTGTACTATTTGCAGTACCTATGCTCATAATCTTTTCATGAACGAGCAGACATTTAGTGTCAAGCAGCAGAAGTCTTAGCTGTTCCTGCTCTAAATGACGCATATCCTCCATGAGATAATCGACAACATTTACTGCCGAATCAAAACATGGTCTTTGTGCTCTGCGCCTGCTTGCCATCCGCCTCGAAAGTTCACATATAGACTTTAGCTGCACCGCTTTGACTTTACCTATTCCCGGCAGTTTAGAAAGCTCTTTTACTGAAAGCTTCTGTAATCCGACAATGCCCTGACCATTCATATGTCTGACAAGAGCCGCTGCCGCATCCATACAACTGTAATTTTTCGTGCCGCTTCTTATGATTATCGCAAGCAATTCTTCATCACTCAGGCTCTCAAAGCCATATGTCGCACTCTTTTCATAAGGAAGCATGATTTCATAGTTCTCATTTAGCTGCTTATCTGATTCCATATTTACCTCCAAGCGGTAAAATGGTATCCCCACATGACAAATTTAGCACAAATCGGAAATTTTTACAATTCCTTTATCGACAAGCTGCTGAAGGCTCTTCAATATTCCAAAGCGGGCGTGATTCCATGTAAGACCTCCCTGAAAGAAAGCAGTATAAGGCTCACGAAGCGGTCCGTCAGCGCTAAGCTCTATAGAAGCTCCTGAGATAAATGCTCCCGCTGCCATGATTACCTGCGAATCATATCCCGGCATATCCCAAGGCTCAGGTACTGCAAAGCTGTCAACAGGTGCTGCTGCCTGAATTCCCTCGCAGAAAGCGATAAGTCCATCTGCTGTTCCCATCTCAACAGCCTGAATTATATCAAAACGTTCTTCCTTTCCGTCGGGAATAACTTTATAACCGAGATTTTCATAGAGATTCGCAGCGTATATAGCCCCCTTTAACGCTCCTGCCGTGACAGTCGGTGCAAGGAAAAATCCCTGATAAAATGCCTGATTTACGCCAAGCGTCGCACCTAATTCTTTTCCGAGTCCGGGAGCTGTAAGGCGGTATGCAGCCTGATTTACATATTCTTCCTTGCCTGCAATGTATCCTCCGATAGGTGCAAGTCCGCCGCCCGGATTTTTGATAAGGGAACCTACGACCATATCCGCACCTACATCTGACGGCTCAATAGTCTCAACAAATTCTCCGTAGCAGTTATCTACCATACAGATAACCTCAGGCTTTATGCTCTTTATAAAGCTTATGAGCTGCCCTATTCTCTCGACAGAAAGAGTCGGCCTGCTGTCATAGCCCTTAGAACGCTGTATTGTGACAAGCTTTGTCTTTTCATTTATTGCAGCCTTAATTCCGTCAAAATCAAAGCTTCCGTCAGGCAGCAGGTCAACCTGTCTGTAGCTTATTCCATACTCTGCAAGAGAACCTGGACACTCTCTCATGCCTATTATTCCCTGAAGAGTATCATACGGCTTGCCTACAGGTGATAATAACTCGTCTCCCGGTCTTAAATTACCGGCAAGTGCGATTGTAAGCGCATGTGTTCCGCATGTAATCTGTGGACGCACAAGTGCCGTCTGCGTATGGAATACATCCGCATAAACCTGTTCAAGTGTATCTCTTCCCATATCCGTATAGCCATATCCTGTGCTTGAACCAAAATGAGCCTCACTCACATGGTTTTTCTGCATTGCCTTTAACACCTTAAGCTGGTTATACTCAGCTACTCTGTCTATCTTCTCAAAACGCTCCGTAAGCTTTTTCTCAGCACGCATTCCATAATCTAATACTTCGCTGCATATTCCCATCTCACGGTACATTTCATAAATTTCATCTGTGATACTCATTTTTCTCCTCCTGCATACTGTAAGCATCGCTTACAAAACTGCCATCAATACGCAGCTTGAAAGTTTTACTTTCAAACTTATGTCTCATTCTGCTAAATAATCTGCTTATCCTTCAGTGCATTAAGCATATACTCAAAGGCCGCATCACGGCTGCCTAGTTTATCAAGCTCCACAAAATTGACATCCTTCTCACGCCTGAACCATGTAAGCTGGCGTTTTGCAAAATGTCTTGTATCTCGCTTAAGAATATATACCGCATTCTCAAGGCTTATCTCACCTGCAAGATATGCTGCTATCTCCTTATATCCAAGCCCTTGCATCGAGACGCTGTTTCTGTCGGCACCTTCCTTAAGAAGAGCCTTAACTTCATCTATAAGTCCATCTTCTATCATCTTATCTATACGCTTATCAATGCGTTCATAGAGCACTGCCCTGTCATCATTAAGTACAAAGTACTCGAAGTTATACGGCGATGTGCGCTCACGCTGCTTTTCGTTGTGTTCTGACATCCTTTTTCCGGTCTGCCTAAAGAATTCTATCGCACGAATTACCTTTTTAACATTATTTTCATGAACCTCCATAGCATAAGCCGGGTCAATCTCTTCAAGCATATCATGCATGTAGGATGTACCATTCTCTTCGTACAACCTGTTCAGCTCATCCCTGATGCCATCATTCTCATCACCTTGTGCAAACTCAATATCATACAGAAGTGTCTGGATATAAAATCCTGTTCCTCCGACAATAATCGGTATATTGCCGCGATGCCATACTTCATTTGCAGCCTCAAGCGCATACTCTTTAAAAAGAAATGCGTTAAAGCTCTCTGTCGGTTCTAATATATCTATAAGATGATGCCGCACACCACACATCTCATCCGGTCTTATCTTCGCTGTACCGATATCCATACGCCTGTAAACCTGCATTGAATCAGCGCTTATTATCTCTCCGTTGACAGCCTTAGCAAGTCTTATGGACAAATCTGTCTTGCCCACAGCTGTAGGTCCTGTCAGAATTATAATTTTATTCTTCATAAATTATACCTTTCAGCATCCAGCTCATACAATTCTTTTAAACTTCTTCTCCAGCTCATATTTTGATATTGATATCATCGTAGGTCTTCCATGCGGACAGTTGTATGGATTATCAAGAGTCATAAGCTCACTTACAAGTTCTCTCACTTCCGCAGGCTGCAAGCGGTTGTTTCCTTTTACTGCTGCCTTACATGCCATGGTTGCAATCCTTCCCTTTATTGTCTCGTTAGAAACCTTTCCCGGATTTTCCATAAGATCATCAATAATCTCCATAATCATATCCTTGCCGGATGCGCCATAAAGCTCTATAGGAACGGCACGAACCACATATTCATTGCCGCCAAAGCTCTCTATCTCAAATCCCATGTTGACTATTGTATCAAGACTATCTTTTAATACCTGCCCTGCCGCAAGTGTCAGAGTTATTATCTGCGGCGGCATAAGCTGCTGTGATGCAGGCTTTCCTTCACTTACGCGCTTCATAAAACGCTCATACAAAACCTTCTCATGAGCTGCGTGCTGATCCATTATGAACAGCTTCTGATCAAATTCGATAAGCCAGTAAGTATCAAAAAGCTGACCTATAACCTTATGGTCAGCAAGATTTTTCTCATCGAGAAGCTTCTTGTCCTCCTCAAAAATGCTAAGCTGCGTCGGAACGGCTGCCGGAGCCGGCTCCATATTTTCCACCTTATTGTTTCCGGATGCAGAAAATGGCTGTGGCTTATATTCCGTCCTGTGTTCCTTTAAAATAGCTCCGCTCGCAGGAGGAATGCTGTTATATTTATTCTCTGCCGCAAAAGCCATTCTCCTTGTCTCAAACGGTTCGGGAATCTTATTTTCTTTTACTTTTGCCGGCTGGTTCTCATGTATGGAAATACTCGGTTCGGCAGGTGCTGGCTGCGCGGCATTTTTTGTTTCGGGCTTGTTATCACGTTCAGGCTTATTATCGCTTTCAGATATGGCAGGCGGTTTTTGCGTTTCTTCAACCGGCTTTTTCCTATCATCAAGCTTCACCTGTGGGATGACATCCCTATGCATTATGGCTTCATGCACTGCCTTATAGAGCTCCTTATATATCCTCTCACCGTCTGAAAATCGCAGTTCCATCTTAGTTGGGTGGACATTTATGTCTATGGTATCGGAGTCAATGTGAAAATGAAGGGAAGTAAAAGGATATTTCTTAGACATTGAATAGCCGGCATATGCATCCTCAATAGCCTTTGAAATAATACTGCTCTTAATATAACGTCCATTTATATAATAATTCTCAAGTGCCCTGTTTCCTCTGTTCATGGCAGGCCTGCCTATAAATCCATCAACCTTGAACAAATCACATTCATATTCAAGTGGTATAAGTCCGGCCGTGATATCACGTCCGTATACTCCATATATGACATCCTTAAGCATTCCGTTTCCTGAAGTGTAGAGCTTGTTCTGCCCACCGCTTATAAATCTGAAGGATATTTCCGGGTGTGATAATGCAAGCTTTTCTACAAGGTCACTTATATAATTTCCCTCCGTCACTCCGGTCTTTAAAAACTTCCTGCGGGCAGGAGTATTATAAAAAAGATTTCTCACAAGAAAAGTCGTTCCATTAGGAGCACCTATCTCCTCAATGCTCTTTTCCCTGCCTCCGTCTATCAGGTACCTGCTTCCTGTGAGTCCATCGGACGTTTTGGTTATAAGCTCCACCTGTGAGACAGCTGCGATACTTGACAGAGCTTCACCTCTGAATCCAAGAGACGAGATTGTAAGCAGATCCTCAACCGACTTAATCTTACTTGTGGAATGGCGCAAAAATGCCAGCTGTATCTGATCCTTAGGAATTCCGCTTCCATTGTCGGTTATTCTGATAAATGAACAGCCACCGTCCTTTATCTCAATTGTGACGGCTGATGCACCTGCATCAATGGCATTTTCAACAAGCTCTTTGACTACCGAGGAAGGTCTTTCTATCACTTCTCCGGCCGCTATTTTATTGATTGTGCTCTGGTCTAATACTCTTATCTGCGCCATATTCTTCCTTTCTGTCAAGCTAAGAAAAAGCTCTTATCATCTTAATCTGTACCAAAATTAACAGCTCCACCTGTTCTTCACCTTATTCTGAAGCTTATACAATGTGTTAAGAGCCTCTATAGGCGTCAGATTGCCAAGGTCAATATTTTTTAACTCTTCTATGATATCGTCATCCTTTACGGCATCAAACAAGGTCATCTGTTCAAGGTCAACATCATCCGGCTTTTGCAGTTTTTTCTTTGCCTTTGCACTGCCGGCTCCAAGCTTGGCGATTTCCTTCGCTTTTGCTGATATATCTGCATCAACAAGGTCTGCCAAAATTTCCTTTGCGCGGTTTATGACGCTGTCCGGCACACCTGCAAGCTTCGCAACCTGGATACCATAGCTCTTATCTGCTCCTCCGGCAACGATTTTTCTGAGAAAAACAATGTCATCGCCCTGTTCCTTGACAGCTATGCAGTAATTGTTGACCGAATCAATAGTGCCTTCAAGCTCGGTGAGCTCATGATAATGCGTTGCAAACAAAGTCTTAGCTCCGAGAAGCTTAGGATTGCTTATATGCTCAACTACCGACCATGCAATGCTAAGTCCATCAAAGGTGCTTGTTCCGCGCCCTATCTCGTCTAACACTAAGAGGCTGTTAGATGTCGCATTCCTCAATATATTGGCAACTTCATTCATCTCAACCATAAATGTACTCTGTCCGCTTGCAAGGTCATCAGATGCTCCAACTCGCGTAAATATCCTGTCAACAAGCCCTATATCGGCTGATTTTGCCGGAACAAACGAGCCAATCTGAGCCATCAGCACGATAAGAGCCGCCTGCCTCATATAGGTGGACTTACCTGCCATATTCGGTCCTGTTATTATTGACACTCTCTTTTTGTTGTTATCTAGATATGTATCATTCGGGATAAACATATTGTTGGATATCATTCTCTCTACAACAGGGTGTCTTCCGTCCTTGATATCGATAACTCCCTTGCTGTTAATCTTCGGACACACATAGTCATTCTGATCAGCAACAGCTGCAAGGGATGCAAAAACGTCAAGCTGTGCAACAGCACCCGCAGTCTTCTGTATCCTTACAACCTCACCTGATATCTTCTCTCTCACATCCGCAAACACATCATATTCAAGTGAGAAAAGCTTGTCCTCAGCATTTAATATGATATCCTCTAATTCCTTAAGCTTAGGCGTGGAATATCTTTCCGCATTTGTGAGTGTCTGCTTTCTTATATAGTCTTCCGGAACACTTCCCTTGAAGGAATTCGGTACCTCTATATAATAACCGAAAACTTTGTTATACTTGATTCTTAGGTTCTTTATTCCTGTCCGTTCACGCTCATCCGCTTCAAGCTGTGCAAGCCAGCTCTTTCCCTCCGTCTTGGCAGTCCTTAACTTGTCTATCTCTTCATTGAAGCCTTCCTTTATAAGTCCGCCATCCTTTATTGCAATCGGAGGCTCATCCACTATTGCCCTTTCAATTAGTGAGCACACATCTTCAAGCTCATCAATCTCGTCATGTAATTCATGTAAAAGAGGCACATTGCACTCTCTTATAAGATATTTTATATGAGGAAGCATGGAGAGTGAACTTTTAAGGGCAATCATATCTCTCGGATTTGCAGACTTAGTGCTTATTCTTCCTATAAGTCGTTCAAGGTCATACACAGGATTTAGATATTCTCTTAACTCTTCCCTTGTTATGACATCATTCTTAAGATATGCTACTACCTCCTGACGGCGCACAATATCCTCTGCCACTACAAGCGGCTGCTCTATCATCTGTCTTAGTTTTCTTGCTCCCATCGCTGTCTTGGTCTTATCAAGCACCCATAAGAGTGAACCCTTTTTCTGCTTTTCGCGCAGTGTCTCCGTAAGCTCAAGATTGCGTCTTGTGGAACTGTCAACAATCATATACTTTCCTACAGCATACGGAGTAATATGTGTAAGATGCGGAAGTGAGCTTTTCTGTGTCTCATAAAGATATTGCAGAAGGGCTCCTGCTGCTACAGAGCCTATGGAATAATCCGAAAGTCCAAGACCTGTCATGTCTGCTGCCTTAAAATGTTCAAGCAGCAGCCGCCTTGAGAGCTCATCATCAAAGTAATACGGCTCTAAGGCTGAAACTGTAATGTTAAGTCTGTCTTTCACAGCATCAAGCGATATTCCGCTCATCATAAATGCTTCATTGCATATTATCTCCGATGGCGAGAACTTATTAATCTCATCAAAAAGCTCCCTTGATGAGCGAACCTCTGTTACCAGGTATTCCCCTGTTGTGATATCTGAGACGGAGATTCCAAGCATGTTGCTCATATATACAATACACATTATATAGTTATTTTTTCCTTCCTCTAACGCTGAAGGATTAAAATTAGTACCCGGCGTAACTATACGGATAACTTCTCTTTTTACAAGACCCTTTGCAAGCTTCGGATCTTCAACCTGCTCGCAGATTGCGACCTTATGTCCGTTAGCTACAAGCCTGTTTATATAATTTTCCGCTGCATGGTACGGAATGCCGCACATAGGAGCACGCTCCTCCTGTCCGCAGTCTTTGCCTGTAAGCGTAAGTTCTAGTTCTTTTGACACCATTACGGCATCCTCAAAGAACATCTCATAAAAATCTCCTAATCTGTAAAAAAGTACACAGTCCTTATACTGCTCCTTGGTTTCTAGGTACTTCTGCATCATAGGTGAATATGTTGGCATTTTTATCTCCATTCCGTAGAAAAAGCGTATAGCTTATTTCATACTCGTTTCCTGTTTCTCTTTTTATAAAATATCTCTGAAAATCCGGCTTTTTAAAGCATCGTTCCCATATAATAAAAGCCCTTGGATTTGTCTAAATGAACCTTCACAATCTGTCCGATTAAGGATTCATCTCCAGGAAAATGAACAAGCATATTATTGCCCATTCTTCCTGTCATAAGTGTGCTGTCATGGTCATTTACACCTTCAACAAGGACATCCATATCCCTGCCTTCGAACCTGTATGAAAGCTCATGCGATATCTCGTTCACTGTCGCAAGCAGCCTGTCAAATCTGTTTTTTACAACCGCCTCATCAATCTGGTCATCCATTGCGGCAGCAGGTGTACCTGTTCTCTTAGAATATATGAATGTGTATGCACTGTCATATCCCGACTTACGGACTACATCGAGAGTCTCAAGGAAATCTTCCTCCGTTTCGCCCGGAAATCCAACTATAATATCCGTTGTGATAGAAATATCAGGCATAGCAGTCTTAAGCTTGTCAACAAGTGACAGGTAGCGCTCTTTAGTGTAATGGCGGTTCATGACTTTTAAGATTCTGTCGCTTCCTGACTGCAATGGAAGGTGGAAATGTCTGCAAATCTTAGTAGAATGTGCCATAACATCAATAAGCTCATCTGACAAATCCTTCGGGTGTGATGTCATAAAACGGATGCGCTCTAGACCATCAATTCCTTCAATCATCTTAAGAAGCTCTGCAAACGATACCGGAGTTTCAAGATTCTTTCCGTAGGAATTGACATTCTGTCCAAGAAGCATGACCTCCTTCACTCCGTCAGCCACAAGCTTCTCAATCTCACATACAATATCCTTCGGCTCTCTGCTCTTTTCTCTTCCTCTAACATAAGGAACTATGCAGTAGCTGCAGAAATTATTGCAGCCGAACATAATATTGACACCGGACTTAAATGAATACTTTCTGTCAACAGGAAGCTCCTCGACAATCTCTGTGCTGTCCTTTAGCACCTCGACAACCATCTTTCCGCTTTCAATGCGGTTATAAATAAGCTCTGCAAGTCTGTAAAGATTATGTGTTCCGAATATAATATCTATAAATCTGTATGACTCCTTGAGTTTCTCAACCACCTGTGGCTCCTGCATCATACAGCCGCAGAGAGCTATCATCATATTAGGGTTCTTCTTTTTATAATTTCCAAGTACTCCAAGATGGCCATATACCTTATTATTAGCATTCTCTCGGACAGTGCATGTATTATATATGACAAAATCGGCATTCTCAGAATCCGTCTCGACAAATCCGATATCTTTTAGGATACCGGAAAGCTTTTCAGAATCCCTGGCATTCATCTGACACCCGAAAGTAACCGTACACATAGTCAATTCTCTGCCAAGCTTCTCCGACAACGCCTTAACATGCTCACGGCACTTTCCTATGAAGTAATACTGGCGTGCTACTTCGTAGTTCGGCTCATTTTTCATCTTCTCTAATAATTCATAATCTATATCTGACATTCTTATCTCCTTTATATCTGCAATCATTTTAATATACACCTTTTTTATAAGGCTTGTCAAACGTACCTTATAAGATTATTTCAACATATGATACCTTGTCAACTGCTTTTTAAGCAGAATAAAGGGGAAATATCCGCAGATGTTTCCCCTAAACTGATTTTACTTACTCTCGTATTTGTCCGTCACCATATATAATGTATTTTGTTGTTGTAAGTTCATTTATTCCCATAGGCCCTCTTGCGTGAAGCTTCTGTGTGCTTATCCCTATCTCGGCACCGAAGCCGAACTCATTTCCGTCAGTAAACCTTGTCGACGCATTGACATATACACACGCTGCATCAATCTCATCTAAAAATCTCTGTGAATTTTCATAATTGTTAGTGATTATTGACTCAGAATGACCTGTATTGTTGGCATTGATATGATTTATCGCCTCATCAAGCGTATCTACAGTCTTGAGAGATATTATATAGTCAAGGTATTCTGTGGCATAATCCTGTGCTTCCGCCGGAACTATATATGTGTCAATGCCACACGAATACTCATCACCTCTTATCTCGACATTGTGTTCTTTTAACATTTCCACAAGCCTTGGAATGAATGCTTTAGCTATATTTTTATGTACAACAAGTGACTCACATGCATTGCACACACCGACCCTCTGCGTCTTGGCATTCTCGATAATCCTAAGTGCCATGTCAAAATCAGCACTCTCATCCACATATATATGGCAGTTGCCGGTTCCTGTCTCAATCACAGGCACAGTAGCATTCTTTACAACGAACTGTATAAGTCCTCTTCCGCCTCTTGGGATAACGACATCCACATACTCGTTCATCGTAAGAAGCTCTTTTACGCACTCTCTGTCGGTTGAAGCAATAAGCTGCAATGCATTCTCATCTATTCCGCATGAACTCAATGCGTCTCTTATAACTTTGGCTATAGCGACATTGGAATTGATTGCATCACTTCCGCCTTTTAATATGACTGCATTTCCTGTCTTAAAGCATAAGCCGAATGTATCAAGTGTCACATTCGGTCTGGATTCATAGATAACAGCTATAACGCCGAATGGAACACGTTTTTTGCCGATAAGCAAGCCATTCGGACGCTTTTTCATGGAAAGAACTTCACCGATAGGGTCATCTAATCCTGCCACCTGACACACACCATCTGCCATGCCATCAATCCTTGTTTTGGTTAGCGTGAGTCTGTCTAATAACCCACTCTTCATTCCGTCAGCTCTTCCCTGCTCTACATCCTTTTGGTTCTCTTCTAAAATGTAGTCAGCATTAGCTCTTATTGCATCGGCAACCGCCATCAGCACTTCATTTTTCTTATTTGTTCCAAGCTTTCCAAGACTTCTTGACGCTGTACGGGCGTTCTTTCCCATTGTTAATATATCTGTCATCATATCAACCCTTAATCTCCATTCTGCCGCCTGCCGGCTGTTAATAATATTAATTAGCAATATAAATCACAGTATCTTTTACTCTATTTAATAATCCAGATTTCTATATATGCTTTCCTCTGTCACAATCATGTCGGGTTTTACATCACTATCCTCTGCCGGTATATGCTCTAAAACCTGACTTTCATATGCAAGAGCAGCCTTATAGAGCTTGTTTTTTTCGGACAGATACCTGTCATAGAAACCACCGCCATAGCCTATGCGGTTAAAGTTCTTGTCAAATGCAAGTCCCGGCATGCACATGAAACCCATTCTTGAAAAATCCGGCTCTTTGCCATTGACATCCGGCTCATATATTCCCATATAGCCCGGACTCAGCTCTGATATGTCGCTTATCTCATAAAATTCCATATCTTTGCCTGTCACTTTTGGAACAAATACACGCTTGTCAAGACTTAAGCTGTAATCTATAAGCATTATAGTATCAATCTCATTGTCAATGCTTACATAAGTATATACCTTGTCAGCACGTTTGAATTCCGGAACAGTTATAAGCTGCTCAAAGATCTTCATTGACTTGTCAAACCTGTCCTCGCGTGTCATTCCTGCGCGCCGCAGCTTCATCTGCTTTCTTACCGCATTCTTCTCATCTTTTTTTTCGAATGCCTCATCTGTCATATAAACATCTCCCTCTAAAATTCTACGGCATTGACAACCAATGGCTTCCTTCATAAAATCGCATACCATTAATAGCCGAAATCCCCTGTAAGACTGTCATCCTCATCAATCCAGTCCTTAGTATCGATAACTCTGAAATTCTCACTGTCATCGCGGATTATAACTGTTGCAATACCTGCATTTAAAATCATTCTCTTGCACATGGAACAGCAGTTTCCGTTCTCCACATAGCCGCCCTTTTCCATGTCAATCCCTACAAGATATATGGTACTGCCAAGCATTGATTCTCTTGATGCACTTATAATGGCATTCGCTTCCGCATGCACACTCCTGCACATCTCATAGCGTTCTCCACGCGGTATATCAAGCTTCTGTCTGATGCAGTAATTAAGGTCGGAGCAGTTCTTTCGTCCTCTTGGGGCTCCGACATATCCTGTTGAGATAATCTCGTCATTCTTTACAATAACCGCACCATAATGTTTTCTAAGGCAGGTTCCTCTCTGCGAAACAGCCTCTGCAATATCCAGATAATAGTTATTCTTATCTCTTCTGTCCATGTCTTCACTCCTTATACTCAAATTAATTCGTCATAGATTTAACATATCTATTTATCTGATAAATTTACTATCCACACAAATCTGTAAATTCAGATATTTTGCAGATTATAACATATTTCTTCTAATTTAAATACAGCTTGTTTATGCCACAAGTTCATCTGTTAACTTCTGCCTGCAACGGCACAAGTTATTCCCCATAACTCCGTCACACATTAGCTGCTATAGCTTCATACACTTTTATTCCATCCACTGCTGCGGATGTGATGCCGCCCGCATAGCCAGCTCCTTCTCCACACGGATAGATGCCTTTTATTCCCAATGCCTGCAGTTTATCATCTCTGTTTATGCGCACAGGTGACGAAGTTCTTGACTCAACCCCGGCAAAAACCGCATCCGGGTCTGCATATCCGGGTATCTGCCTGTCGAAGCTTAAAACACCCTCTATAAGCGCATCACATAGGCTGTCAGGCAGAAGCTCCCTCAGATTGGCAGACTTATATCCACCCTTGATACATGGCTTGATTGAATTATTAATCAAAGCATTTTCTGTAGTGATTTTATTCTCCCTGAAATCTCCAAAACGCTGAACAGGAACTTTTCTGCTGCCAAGCTCATAGGCCTTTTTCTCAAGCTTTCTCTGGTATTCTATTCCGGCAAGCACATCGTCAGAGCCAAAATCGTCACGATTAACGGTAACAATAAGTGCGGAATTGGCATTTTCACTGTCACGCTTTGAGTAACTCATGCCATTGACCGCAAGCATTCCTTCCTCCGAGGAAGCATTCACAACATATCCTCCCGGACACATGCAGAATGAATACACACCACGTCCGTTAGAAGCCTTGTGCGTCAGCTTATAGCTTGCAGGCATATAGTTCTTATATTTTCCATTGCCGAACTCATGAATATTTATCAGCTCCTGCTTATGCTCTATTCTTAAACCTACTGCAAACGCTTTCTGTTCCATATTAAGCTTATCCTTAAGCATATAAAAAGTGTCTCTTGCACTGTGTCCTATCGCTAACACAAGACAGTCACATGGAATAAATTCTCTGTTTCCGAGGCTTTCAAGCATAATTCCTTTAATTCTCTTATCTGTTCCATTCTCCTTTGTAAGCCCACCGGATGCAAGCTCTTCCACATCCATATCAACAAGCTTCGTGTTAAAGCGGACTTCTCCGCCAAGGCTCTCAATTTCTTTTCTTATGCTTCGCACGATATCTACAAGGCGGTCCGTACCTATATGCGGCTTTGCATCATATGTTATGCTTTCATCGGCTCCATGCTCCACAAAAATTTCAAGGACCTTGCTGATACGCCCATACACCTCCTTGACCTGCGTGTTCAGCTTTCCATCGGAAAAGGTTCCCGCGCCTCCTTCTCCGAACTGTGCGTTAGATTCCGGATTAAGCTTTCCTCCATTCCAGAATGAATCAACCGACTTCATTCTGTCCTCGACTGCTTCACCGCGCTCAACAACAACCGGTCTGTAGCCGGCACGCGCAAGCATTAGCGCACAGAACATTCCGGCAGGCCCGAATCCGACTATGACAGGTCTGCTGCCATTCTTGTCTCTCATCGACTCCGGCTCTTGGTATTTAATCGTTTTACTTAACATAATATTATTATTGTTAACTTTCCTGACTATTTTTTCTTCATACGCTGAATCGACTACTTTTTTGTTTGCGCCGTATATAGCGACATCAACCGAATACACAATAAAAATATCAGGTTTATGCCTTGAATCAATAGACTTCTTGACTATTTTATATGAAAAACTGTCACCCTTAAGCCTCAATGCTTTGGAAATCTTTCCCTTAAGCGCTGCATCAAGCTGCTTTGCATTTAATGAAACCTCCGGTGTAATTTTTAACTGGTTTATTCTTATCACAGGTCTATCCTTCCATTATTTATTATCCAGGTTAATTTATAATATCCATAACACTTTTATGACATGATCATGCTTCTTTTCCGATATTCTTATAGACATATCGGTACAATATTCTTATGGACATATTTTGTACAAATATGTCATACTGACATTCTAAATTTCTTTTATCTCCATAAAAGGCCTGAAATCTTCCGTATCAGAACCGATTTTACCACCGAAATCAGAAATAAATGTCTCCATAATCTTATGAAGAAGACTCTTATCTCCCAGATAATAGTCAGCTGCATACACCTTCTTAAATCCAAGGCCATCAAGCATCCTAACGTCCTCTTCGCTCAGGCTTTCCCTCATATCTTCAAATGTGATTGTTCCTTCATCAGCTGTCACTTCAAAAAGATTAAGCTCCGTCCAGACTTCAAGCTGCTTTGCATTTAAAAAGCCAAGTGCATCGTGAAGTTTTTTTGCACTTATATCTTCCGGAAGCAGATATAGGAAGCTTCCCTCCTTTGGCTTTGATGCTGTCTGCTTCTTTTTTTCTTCTGGTTTTCCTTTGTCTGAAGCTGCTTTAGCCAAAACAGGATTATTTTTATTATTCTTATTTCCGGACTTATATATATTCTTGGAATCGTATTTGCCTTTCTTTGCCAGATTCTTTGCTTTTGATGGATTGTTAGTTATTTTTTTCATAGTCTTCTCCAAAATAGATATTTCTATAATTTTTCTTGTTTTTATCTCTGTATATAAGGAACCATCACGATTCATTTACAAGCTTACCTGTCATATGCTCCACACTTAGCGCAAGGCAGCACACTCTGCTGCCGGAGCGTTTTATCTCCTGCTCTATGTATTCCTTATCATCCGTGAATTTAAGGCACAAATTCGTGCATACCTCCAAAATCTTGTCCCTGTTATCCACAACAGCCATTCTGCCAAACACAATGACGCTGCTGATATTTAACGCCCATTCGCTGTCTTTTCTGTAACCGTCATCATAGACACAGAAGGATGCTTTATCACAATTTCTGATTGCATCCATCTTATGACCTTCACTCGCACCGTGGAAATATAATTTATTCTCCTCTTCGCTGTACCAATAATCAATCGGGATACCGTATGGATAACCATCATCTCCCAAAAGTGACAGCACTCCTCTTTTTTGTTCCTTCAAAATTCTTACACATTCTTCATGGCTTAATTCCTGCTTGAATCTTCTCATTTTTCTAAACATATTTTTCTCCATTACTAATAAACATATTTGTATACTCTGGCTTCATAAGGACGCATTTTTGATATCTTATCAGCACATTCATAATTTGCAATAATAAGCTGTGCATCGTCAGGTATCTGTTCTACAACACTTCTGTCAATACATACATCCCTGTCAGTAAAATTGCATATAACCATCAGTCTCTCATCTCCAAGTGTTCTCGTATATACAAAAAGCTCATCGCTTTCTGGTAAAAGAAGGTTGTATGTTCCATACACTATGATATCATTTTCATGTCGAAGCTGTATAAGTTTTTTATAGTAAGAAAACACTGAATCAGGATTCTTAATCTGACTGGCAGCATTAACATATCTGTAATTTTCATTAACTTTAATCCACGCAGTTCCTTCTGTAAAACCTGCATTTTTACTGTCATCCCACTGCATTGGTGTCCTTGCATTGTCTCTGCTCACTCTTTTTAAATAACCAATCATCTCATCATGTGACACACCACACTTGCCAGTGAGCTCATTATATGCATTTATACTCTCGATATCGCGATAATCAGATAATTTATCAAAATATGCATTGCACATTCCAAGCTCCTCACCTTGATACACATAAGGTGTACCCTGCATCATATGAAGACAGGTTGCTAAAAGCTTGGCTGATATTTCACGATACTCATCACTGTCATTTCCGAACTTAGAAACCGAACGCGGCTGATCATGGTTAGAAAGATACAGACTATTCCAAGCCTTGCCTTCAAGTGCTGTCTGCCACTTCGATAAAGTTTCCTTCCACTCTGGAAGAGGCATCTTATGCCCATCCCACTTGCCAAAGCGATGTGTATCATTCTTTCCTTCACCTACATGCTCAAACTGGAATACCATGTTAAGTTCACTATCATCCGAATTGGCATATTTTTTTGCTTCCTCAACAGTCACACCTGCCGCCTCGCCAACTGTGATAAGGTCATATTTTGATAAAACCTTCTTATTCATTTCTCTGAGATATTCATGTACATGAGGTCCATTGGCACATCCGCTGTCACCATAACCATTCTCTCCAACCGGTCCATCCGGAAGCCCCTCACGCTTCGATATGAGACTTATGACATCCATTCTAAAGCCGTCTATACCTTTTTTACACCACCAATTCATCATGTTAAATACATGCTCGCGCACATCCGGATTGTCCCAGTTTAAATCCGGCTGCTTTGTAGAAAACAAATGAAGAAAATACATATCTGTCTGCTTATCATACTTCCATGCAGAGCCGCCAAAACATGAGCCCCAGTTATTAGGTTCCTCTCCATTATCTTTTCCTTTACGCCAGATATAAAAATTCCTGTAAGGATTGTCGAGGCTCTTACGGCTCTCAATAAACCATACATGCTCGTCAGATGTGTGATTTACAACCAAATCCATCATAATCTTGATTCCAAGTTCATGAGCTCTCGCAAGCATTCTATCAAAATCTTCCATCGTTCCGAACTCATCCATTATATCCTGATAATCACTGATATCATAACCATTGTCATCATTTGGCGACTTGTATACAGGCGAGAGCCATATAACATCTATTCCAAGCTCACTAAGATATTCAAGCCTGCTTGTAATACCATTGATGTCACCAACTCCATCACCGTTTGAATCCATAAAACTTCTAGGATATATCTGATATACGACCGCTTCTTTCCACCATGCTTTTTTCATACTTACTTCTCCTCATTTCCATTGCTTGTCAATTTTATATAATTAACCTATCACAAACACATATATAAAGTAAAGAATAATTATATTCTGTCCTGTCAGTTTTCCTCTTTTTTCTTTTTTAAAAACCATACAATAAAATCAGTAATTAATAAAAGTACGGCTATCGGAATCACAGCCATTAATATCAGCAATCCCCACAGACCTGCAAACCAGCCTGTGTCCGTATTCATATCGTATACCGCATAGATAACCGCCGCCGCTCCTATAACTATATCCGTAATGGCAAATATTCTATACAGTGATACTCTCTTATTTATAGCTTGGGCAGCACAACATGAAATAAGACATATTGTCGCAAACGAACATGTCACTGCCGCTGCTACAAGTATTAACTCTAAATTCGATGGATTTATGAATATTTCCGTAAACCACAGCACCGCCGATAATATTATAAAAACTATAGTTATACTTAAAATTCGCGAAATCTTAGTCATATCAGGCATACACCGCTTTCTCTCTGAATTATATCTGCAATGCATACATTATAACTTAAAAACGAATCCATATCCATAATATTATCATATTTTATATAATACGAATTTTCAACAAAATTTTCTATTATAACAAAAGCAGGTATCCGGCTTTTACACCGGATACCTGCTCTCTAAGCGTATATTTTATTAATCTTCAATAGCTATATACTTATTGTTCTCAACCTTCTTTACTTCCTTCTTAGGAATATCAAGCCTTAAGATACCATGTCTGAAGCTTGCCTTAATCTCATCCTGTGTCACAGCTTCTCCTACATAAAAGCTTCTCTCACATGAGCCGGCATAGCGCTCCTTGCGGATATACTTGCCTTCCTTGTTCTGCTCATCCTTATCAAGACCTTTAGCAGCCCTGATTGTAATATAGCCATTGTCAAGCTCTACTGTAACTTCATCCTTCTTAAATCCAGGAAGATCCATCTCAAGCTCATAGCCATCATCGGTTTCCTTTATATCTGTATTCATCACATTTTTAGCTCTGTGACCGTACAGCTTTTTCTGTGCTCTGTCAAGCTCTCTTTCTCCGAAGAAATCACCATCAAACAAATCATCAAACATATTGTTAGCTCCAAAAATACTAGGCATCAACATAAGTCATCATCCTTTCTTCTCTCTAAAGCTTTGATGTCATATTGTTTTCAATCACTTTGACAAGTGGAAGATTTTCTTTTTCTCTTCCCTTGTTCTGAATACGTTATACATCTGTTGTTAGCACTTGTCAATAGAGAGTGATAATGTTTAATAATTTCTTTATAATCATAATATTTCATTCATATTTTTTATATTTTTATTATTTTCTGGCGTAATATTATGCATTTAATCCGGCGGTAAAACCGCTGCTCCATGCCCATTGCAGGTTGTATCCTCCGCAGCAGCCATCGACATCCAACACTTCACCGCAAAAATACAGTCCCTCGCATAGCTTAGACTCCATAGTGTCAATATTCACTTCGTCAAGACGAACACCGCCACTGCACACTTGGGCAAAGGCAACACCTTTAGATTGTACTATCTTTACTGTAAAGTGCTTTAACATTTTCACAAGCTCCGTAGTCTTTCCGGATGACTGCTTAATAATCAGATTCATCAGCTTTTTATTTACCAGCCCTGTAAGAAAATCGACCAACATGCTCAAGTCATGCTGCTGGACTGCTTCTCGTTTACGCATGGACTTTTGCATATCGGATTTAATCTTATCTATGTAGGATGTAAGCTCCGCTTCGGAATATTCCGGCATAAAATCAAGCTCTGCCGTAACCTTCCTTCCCACTTCAAGCGCCGCCACCGCATAGCGGCTCACCTGAAATACAGGTATTCCAGATATGCCGTTGTCTGTAAGCTGAATCTCACCTTGGTCAGAAGCAGCGTACTTATTGTCAATAAAAAGCTTTACACTGCCCTTTGCGCGCACACCGGAAATCTCTTTAAAGAACCTCTCCTCGCAGCCTAATGCAACAAGTGCCGGAATAGGCTTCACAATGTGATGTCCGAAGCTGCGTGCTATGTTATAGCCTAACTCGCAATTATATTCATGAGCTCCTGCATTTTTACCGCCTGATATTCCCTGATTGCATACACCTCCTGCTGCCGAGCCTGTTGCAACGATAACTTTTTCACATACACATAAAAATTTTTCTGTCTGAAATAAGCCATCAATGTCAGCAGCAGAATTTGTTTTTTTATTATTGTTTTTTTCTTTATCGGAACCGCTGCTATTTTTATTACCGCCCTTGCTCTTTTTAGCGTCCGCTCTTGAATTCTCTGCCTGAGTATCTCTTATAGTCCCAGAAATAATGAATTCATTGTCTTTCTTTTTCACAGAAGCTGTCTCGCAGCCGCATATCAGGTCAATCCCATATTTTGCAAGGCATTGCCTTAAACAGTCTAGCACTGATGAAGCCTGCTCACTGTAGGGATATACATATCCGTCCCTGTTCCGCACAAGCATTCCTTCTTCACGAAAAAAATCAGTGACAGCCTTAGAATCAAAGCGGTCTATCAGACTTATGATATCTTCTGTACTTCCGCTGTCAGTATGATAACAGCTCTCATCAAGTCTATAGTTAGTGAGATTGCATTTGCCGTTTCCTGTAGCTAAAATCTTCTTTCCCGGTCTTGGCAGTACTTCAAGAAGAGCAACTCTTTTATACCTGCCATAGTACGCACGTCCACCATTTCTTTCTTCACTGCCGCTTTTTTTTGCTGCCTGTATAGCTGCCATCATGCCGGATGCTCCGGCTCCAATCACAACAACATCATATTTCATGAAGTGTGGTCCTCCAAAAATTCGTATAATTCTTCTAAATCTTTAACCTGCATGCCGACATATATCTCGCGCTGCAAATCTATAGGTAAATCTGTCACTTTAATGTCAGTATAGTCATATATTGTCATAAAATCTTCGTAGTAGACTACAACTCGTCCATCAAGTGCATATAAAATAAAATTCTCCGTTGCACTGTAGGTAGGCGCATCATAGCTCTTTCTGACTACAATCTTCGAAGTAGAGAACTCAACGAGATTAACAGCACATAAACCATTATCCACATCGTCATCACTGGGATTTTCCATATATTTTTTCAGCACATCTGCATATGCTTCTCTGTCAAGACCGAGAATTTCTATTGACGGAACAACCGTATAGCTTGTTGACATGTGATTATTGATATTGTAGTTCTCTATTATAAGTTCCGTGTCCCGCTTTACAACAGCTTCATCAGACGCTGCTGCCTCGCGCGCCTCATAGTAATCCTTTGCAGGCAGAACCTCACGATTGTTTTTTATGATAGCATAATAGCCTATACAGTAGCAGGTTACAAACAGTGTCGTAAGAGTAATAAAGCAGATAATATACAATTTCCGCATTTCGCACATCCTTTCCGCAAATTGCTTTTTAGGTAACTTTCCAAGCCGCATTAAATTAGGAATGCTCTTAATGGTTACTTTTTGTATATTGTCTGCTTTATTTTATTATTTTATTCTGTCACCGGTAAAAAAATATGGTATGGAATCAAAAAATGGTATCGAAAGTTCCCCTTCGGCCTTATCCTCTAAGTAGAGCATTCCATCCCTGTCCATGAATTCACCGACAAACTGGCGGCATATTCCGCAAGGGTAAGCATATTCGCCAGTCGAGCAGACAACAGCTATAGCCTTAAAATGCCTTGCTCCTTCCGAAACAGCCTTGACTGCTGCTGTTCTCTCTGCACAAATAGCCGCACCATATGATGAATTCTCAATATTACAGCCTCCGAAAATTCTTCCGTCATCTGTCAGAATCGCCGCACCCACATTAAACTCTGAATATGGTGCATATGCATTATTCATATATTCTTTCGCTTTATTTATAAGCATTTCTCTCTCTGTCATATCGATATCCTCCAACTTGTATATATTAGTCTCTGGTTATCCCTATAGCTGCAAGGATTTCCTCCTGTCCCTTCTCCATGACAGCCGCTTCATCAGGAGTCATATGGTCATATCCGAAAAGGTGAAGCATACTGTGGGCTGTAAGGAATGCAAGCTCCCTCTTAGGTGAGTGTCCATACTTATCTGCCTGCTCATACACCTTCTCAACAGAAATGACAATATCACCGAGCATGAGCTCACCACTCTCAGGGTTAAAGCAGTCATCCCTATCTTCCAAAAAATCAAATTCACCTGCCTCTTCATAATCTACAAGCGGAAATGAAAGAACATCAGTAGGATTGTCAATGTTCCTGAATTCTTTGTTGATGGCATGGATTGATTCATTGTCAGTAAGAGTCACGCTCACCTCCGCCTCATAAGGACAGTTCTTGTAATTCATTGCCTGATTTATGACATCCTCTATAACCTTCTTATAGTCAAAGTCAAAATCAACATTTGTCTCCTCTTCAATAGTAATAGTCATTGCTTACGCACCTCATTTCTTCTGCTTATCCGTCTTTACTTTTTTTCTGGCTGAGCCGTCTGAATTATTATCAGACTGCTCCCTTACCGCCGGCTTTTTTCGATCCTCATACTCGTCATATGCCTTAACAATCTTCTGCACAAGAGGATGACGCACAACATCCGAGCTTGTCAGGCGGCATATTCCAATCTCCTCGACATGCCTAAGAACCTTCAGCGCAGTGTCAAGTCCGCTTGCCTGGTCATGCGGAAGATCCTTCTGTGTCAAATCACCTGTTATGACTACCTTTGAGCCAAAGCCTATTCTTGTCAGAAACATCTTCATCTGTGCAGGTGTTGTATTCTGCGCTTCGTCAAGAATTATAAAAGAATTGTCAAGTGTTCTTCCTCTCATATATGCAAGCGGTGCAACTTCTATGAGCCCTTTCTCCATATTGTGCTGGAAGCTGTCCGCACCCATTATCTGATAAAGTGCATCGTACAATGGTCTTAAATATGGGTCGACCTTGCTCTGCATATCACCCGGAAGGAAGCCTAGCTTCTCACCCGCTTCAATGGCAGGTCTGGTAAGTATTATTCTGTTTACTTCATTGTTCTTAAACGCATTGATTGCCATTGCCATCGCAAGATATGTCTTACCTGTTCCGGCAGGTCCCACTCCGAACACTATCATTCGCTTCTTAATCGCATCTATATATTCCTTCTGACCTATAGTCTTAGGCTTGATAGGCTTGCCAAGCACTGTTCTGGCAATCACGTCAGCGTCAAGCTCGGACAATGCCTCTGCCTTATCTTCAAATGCCAGGCTGAGTGCATAGTCGACATTCTGCTCTGTTATAGCATTGCCTCTCTTTGACAATTCGAGAAGCTGTGCAAACACTGCCGCCGCTCTCTTTACAGCACTCTCCGCTCCGATAAGCTTAATCTCACTATCCCTTGCTACAATAGTTACCTTAAGCGTTCTCTCTATCTTTTTGACATAAGCATCACAGCTTCCGAAAATATTACTGCTGTGTTCTGCGGGTATATCTATTATATTCTCAATTATACTCAATCCCGATTTCCTCCCTGTCGCACTCGGACTCAATTGCATAAACAATGCCCGACATCTGTGCCTGTTCATCATTAATTGTTATTGTAACATTATTTTCTATAATTTGAATACCCTTTTCTTGTAATTTTTCTAAATAATGTGAAAATTTTTCGTTTAAAATATATTCAAGCTCGTCATCTGTATAAACCGCTTCTGTTAACGTATACTCATTGTGATATATTGTGTCCGCACCAAGAGGAAGATAAAAATTCTGGTAAAGACACAGGCTGCTGCTGCTTGTGACAACATCCTTGTATTCATATTTTTCCCTATATACATCAAAATTAAGCTTTTTGTTAAAAAAACGAAGCTTTACACTTTTATAGCTGTTCCCTGTATACTCTTTTTTTATGTAAATGCGTTCGAGCGTATCCTTATAAGGAAACTCAACAAGCAATTTTACATCCCCATCAGCATACACGCTCTCCTGATTTATAGGCTCGGATGACTCGTTAAGCGTAATCACTACTCCGCTTATCAGGACATCCCCTTTATGCACTTCATCGGAAGGTTTCACCACCGGTGTTCCGCTCCTTGCTATTATGCTATATACCTTGCCATCGTACCGCGCCGTCATGCTGGACGGATTTTTTTCACTAAGCGCCCCTGTCGATGGCACTTCTGATATCTCATCATTGTTCTCTCTGACATCTATGTCTAAGGATGTACCGTGTATCGCTGCCGAAACCCATATTATATCATCAAAATCACGCCTTATCTGTGCTTCTAACATTTCACAGTCAATGTCACTTATCTTTGTTCCATATGTGATACCGTTTTCCCTTAGATATTTATATAAAGTATCATCAGAATTCGAATAATTTCCGTCAAGTCTTATATTCCAGATAAACCGTCCGAGAACAAGCATAACCGTGACAAACAAAATCACACCTGCAATAAAGAACTGATGCTTCAATATATCTCTTAACACAAACGGAAAACCTTTTTTTTGCTTAAGCTTTATATGTGGTCTTGTTTTTCTCACAACCGGCTTCAGCTTATAATAATCCTGCACAGATGTAGCAAATGTGCATTTATCGCTTTCAGGCTGTAAATCATGCACTAATATCCCTCTGTTCATGCAGAGATTAAAAAAACGCTCCGCACAAAATGAATCAACCTCTAACACCGTATAGCCCTTAACCCACAATATTCCCATACTCTCCCCGATTCCGACAAGGCTACTTTAATTGTATTGCCTTTAACTCTCCCCGAATCATTATTTCGCTGTCGCCATAGTATTCCACATACATGCGCTCTCCTGTGACCACTATAAAGCCATTCCTTACTCTCAGCTTTAACTGCTTATCGCTCAGCTCCTTCACCGCCTCAACTCCCTCAACGAACAACTGTCCGTTACCTACCGTGGTAAGATTATACTCCTTACAAACCGCATCCTTTGGGATAAACATTGCTTCAAAAAGCTTTTCTTTACTTCTCATCCTCACCTCATGCGGTAAATTATCACTTTATAATATGAAAAACAGCAAAAAAATATGACAGACGCATAACACGTCTGTCATAAAATACACTTGTACTTCATCAATAACTATATTGACTCAATATACAATTATTAGTTGAACTTACGCTTTCTAGCAGCCTCTGACTTCTTCTTACGCTTAACGCTAGGCTTCTCGTAATGCTCTCTCTTGCGAATCTCCTGCTGGATACCTGCCTTAGCACAGTTTCTCTTGAATCTGCGTAATGCACTATCTAAAGACTCATTCTCTTTAACGATTACATTTGACATAGCTCACACCTGACCTCCCTCCAGTTGTAAATTGTGCTTCAACTGTTTGGGTTTTTACGCACATTAGATATTATATCATAAAAAAGCTGTACGTCAACTCTTTTTTTAATTTTTTCTAAATTTTTACAACTGCTCTTCAAGAGTCTTCTTAGCCTGCTCTAAAGCTGCATCTATTCCTGCCGGATTCTTACCGCCTGCCTGTGCCATATTAGGACGACCGCCGCCGCCGCCGCCAACCATAGCTGCACATGCCTTTATAATATTTCCTGCATGAACGCCATTCTTTACAGCATCATCAGTAGCTGTAACAATGAGATTGACCTTGTCTGCACCCTGCGATGAAGCAAGAACAACAACTCCTGTTCCCAGCTTCTCCTTGAGAGAATCACCGAGATTACGAAGCTCATTCATATCTACGTCTGCAACCTTAACGCCAAGGAACTTCATTCCCTTAACTTCAGCAACATTGTCCATAACATTTCCAAGTGCATCGTTGGCAGCCTTAGCCTTCAAAGACTCATTCTCAGAAACAAGTGCCTTAACCTCTGCCTGAAGATATGCAATCTTGTCATTGACAGCGGCAGGTGTACACTTAAGAAGCTTAGCTGCCTCATCAAGCTGCTTCTCGATATCCTTATAGTATGCGAAAAGTCCATCGCATGTAAGCGCCTCTATTCTTCTCACGCCGGCAGCTATACCGGATTCTGATAAAATCTTAAATGCTGTGATAACACCTGTGTTGGCAACATGTGTACCACCGCAGAATTCCTTTGAGAAATCTCCCATGGATACTACTCTTACTGTGTCGCCGTACTTCTCACCAAAAAGTGCCTTAGCACCTGTCTTCTTAGCATCCTCAATGTTCATAACCTGTGTTACAACATCCAGATTAGCTGCAATCTTCTCATTTACAATAGCCTCAACCCTGTCAAGCTCCTCCTTAGTCATCGCTGAGAAATGTGTAAAGTCGAAACGAAGCCTGTCAGGAGTAACAAGGGAGCCTGCCTGCTCTACATGTGTTCCAAGAACAGTGCGGAGTGCCTCCTGTAAAAGATGTGTTGCACTGTGGTTCTTAGCTGTAGCTGCTCTCTTAGCCTCATCAACCTTGAGTGTAACCTTGCCGCCAACACGGAAAGTTCCGCACTCTACAACACCGACATGTCCGATTCTTCCACCCTTGAGCTTAATGGTATCAACTACGTTAAAGCTTGCTCCGTCAGCGGTGGTTATTGCTCCGACATCCGCTGTCTGTCCACCCATTGCAGCATAGAAAGGTGTCTCATCTACGATGATTGTTCCCTCTGTACCCTCAACAAGCTCATCGACAAGCATTGTATCTGTTGTAAGCACTGATATGACAGAATCATGCACAAGTCTGTCATAACCTACGAACTTGGATGTGATTGCTGTATTGATAAGGTCATATACAGTTGCGTCAGCTCCCATATAGTTAGTCTCGGTTCTCGCATTTCTTGCTGTCTGCTTCTGAACCTCCATAGCCTTCTTAAAGCCCTCCTCATCGACTGAGAAGCCCTTCTCCTCAAGAATCTCTGTGGTCAGGTCTACAGGGAATCCATAAGTATCGTAAAGCTTGAATACATTCTCACCGGATAAGGTTTTAGAGCCGGACTTAACAAGCTCATCCTCCATATCTGCAAGAATTGCAAGTCCCTGGTCAATAGTCTTATTGAACTTCTCCTCCTCTGTTGTGATAACCTTGAGGATGTACTCCTCCTTCTCGGCAAGCTCAGGATAGCCGTCCTTGGACTCATCGATAACAGTCTTTGCAAGCTTCGCAAGGAAAAGTCCCTCTATTCCTAAGAGTCTGCCGTGTCTTGCAGCTCTTCTTAAAAGTCTTCTGAGCACATAGCCTCTGCCCTCATTAGAAGGGATAATACCGTCGGAGGTCATGAATGTGACCGAACGGATATGGTCGGTGATAAGTCTGATGGATACATCCTTGTCGGCATCGGTCTCATACTCTACACCTGCTATCTCACATATCTTGTCGCGGATAGCTTTCATTGTATCGATATCGAATACTGTATCAACATTCTGGACAACAACCGCAAGTCTCTCAAGACCCATACCTGTATCTATGTTCTTCTGCTTAAGCTCTGTATAATTGTGATGTCCGTCACTCTCGAACTGTGTGAACACATTGTTCCATACCTCCATGAAACGGTCACAGTCACAGCCTACCTTACAGTCCGGCTTGCCACAGCCATACTTGAGTCCTCTGTCATAGTAAATCTCTGAGCAAGGACCGCAAGGACCTGCACCATGCTCCCAGAAGTTATCGCAGTCACCGTTCTCATCGCGGTAGAAACGTGTAATCTTCTCAGCAGGTACGCCAACCTCCTTGTTCCAGATGTTGAATGCCTCATCATCATCTGCATAGATTGATGGGTAAAGTCTGTCCGGGTCAAGTCCTATAACCTTAGTCAAAAACTCCCATGACCAGTTGATAGCCTCTCTCTTAAAGTAATCTCCGAACGAGAAGTTACCAAGCATCTCAAAGAACGTAAGATGTCTTGCTGTCTTACCTACATTCTCAATATCACCTGTTCTGATGCACTTCTGGCAGGTAGTAACTCTTCTTCTTGGTGGAATCTCCTGTCCTGTGAAATATGGTTTAAGTGGTGCCATACCTGCATTGATAAGCAGAAGGCTCTTGTCATTGTGTGGTACTAATGAAAAACTATTCATGCACAAATGTCCCTTACTCTCAAAGAAATTAAGGTACATTCTTCTTAATTCGTTAACGCCATAAGGCTTCATGGTGCGTCCTCCTAAAATAAAAGTAAATTATCATTGCAAACCAAAAAGGCCTGTTCCCAAGCCTTCCCGGAAAACATATCTTGTTATTATCTGTAACATCTACAATCGTTACCAAATCACATCGTATTAACTTATCTATTCCGTCTTACCATCAACATCTGCAGACTCCGCCGCGACCGCCGCCTGCGATGCAGCCTTGGCATCATGCTTAACACGAAGCTTACCACCTAATATAACAGCGCATACAATAACTGCCATCATAAAAATAGCAGTAAGGATTTCCGTGAATACGTCATTTCCTAAGGTAAAAATATCTGCCGTCTCTGATGCGGCAGCAACAACCATATTCAATGCCATAACATCATCCTCCTATATTTATTATTATCAGACAGGGGGCTATAATACGTCTGTCAATAATTATTGTAAGTTTATCACATTTCAAAATAGCGGTCAAGCCGAAGTTAATCTATGCAAGGATAACACTATAAAGTCCACTCTCCGCTCTTCTCAAAGTGCCTTGCCGCCCACGAAGCCTGTCTTATTATAGATTCGTCATAGCCTAAGAGGCCAAGAAGTTTTATGGCATTTCTGCTTGTAGCGCGTCCTTCCATCAATTTATAGCTGAACCTGACATCGTTATCCGTAATCTCCTCCGTGAAATGATAATTGGAATAAAATTTTTCAAGTATGCTTGTAAGCTCAATATCATGCGTTGCGGCAAAACATATAGTATCAGAACATGCAAGCCCTCTGAGTATCTGTGAAGAAGCAGCAATCCTCTCCACCGTATTAGTTCCTCTGAGTACCTCATCTATAAAGCATAACACCGGATAACTGCTTTTTGCCTTAGCTGCATCCATTATCCTTTTAAGGGATTTAATCTCGACCATGTAGTAGCTCTCATTCCCTAAAAGATTATCCTTTAATGCCATGGATGAATATATTCTGAATTTTCTCGCTCTATATGCCTTCGCTGTTGCAAATCCAAGCGTCTGTGAGAAGAGGGCACATATTCCGGCTGAGCGCAGGAATGTCGATTTTCCTGATGCATTAGAACCTGTGATAAGCACGCATTTATCTGTCTTTACAGAGTTTGCCACAGGCTCATCAAGTAAAGGATGATACAGCTCGTCCGCCTCTAGCAACAGCGCCCTTCCGTCTAAGAGCTGTGGGACACAGCTATATGGCAGGCTTTTTTTGTAGGAAGCGGCAGCGATAAGTGCGTCAAAATATCCAAGCCTGTTATATAACGCCCACATTGACTCCTTTTTATCCTTAAGCCTGTTTACGACAAAACAGAATTTGATGATATCAAGATGCGTAAGCATTCTCACATAATCAAGGATAAATTCTAACACACCGCCTTTACCAGTTGCCATAATCCATGAAAAACGCCTTGCACTGTCAAACTCATGCACAAGCCCCGATATCTCAGCCTTGTACTTTTCAATACCTGAAATATCACTTTTTAGTATACTGTCTGCACAGACGCACATTGAAAATACATGCTTGATGCACATAAAATATGTTTCAATATCTGCTTTAAATCTGAAATATGATGTAACATTGATTACAGCCATTGCAATCACAGCCCACATGCCTCCGGCGATATCAACCGTAAGGCAATACACCAGTGCGGCAGCAAATAAGACAAGCATGGTAAAATGCGGCATAGCCGAAGTTTTTTTACATTCGCTTATGCTCTCTATATAGTCGGCGACAGACATTTTCCTGCTGTAGCCAAAACCAGAATATATCATCGAAAGCTTAGTGCGTTCCTTCTCATGTCCGGTAAAATATTCCATAAGACGTTGTCTTTCTGTAAGCTCATCATCACTCACTATCGATGTTCGAAGCATTCTGTAGAGAGCTTCCTGTCCAAGCGATGATGACGTTGAATCCATGCTTTTGTATACTGCATCCATATTGAGATCATTCCATGTGATGTCATCAGCAGAAGCCTCTTCGTCATTATATTGCAGAAAAAAGCCATGTGATATATTCTCAAACTCCTCATATATATACTTCTTTTCCGCCTTTTTCCCGAAAGAATCTCTTATCTTTTTCATATTGTTCTGCTTAATCTTGTAAGACTGATACATAAAAAACAATATAAGCGCACATACAGGTATTCCAAAATACAAAAGCCAGTCCACTGTTGTCATTGTACGTTCCTCTTTTCATAAAATTACATATATACGGATTATATATGCCTTCGAAAAATAAGATATCATAATAATCACATTTTTTCCAGTTTTTTTCATATCAATGCAAAACTCCTGTTTATTTGCTGTTTCCGGCAAATAGGCAGGAGCTTCACATATAGCCTATATTATTAAGCAGATTAATCCTCCGCTGTTATCATTTACCACCTTCTGCATGGTATCCATAAGCTTTGTCTGGCAATCGTCATTCATCATCGCAAGCTTAGTTCTTATTCCATCATCCACAAGCTGTTCTATAGTTTTTCCGAATATATTTATATCCCACGCATCACCGTTTTTTGTGTTTTCATCTATGTATTTTTTCAGGTCGTTAGCCTGCTCCTCGCTTCCGACAATAGGCGCTATCTCCGTCCCTATATTTACTTTTATCATGTGATAGGATGGGCTCTTTGCCTTAATCTTAACTCCGTAGCGTCCACCGTTTTTTATCACCTCCGGCTCGGATATGCTTATCTCATCCCTAGCCGGTGACACAACACCATAGCCCTTCTGACGCACAGTGTCTATGGCGGCAGTATATCTTGAAAGCCCATCCTTTTCCTTTGCGTATTCCTTTATCAGCTTTATAAGCTCATACTCATTCTCAATCTTCTCTCCAGCAAGCGAGCTTAACATGTCATAATAAAGGCTGTCATCAACTTTAAAATTGAAACGTATTATGCCATCCGCCATATCTATCGGCTCACTTCTTATATCCTCTATATATTTATTTTCAACCTTAAGAGCATCCTTGTTGAAATCTTTTATATATGTAATCTTCTCAAGAAGCTGACAGGCACATTCCAACATAGCCTGCTTAATCTCATTGTCATCCGGAAGTGTTTCTATCCATTTGTCAAAGTAAAATTCCATTCCGTTTATGGGAAAACTGTTAAGCAGAAGTTCGAGGGTTCTGTTCACATCTGCAAGTGTAAGCTTCTCACAGTCGATGCTTACCGCCTCGGTATCATAGCTTTTCTTAATCTCATCAACACAGTCTGAGGCTGTCTTTGAAGCAGGGCTTTTAGAATTTACTACAACCACAAATGGCTTTCCTATTTTTTTCAACTCATCGATGGCTGTCTTTTCCGCTGCTCTATAGCTGTCACGCGGCAGCTCGCCTATACTTCCATCCGTAGTCATAACTATGCCGACTGTCGAGTGATCCTTTATGACCTTCCTTGTACCAAATTCTGCCGCCTCGGAAAATGGTATCTCATAATCATACCACGGTGTCTTTACAAGCCTCTCCTTTCCCTCCTCTACAACTCCTGTTGCACCGTCAATCATAAAACCGACACAGTCAATGAGCCTTATCTTCATTGATAAATCTTCTGCCGGCGTGATTGTACATGCCTCTCTAGGTATGAATTTTGGCTCAGTCGTCATGACAGTCCTGCCTGCGGCTGACTGAGGAAGTTCATCCTTGGTGCGCTCCTTGCCTGCTCCTTCATCCATGAACGGAAGAATAAGTTTTTCGGCAAAATGCTTTATGAAAGTTGATTTTCCGCTCCTTACAGGGCCTACAACACCTATATATATCTCCCCCTGTGTCCGTGCGTTTATGTCCTTGTATATATTATATGTATCCAAAAACAAAAGCCTCCCCCGAATATAATTTATAACTGCTAAATTATATTCAGGAGAGACTCTGTAATAGAACATAAAAAATATATTTTATTCGTATTCAACCTTCCTGTCACGCACCATAAGCTCATGAACCGCATCCTTAGCGCTCTTTCCTTCAAAGAGAATTTCGTTGATTTTCTCTGTTATAGGCATAGGCATATTGTACTTCTTTGCAAGAATAAGTGCAGCCTTGGCAGAATATACACCCTCGACAACCATCTGTACCTCATCCATAGCTTCCTTCATGGACTTTCCCTGCCCCATCAGTATACCGGCACGTCTGTTGCGGCTGTGCATGCTTGCACATGTCACTATCAGATCTCCCATTCCGGTAAGACCATAGAATGTCTGAAGCTTCCCACCCATCGCTACGCCGAGTCTTGATATCTCATGGATACCTCTTGTTATAAGAGCAGCCTTAGTGTTATCGCCGTATCCTAAACCATCTGCAATTCCGGCTGCAAGCGCTATAACATTCTTAAGCGAGCCTCCAAGCTCTATTCCAAGCACATCGGAGCTTGTATATATACGAAAATTCTCATTCATAAAGAGATTCTGTAAATAACATGCTGTCTCTTCATCCTCTGCTCCGATAACACATGTTGTAGGTATGAAGCGGCTGACCTCCTCCGCATGTGTAGGTCCTGACAGAACAGCTACCGAAGCTGTCGGAAGCTCTTCCTTTATAACCTGTGACAGAGTATGTAAGCTGCTCTCTTCAATACCCTTTGCAACATCGACAATAATCTGTCCATCCTTGATATATGGAGCAAATTTTGCAGCAGTCTGACGTGTATAAGGAGATGCAACAGCCATCACTACAACATCCTTATCTGCAAGCGCCTCATCAAGCTTCTCGGTAAGCTTGATTGTCTGCGGAATGATGACTCCTGGAAGACATCTTTTATTCTCATGCTCCTCACTCAGAAGTCGTATTTCTTCATGAAGAGCTGACCATACAGTCACTTCATGTCCATTCTTTTCAAGTACAAGTGCAAGCGCAAGGCCCCAGCTTCCCGCACCGGCTATACACACTTTTGACATATCGCAATACCTCCGTTTAAAAGCATTATGCTATTTATTCTCTTTCTTTCCGCCCCACAGCTTGCGCTCATTTCCATGAACAAGCCTTACAATATTCGCTCTATGTCTCCAGAATGCAAGTACTGTAAGAATAGCTACAATAATAATTGCTTCTACAAGCTCTGCCTGATAAAGCCCCGGTATCATACCGTTCACTGCGAATATGATAAATTCTACAAGAAATCCTGTCATCATCACAAGTGAACCCAGTGATACATACCTTGAAATAATAGTAACAATCATAAATGTACAAAAGCCGAGAAGAATAAGCGGCCAATAGCCGAGCGATACAATAACACCGGATGACGCCGCAATGCCCTTTCCACCCTTAAATCCCAGATAGAAAGGAAAATTATGCCCTAATATAACACCAAAACCGCTGTACAAAACAAGTACCATAATAATATCAGCATGACTCTGTCCGAAAATAAGTCTCACAACTGTGGCAGCAAGCACAGCTTTAACCATGTCTCCTATATAAGTTATAATTCCTGCCTTTTTCCCAAGAACACGGAGTGCATTGGTCGTTCCTGCGTTTCCGCTTCCTTCCTTACGAATATCAATACCGTGCATTCTGCCATACAGATAGCCTGTCTGAAAAAGTCCGAATACATATCCGATAGCCAGACATATAAATCGTTGTACTATAGTCTCCATGATATATCCTGTTTACTCCTTCTCGTTTCTCTCACGTATTATAAATTTGAGGGCAGTTCCTCTGAAGCCGAATGCTTCCCTTATTTTATTCTCAATGTATCTTGTATATGAAAAATGCATAAGCTCCTTGTCATTTACAAAGATAACAAATGTCGGCGGAGCAACCGCAACCTGTGTCATATAGAATATCTTAAGCCTGCGTCCCTTGTCTGAAGGCGGCTGCTGCATTGCGACTGCCTCTGAGAGTATCTCGTTAAGCACTCCTGTCTGGATTCTAAGATTCTGATTCTCAATAACCATATCAATCATGTCATAGAGCTTGTTAAGTCTCTGTCCTGTCTCAGCAGAAACAAACATAACTTCGGCATATGGTATGAAGGAAAGAATTTCTTTAATCCTGTTGCTGTGCTCATACATTGTCTTGTCATTCTTCTCAATGGCATCCCACTTATTTACAACAACAATTATTCCTTTTCCTCTGTCATGCGCAATACCTGCAATCTTCGCATCCTGCTCGGTCACACCCTCTGTGGCATCAATGACAACAAGCACGACATCCGCACGTTCAACCGCACCTACGGTACGAATGATGCTGTAGCGCTCAAGATCTTCCTTTATCTTGCTCTTTCTTCTTAGTCCGGCTGTATCAATAAATACATATTCTCTTCCCTGATACTTGACTTCCGTGTCAATAGCGTCTCTTGTTGTACCTGCAATATTCGATACAATAACACGATTAGCACCTGTAAGCTTATTGATTATGGATGACTTACCTACATTAGGCTTACCTACTATAGCCACTCTAGGGCGCTCATCCTCTGTATCACTTAACATCTCTTCCGTAAAATGACCTGTAACGGCATCCAGCATATCGCCAAAGCCAAGTCTGTTTACGGATGATATCGGCATAGGATCACCGATGCCGAGATTATAAAATTCATATACATCCGGCATCATCTTGTTAAAATCATCGACCTTATTCACAACAAGGACTACCGGCTTTCCTGAACGTCTTAACATATCAGCAACCTTAGAATCAGAATCGACAAGACCCTGCTTGACATCCACAAGAAAGATTATAACATCGGCTGTATCAATAGCAATCTGTGCCTGCTCTCTCATCTGTGCAAGAATGATATCCCTGCTGTCAGGCTCAATACCACCTGTATCAATCATGGTAAAATTATAGCGGAGCCACTCAACGTCCGCATAGATTCTGTCTCTTGTGACACCCGGAGTGTCTTTTACTATAGAAATCTGCTGTCCCGCAAGTGCATTAAACAGCGTAGACTTTCCAACATTTGGCCTTCCAACTATGGCAACAATCGGTTTACTCATTAATTTCTTTCACCTCTTAAAAAAAATAAATTATAGAAAAATTAGTGGGATTTTACTTTTTAAAAAAACACATCATTTACATCATAACAAGTAATTTTGAGTTTGTAAAGGTTTTCTCTTGACTAAGAAGAAATATAAACTTATTATGAATATTGTATTACAATTAAGAATAATTGAAGAAAGGCAGATATACCCATGAGCAGTGAAAAAGAACTTACCACCATCCCTGTAGCACCACTCAAGCTTATCGTTATGGAGAGCTGTGCCGCACTCGGAAAAAAGGTTGATGACTACATTGTGCAGTTCCGCAATGACGCACATAACGAGCACAAGGAAAGCATTGAATTCAATGGATACCTTGAAGATTCCTACATCATAGACAGCAAATGCCCTAGATTCGGTTCGGGTGAAGCTAAGGGACAGATTTTAGACTCTGTAAGAGGAACCGACCTCTATATTCTCACTGATGTATGCAATCACAGCATCACATACAATGTATTTGGACACACCAATTATATGTCACCTGACAATCATTTTCAGGATTTGAAAAGAATAATTGCGGCAGCAGGTTCACACTGCAAGAGAATAACCGTAATCATGCCTTTTTTATACGAGAGCAGACAGCATAAGCGCTCTAAGCTTGAATCACTTGATGCCGCTTTAGCACTTCAGGAGCTCACAAAGATGGGAGTAAGCAATATTATCACCTTTGATGCACATGACCCAAGAGTTAACAACTCTATTCCGCTCCGCGGCTTTGACAATTTCCAGCCGCCTTATCAGTTCATAAAGGCAATCACCAAAAAATTTAAGGATATTACTATCGACAAAGAACACCTGATGATAATATCACCTGACGAAGGCGCAATGAGCCGTGCAGTATATTTTTCAAGTGTTCTTGGTGTAGAGCTTGGTATGTTCTATAAAAGACGTGACTATGCACATGTAGTAAACGGCAAGAACCCTATTGTAGCTCATGAATTTTTAGGAAGCGATGTCACAGGCAAAGATGTCATGGTAATAGATGACATGATTTCATCCGGAGAGAGCATTCTTGATACTGCAGCCAACCTAAAGCAGCGCGGATGCCGCAGAGTATTTGTCTGCACAACATTCGGTCTTTTCACTGACGGCATGGCGAAATTTGACGAGTATTATAATAAAGGCTATATATCCGGTGTTGTCACGACAAATCTTACCTATATAAGCGACAATATCAAAGCAAAGCCTTATTTTATCGAAGCTGATATGAGCAAGTTCCTTGCCAAGATTATAGATGCTCTCAATCATGACAAATCAATCGGCGGACTTATGGATCCTACCGAGAGAATCCATGAACTTATTGACAATTACAACGAAGAGACGAAGCTTGAGTACGAGAAAGAGCTTGCAGAAAAATAAATGACCACACAAAGGCGGTCATTCATTTATCATCATATATCCACACAAGCCTCCGCGCTCTCCTTTAGATGCGCGGTGTGAAAAAAGCAAATCCGGATTACAGCATGTACATATATCCGTGACATGTACATTTCTCTGCGGTATTCCTGCATGAAGCATATTTATCCTGTTGGCAGCATGGAGATTAAGGTAATACTTTTTCTCCATTGCTGTCTCTTTTTTTAATTTTAATACCTTATCAGCATTCTCTTTATATGTGTCGGCAAATTTTAACGCAACATCCTCACCGACCTCATAGCATGCGGCGCATATGGATGGCCCTATAAAAGCCACAATATCTTCCGGTCTGCTGCCAAACTCTATCCGCATCTTGTCTATGGTCGCCTGTACCATATTATTTACTGTACCGCGCCATCCCGAATGCGAAAGCCCAATCACATGCTGACTGCAATCTGCAAAATAAAGCGGCACGCAGTCAGCATAGGCTGTCACAAGCATAAGCCCCGGCACATCAGTCACGAAGCCATCTACATCGTGAAAGCTTCTTTCCTTTGTAAGCCCCATTCCGGCATGCTCTAGATTAACACGGAGCACGTTGGTTGTATGCGTCTGATGCGAATATACAATATTGTCAGGCTTAACACCGAACGCATCTGCCATCAGATAATGGTTTTTTCTTACAAATCTTTCGTCATCTCCTTGAGAGAAGCTTAAGTTCATGCTGCTGTATATTCCGCTGCTGAAGCCTCCAATCCTTGTGGAAAAGCCATGCGTCAACCATTTTTCATCCCTGTATGGTTCGAATTTGATGATAGGTACTACTCGCACCCTGTCTTCTTCATCTATGTGTTTTTCTTCTATATAAGTCGTCTTTTCTTCATTAAGATACTTTATATCATACATATTATTCCACCCTCATCATGCTGATTTATGTGTATTATTCCTCTTCCTTCTTCACAGCCATTGATTTCTTTTTCTTCCTGCGCGCATGTATAAGCTTTATCATAACTACCAGCGCAATTACTGTGAATGCTCCTGCTCCGATCATAATATAAAGCATCGGGTCTACAGCTTCATTTACAAGACAGAACTGTGCCTGCGTTCCATGCATTGTCGTCTCAACATAGCTTCCCTTTGTGTTGTATTCAAGCTCAACCCAGCTGTTTCCGTCAAATACATAAAGCTTTGCTTTTTTATATGGGTTTAAAATTCTTACCGTAATATCATCTGCTGTTACATTTGAAATATCGCTTACCGAAAGCTCATATACAACATTTTCCTTCATATCAGCATCGTCTGGAAGCTCCATCCTGCTGCTTGCCACGGTAAGCGTTGTCTTATCCGTGAAATTATCCGATATGATTGCATAAGCTCTTCCGCTATCATCTTTCTCACTGCTTGCAACAGATGTCACATTATTCTTGTACTCGCCATTTATGACAATGTTTCCGGTCATAATCTGGTCTGACACATCAGGCCACACAACATAATAGCCATCCTTTACCGGTGCTGCCGGGAAATTAAGCTCGGACAATGGCTTTCCATATGCAAGTGTCTGTCTCTCAACATAAGTATCGTCAACCCTGAATGTCACCTTAAGCTGTTTAAAATCGACAGGAATACCGCGTACTTCAAGGAGATTCTCATATTCAATCGGTTCAGCAACCCCTGTATAGCTTATGCCGTCAATACCATGTATTCCATTGTTGACATAGAAATTGCCTGTAACATTATCTTCGTTTTCCTTTTCCTCATCCTCGTAGGCAGTTGTCTGTCCCGCAATGGCTCCGACTCTTCCGGATTCAGCTTCGAGGTTGACCATTGAATAGCATCCTCTTATGATATTTCCATAACCGGCTATTCCTCCGACATACTTATTCGCCGAAACCGAACAGAGTGCATATGAATCTACTATCATCGACAGTGACTGTCCGCATACACCTCCTGCATAACCGCCTTCACTGCTCTTGACACTTCCGAATGATCTAGCCTGTCTTATTATTCCAAGCTTCATATAGCCGGCGATACCACCTGCACCATCCTTTTTAGAAGTAATATAGCCATTATTCTTACAGTTATTTATAATACATTTTGTTAGGTAACGGCTTCCAAGACTTATATCCTTCTTTCCTGCGGCATTATCTTCAAGGTCATCACTATCTACAGCCATTGAACCGGCAATTCCTCCGACATTGATGTCTGCCGAAACATCTCCGACATTGTTACAGCCGTCAACTCTTCCTGTAGTCTCAGCATTTATCTCCTCATCTGACACATCGTCATAAATCTGTTCCGTGTCAAGCTCAATATATGCTTCAACCTTGTCTAATATAAGATTAAATATCTCATTTACTTTGTCATTTATCTGCTGCAAATCCTGATTTACAATATCCGAATGCACTGATGCATCGTCATTGAGCTTAGAAATTCCTGCCGATATGCTCTTTACTTCGTTATACAGCTCATCCCTGTGTGTATTAAAATCTGCCGAAAGCCTTGTAAAACGCACATCAGACTGCGCATTAAGATATGTAAATATGTTCTTTATTCCATTGAATGCAGCATTCGCATGTGTAACAGCGTTCTGCACTTCATTTGCGGCATTCTCTATATCTTTACCTGCAGCGTCACCTGCATTTTCGAAGTATGGCTTCAATATATCCGCTATTTTGTTAATTCCATCTGCAACATCACCGGCAGCATTTGACATATCCTCTGCATTCTTTAAAATGTCGACTACGGACTCCACTACGGCCTTTAAATCATCCTCAGTCAGTTCATCAAAGCTCTTGTAATTTCCGTCAATGTCCTTAAGAATTTTATCTATATCCTGCCATGAGCCGTTCCCGACAGAATTATTAAATCTGTCTATCGCATCCTCAATCTGCTTTACAGCCGCATCATATTTTTCCTTGTCACCACTGTTAGCATTAAGCTGACCTGAAATATCAATGTCATCACTCAGTTTTTTTATCCACTCTGCCATTTTATTCATGCTGTCCATTGAAGCAGTGAAGGAATCAATAACTGCCGGCATGGAATCGGATACATATTCTATCCTCTCGACAATCATATCCATCTGATCAAGATTGCTGTTTACAAATGAAGATACTTCATCTGCCATAATGTGTCCTGTATCGACAGCTTTGTCGGCATTCGTTATGAGGTCAGCAAAGTCATCATGTATTGCGTTTTTGCTGTCCGTCATATCATCAAAGGTTTTATTGATTAAGTCATGGAGTTCGTCGACCGAGCTTCTTATTTTTTCTGCCTCAACAACCTCTATATAAGGCTCCATCTGACCGACTATTCCTCCGACATCCTTTCGTCCGTATACCTTTCCTGTGTTGACACTCGCCGTTACAATTCCCGACTGTCTTCCGGCAATTCCGCCGATATTATACCCGACATGCTCATATCCTATCTGTCCTGTATTATTGCTTGATGCAATAATTCCATCTGAAAATCCCGAAATTCCACCTGCGTCAACACCGCTTCTTATGCTGGTCTTATCATCGTCTGTAAGGCTTCCTATAAGGTTAGAGCTGTTCTCATCCTCATATTCTACCCATGCACTGTCATCATTCACTCCTGCGTTGTTGGTACAGTTGGTTATTATTCCATGATTTATTCCTGTAATTCCGCCTGTATAGTATGAGCCTGTTATTCTTCCGCTCACACTGCACCTTTTTATAATTCCGGTGCTCTTATTGAAAGCCGCTATGCCGCCTATAGTTCTTTTTCCGTTGACCGTACCTTCAAATGTACAGTTCTTGATTGTTCCATAGTTGCTGCCTACAATTCCTCCGACACACTCCTGCTCATCAAGTGCAGCTATATTTCCTTTTACGTTAAGGCTGTCAATAACACCCTGTTCCTCGACATATCTGAACAAAGCTGTCACATAGCCCTCTCCTGTAAAACTGATTCCCGATATCGTATATCCGTTACCGTCAAAATATCCGTCAAATACAGGAACCATAACCAGCTCTCTGCCTGTGAAATCAAGGTCATTCATAAGCTCAACTCTCTTATTCATTGACCATGAATCTATATAACAGTTAGCTGAAAGCTCTAAAAAATCATCAACAGTTGATATGTATATTGTCTCTGTATTATCCTGATTTTCCCCATTTTCATCCTGCACTTCATCCTGGGCATATACAGTAAATACACTCATATATGGAGCACTCCCAGCTGCCAACACTGTTGCAAGAGCATATAATCCAAGCCTTTTTAATATGGTTTTAATTCTATTCCTGCTTTTCATCTTCATTCTGTGCCTCCTGCCTTGTATCATCCTCCTGCTTCCGCTCTATATTGCCTGCACTTACGAACAGATTTGCATTTCCTCTTATGAATCCATGCATCTCACCGACAATACTGCCCTCAACCTGACCACTCACTATTCCGTCAACACGGATAAGACCTGTTGTCTTTTCCATTTTAAGAGGTATCGATACAGCAAATGATGTCTTTTCAATGACCTTCTCTCCAAGAAGAAGAATCTGTGGCAATGCAAACATAACTATAATAATAGATATAATTGTTCCTCGTCCAAGACACTGTCCGATTCCGCAAATCGCACCATCAGATGACATCCGGCCGATAAGTATTCCTGCAAGTGCAAGCATGGTTCCTGACGTAACAATAGTCGGAAATGCGAAGTTCATAGTCTCAATAATTGCCTGTTCCTTGCTCATCTTATCCTTAAGCTCCATATAACGTCCTGAAATAACTATCGCATAGTCGATGTTGGCACCCATCTGGATTGAACTTACGATAAGATAACTCATAAAGAAAAGATTTTTACTCTGCAATGCCGGGAATGAAAAGTTAATCCATATAGCTCCCTGAATTACAAGAATAAGAAGTACAGGCATTCCGGCTGATTTGAACGTGAACAAAAGCACGACAAGAACAGCAAGAATTGAGACAACATTAACAACAGTATTATCAACCTGGAATGTCTTATATAAGTCATACTGGCTCATAGATTCTCCCGGAACAAGCACTTCATCCTCCGGATAGTACACTCCTGCCATATCGTGCATCTTGTCAAGAAATGCGAATGTCTCATCACCTTCCTCAGGAAGATTAAGATATACCAAGATACGGCTGTAATTTTCTCCCTGAAGCTGATCCTTTGCAACCTTCATAAGTGTATGTGCATTTTCAAGTGTATCCATAAGAGCATCATCTAATGTCACATATCCTTCATCTACCTCGTCATAAAGGAACATTATCATATCTATAAGAGGTACACTGTAATTTGACAGACCATTCACAAGCTTGGCATAGTTTTCATCATTGACAGCATAAGCCATATATAATAGCTCCGCAACCTCGTAGTCAAGCTCTAAAAGCTCTGAAAACTCTCTTATCGTGAGCTTATCCGCAAGCATGTAACCATCCATCGCCTCTGTATTTGCAAGCCCCATGCATGAGTCAACCTCACTGCAGGCTTCAAGGTCATTGATAAGCCTGGCCTCCTTATCGTAGCTTCCGGCGGGTATCGTTAATGCAACCATGTTCGATGAGCCGAAGCTCTCCTCAATCATCTCATCTACAATCTGCGAATCACCCTTAATAGGTGTCTCAATCTGTGAATAGCCATATACATAAGGACATTTCGATGAAATAAAATATGCCACAACAATAAGTCCTACAAAAATAACAGGCATCACATATCTTGTCCTGTAAGCGAATTTTCCGACAAAAGGAATCTTTGGAATAAAGCTCTTATGCTTTGTCTTATCCATCAGCCTGCCAAAAATCATTAAAAGTCCCGGCATGAGAAGGAATACTGAGAGAAGGCTTAAGAAGATAGCTCTTATAAGACACAGTGCCATATCCCTGCCTATACCAAACTGCATGAACATCATTGCAACAAGACCGCCTATTGTCGTAAGCGAGCTTGATGCAATCTCAGGAATAGCCTTGCTGAGTGCTACAATATCCGCCTCTCTTGTCGGAAGCTTCTCATGTTCTTCTTTATATCTGTTACAGAATATAATTGCGTAATCGATTGACAATGCAAGCTGTAGTACGACTGTTACGGAATTAGACACGAATGAAATGGTTCCCATAATAAAATTCGTACCGTTAGTTATAAGCATTGAAGCTACGAATGTCAGAAGCAGAACCGGCACCTCCGCCCATGTCTGCGAAGTGATTAAAAGAACTGTAACAACGATAACGGCAACAAGCACTGTTATAACAGACATCTCACTTGCAATCTGCTCAGCCGATGCATCTCCCATTGTCGTAGATACGTATATATCATATCCCGAAAGCTTATCTTCAAGCTCCGCAAGTGCGTCAAGAGCCCTATCATCCGTCTCAGGATAGTTAAATGTCACATCATACAGAGCTGAGAAATTATTATAGTGATCTGTCGTCTCATCAAATGTAAGCATGACAACAGAATCCATATTCTCTATCATGTCAGATATCTCACATGCTGTTTCATATGTAACATTCGTCACCATTATCTTAGCCGAGCCATATGTTATGAACTCATCCTCCATTCGGCTAAGTCCCTTGCTGGTCTCTGTGGATTCAGGCAGGTATGCCGAAAGTGCATTTTCCACCTTCACCCAGCTGCTTGAAAACAACGAAAAGATAATCGCAATACCAAATATCAGGAAGAAAAGATTTCTCCTATCAACGATGAAGGTTGCAACTTTAATCATGAAGCTCTCATCTTCTTTTTCCTTCATTTTCTTGCTCATTTGTGCTTCTTCTCCTTTATATCTAAAATATATAGTGCAAATGTATTATAAACCTGTCAATATAATGATTACAAATTAAAAATCAATAAAAATATTATAACCTTCCATAATCAAAAAGGAAGCACAAGGCTTCCCTATCTGCACATATCAAATGCATTCTCTATATGCTCTATATTTCCATCCCCATATATACCTATGACATCAAAACGGCATATAGTATCATCGCTGTAATGATGCATTGCAAAGTGCAGTGATGCTGCCCTGCATATTTTCCGTCTCTTTCCATATCCAACAGCTTCAAAAGGCGTTCCGTATTCATCACTGCTTCTGTATTTCACTTCGCAGTACACTAAGATTTTTTCAGGACTTCCTGCAATAATGTCTATCTCTCCAAGCTTGTTTTGATAATTCCGCTCAAATATCTCATACCCTTTGCCAGTAAGATACCTACATGCAATATCCTCATACATGCTCCCGATTCTTCTTGTATCCAATCTACAGCTCCCCTCTTCCAAGCTTCACCATATTGCGTACAAGCAGTGGAACTTCTAACAACAGCATAAAAACCCAGCCCCAGAAATTAGACCATGCAAGTGCATAAAAGCCTTTGCCCATCATGCTTATAAGGATATGAGCAGCTATTACACGCACACCCATATTGGTTATTGTACTTATAAGCGTAACCTTCAGATCTCCCATGCCCCTAAAGAAGCCCTGCACAATATTAGTCAGTGCCGGCATTATGTACATAAATGCTATTATTTTAAGATATGAGACACCTAAAGCCACAACCTCCGCACTGTCCTCAGTCACAAATAATCTCATGAGCGGCTGTGCCAAAAAATATACAGCAACGCTCACTGCAGCAGAGAATATTATCTCCATTATGATACCGCATCTGTAGCCCTTTTTTACACGCCCAACATCTCCGGCTCCTCTGTTCTGTGCGATAAAAGTCGTAGTAGCATGAGCTATATTCCCCTCCGGTGACAGGACAAAATCATCCACACGGTTAATTGCCGTAAATGCTGCAATGAACGCAACACCCTGCACATTTATTATTGCCTGCACAAGAATTTTTCCGAGCTGGACGCACATCTGCTGCAAAGCACTTGTTATACCATACGAAAATGTTCTCCAGAGAATTCTTCTCTCAAATACAAACCATTTTTTCCCAAGGCACAGCATCGGAACCTTGAGCTTGACATATACGCCGCAGCAAATACAACACAGCGCTTCAGACAGAACTGTTGCAATGGCACTTCCCATAACTCCAAGTCTTAATGTCACAACAAAAAGCAAATCCCCGGCAACATTTAAAAATGCGCTTATAACCAGAAAATAAAGAGGTGTCTTGCTGTCACCGAGAGCTCTTAGTGTATTCGCAAGAAAATTATATACAAAAGTAAAAATAAGTCCAAGGAACACAACTCTTAAATATATTGCCGCACTTCCTATTATCTCCTCCGGCGAATTTATAAGCCGCAATATCGGCACAGCCAGAACAATCATGAAAAATGCTATAAGTATTGAGAAAATCAATCCACCTATAAGAGTAGTACTTATCTGTTTCTCAAGATTCTTCATATCCTTGGCACCGTACAAGGTACTCATAAGTATACCCGCACCCATGCACATACCACTGATAAAAAGTATAGCCATATTCATTATAGGGCCGGCAGTACCCACCGCAGCCAATGCTCCATCCCCCACAAACTGTCCAACAATTATAGAATCCGTAGCATTATATAAAATCTGAAACAGATTTCCGAGTATAAGCGGTATCGCAAATGCTGTCATCTGTGGCATTATTCTGCCTTTTGTCATATCCTTTGCCATAATATATTCCTCTTACTGTTTTCTTTTTGCCGAATCTAGTTTTCCTTTTATCTTATCCATACTGTCTACAAAGATAAGTATATCTGCCACAACTTTATACAGCTCCGGCGGAATCGTATCACCGATTTCAAGGCGCATAAGAGTATCTGACAGCTCACTGTCCTCATACAGCGGTACATCGTTTTCCTTGGCTGTCTCAATAATCTTATCTGCCACATATCCTCTTCCGGCTGCAACAATGGCAGGGGCTGTTGTACCCGGTTCGTAGGTAAGTGCTATCGCCTGTCTGTTTCTGAAATCATCCTTTTCACTCATGCTGACACCTCATCTCCACGACATATTTTCTAGGCTTTCATGTCAAACCTGAAGCGCTTAACATCATTTACAGGAAGTGCTGGAGCAAGTACCTCTCTTGTAAAGTCAAATCCTGTTCCATCCTCTTTTTCTGATATATTTACTGAAACATTATATCCGTCATCATTAAGCTTTTTTGTAAGCTGTTCCATATTAGCTTCAAGGAAATCGAGTACATTTTCATCCTCGACCTTAAAGTTGGTTGACACACTGCTGCCTTTAAGAGTCACATATATATCAAGCGCCCCAAGATGTTCCATATCAAGATGCAGAAATGCCTTTACAGTATCATCATCACTGTCTTTTCCTCTGTTCCTGCGATACACATACAATTCACCGTCCCCATGCTCGCCGATATTTTTAATCGGTACCTGTACAGCAGCCATGAACTGGTTCATGTTGTTTAAAAATTCCATATTATTATTCATCTGTGATGCTGAGTTAGCAAGAGCTGTATTCTGGGTTGATGCTGCATATTCAGAGATAGAATTAAGCTTGTTAAGTGTTTTTGCAATATGCTCCTTCACTGCTTCACTATCCGCTGTATCCGTCATTTTCATGCTCATGCTGTCACGGACAAGCTCATTCAAAAGCTTAGATACCTTATCTCCCTTTAATAGACTGTGCATCTTATCCTTAAGTAATGGCTCATTTTCAAGCTCCTGTGTCAGCTTCGCTAAGTCATTCAAAAAATCTGCAAGCTTATCAGACTGCATAATTCCACCCGGCAGCTTGATATTCTTTCCTGTCATGGCATTATAGTTATCAACAAGCTTTCCAAGAGTACTCCTGACATCATCCATCATTTTCTTCTGCACTGCATCGGCTGTGCTCTCCGGCTGCGTTTTGTCAGCCGGAGACGCATTGCCATCAATATTCTTATTATTGCCATTTATATCATTAGTATTTTTACCATCCGCGTTAATACCGTTAGCGTCATCGCTTATTTTTCCATTGACATCCTCTGATTCCGAGCCGCCTGAAGCATGTAAAATGTCATCGGCAACAAGCTTCACTATATCCGACAAATCTTTTCCTGTATTAACCGAGGCGGACAATTTCTCCACAAGCTCTGAAATATCCGCCTGCATCGCACCATTATATTCCTTATAATTCCTGTATGCACTCAGATTTTCATCGGTAATCTCAATCCCCATTCTCTTTAGAGCAATTATGTCACTTATGTCGGCATCCTGATGAAGCGATATTTCCTTCACCATATCAAGAAGTGCATCACGTCCTATAGACATGCCATTGTGCATAAGCTCAAGAACCATTTCACGGTTTCTTATTGTCGGAGCAATTCCGGCAGCATTAAGCGATCTGTTGACCATCGCTGTCTCAAATGCCGTCTCCTGCATTGTCATAGCCTTAAGAACTATGCTGTCACCTGTATTATCCTGCAAAATAAAGCTTGCCCTGTCACCGATATTGTAAGCCGAGCTGTTAAGCAGTGTCGCTGTAAACGACTGTCCTCCATCGAGCGTTATTGTCACCTGTTCACCGTTAACATCCGTTATATTGGCTGAAAAGGTCGCACCGCTTGCAAGTGAACGAAGAATTGTAAGTGCCTGATTCGTCTGCTGCGAACCGTTTATCGTCACTGTGGGCTGTGTACTATGTATATTCGGATGTACATTGATATTGATTGATGTATTTCCACTAGCCATGTGACCCATATTTATATTCATAGCACACCTCCGCATTTTACCTGATATAATTTAATATGAAACCGGTCTGATTTAACCACTATATATTCTATGTCAATGATATCCGCAATCTGCTTCTTCGCATATAAAATAATGGCAATGAATTCTCTCTTATTCTTCTATAAAATTCTTTATAAAAGTCTTTCTATGTATCGGACATGCCCCATGCTCCTTGATTGCTGCAATATGAGTCTTAGAACCATAGCCTTTGTTAGACGCAAACCCATATTCAGGATACATTTTGTCATATTCATACATCAGCCTGTCCCTTGTTACCTTTGCAATTATACTGGCTGACGCAATCGAAAGGCTCTTAGCATCACCTTTGATAATTGAAATCTGCTTCATAGTAAGCTGTGGTATGATAACCGCATCATTTAAAAGCAAATCCGGCTGCGGCGTAAGCTGCGACACTGCATCACGCATTGCTTCATAGTCTGCCTGAAGGATATTAATCTCATCTATTCTCTCTGGCGATGCTATACCGACACCAACGCTTACAGCTTCTCTCATTATGACATCATAAAGCTCCTCTCTCTTCTTTTCCGAGAGCTGCTTAGAGTCATTGACATACAGAAGCCTCGCATCCTTAGGAAGTATAACGGCTGCAGCAACTACTGGACCTGCAAGCGGACCACGTCCTGCCTCATCTATACCGCATATATTTGAATACATGCTGTATTCCTTTTCAAATGCAAGCATGTTCTCAACGCGTTCGCGCTCCGCCTGAAGCATATCAAGCTGTTTTCTGTATTTCTCAACGAGCTTTATAATTCCGGCTTTATCAGAAGCCGCATACTCTGCAATCAATTCCTTTACAGTATTTTCATCGGCATCTTCAAACCTTTTTTTAACTGCACTGATTTTTTCTTCCATGATATTCCTCATCTCTGAACATTTTTCACACTATTCCTCATTTTCGAGCGTTTTATCTCGAGGAGGCGATGAGAAATCTGCGTAGGCGATTTCTCATCTGCCATCAAAGCAATTTGTTTTCGCACTAATGCTAATTATTCTGCTGTTCAGGTCTTTCAAGTGATACTCTTCCGAGCTTTCCGCTCCTGAAATCGTCAAAAAGAAGCTTTATCGCCTTCTCCTCGTCAGGCTCTCCGCCCTTTTTCATGCATGCTCTCGCAACAGCGATATCCCTAAGCATCTCATGCGGTTCCTTACTCTCATCAACACCATACCTGTCTGTTAATCTGCCTGCATAAGTCCCACTCATGAATTTAATAAGTTCGTATGACAGCTCAGTCATATTGATAATCTGGTCATTTATCGAGCCTACAAGCGCAAGCCTTATTCCGACCTGTTCATCCGAAAACTTCGGCCAAAGGATTCCCGGTGTATCAAGAAGCTCCACGTTCTTGTTGAGCCTTATCCACTGCTTGCCTTTTGTCACTCCCGGCATATTTCCCGTCTTGGCACAGTTGCGTCCTGCGTACGTATTTATGAATGTCGACTTGCCTACATTTGGTATTCCAACCACCATTGCCCTGATCGGGCGGTTTAATATTCCTCTTTTTCTGTCGCGCTCAATCTTCTCCTTACATGCCTCATTTATGACACCCTGAATTGACTTAAGACCGCTTCCGTTCTTAGCATTTATCTTAACAGCATGGATACCCTTCGCTTTAAAATATTCAACCCATGCATCATTAACTTTCTCATCGGCAAGGTCATGCTTGTTAAGGAGTATAAGCCTTGCTTTATTTTTACCAAGCTCATCTATGTCCGGATTGCGGCTCGACAGCGGAAGTCTTGCATCCACAAGCTCAATTACCAAATCAATAAGCTTTATATCCTCCTGCATCATTCTCTTAGCCTTGGTCATATGACCCGGATACCACTGTATATTCATCAATACCTCCAAAATCTCATTTTATAATCTATTTTACAAGTCCCATCCTGCCAAAAGGTGACGAGACAGCCCATATGCGTCCTATGATTGACGAATATTTAACATTCCCTACATTTGAAAAGCGGCTGTCCTCGCTGTTATTTCTGTTATCTCCAAGCACAAAATATTCATCATAGCCAAGCGTGATTGGCTCAGATGCCAGTCCTGCGTTGTATATCTTCTCCGGCTCAATCGGATTTCCGTCATCATCCTCCAATGAAAAACCATATATCACATCATCCTTAAGCGGACTTCCGTCAATATACACTTCTCCATCCACTATCTGTACAGTCTCACCCGGCAGTCCTATAATCCGCTTGACATAATATTTTGACACATTAGCTATTGCCGGTTCAAAAACAATCACATCGTAGCGCTTAGGCTGCCCGAAACAATAACTAACCTTATCCACCAGCAGACTGTCATCATTTTCTAACGTAGGCTCCATCGAATGTCCTACAACTGTCGTCTTTCCAAGCATATACGTGGCAAGAATGAACGACAGACACACTACCATTGTTATATCAACTATCCATTTAAGAATTATCTCATGTACATGATACTTTTTCTCTCTGCGATAAACTTCAAACTCAGCCATAGGCACCTCAATCTGTTTATTTTTTTCTTAATCGAAGAAAAGGGAATGCCACAATGACATTCCCTCTATGGTCATATTACATATAAAGTTATATTACTTTACAAGCTCTTTAACCTTAGCTGCCTTACCTACTCTGTCTCTTAAGTAGAATAACTTAGCTCTTCTTGCCTTACCTGTTCTTACAACCTCAATCTTCTCGATAGTTGGGGAATGTAATGGCCATGTTCTCTCAACGCCTACACCATTAGAAAGCTTTCTAACTGTGAAAGTCTCTCTTGAGCTGCCGCCCTGTCTCTTAAGTACTGTACCCTCGAATACCTGGATTCTCTCACGGTTACCTTCCTTAATCTTAGCTGATACTCTAACTGTATCACCTACGTTGAAATCTGCAACTGTTGCCTTTAACTGAGCGTCTTCAATCTTCTTAATAATATCGTTCATTTGTGAGCCTCCTTAAAATTTTGATGTTCATTAATACCCTTTCGTACCAGAGGAACATCGAGCTATATTCACAACATTCGAAATTATAACACGATACAATGCAAAATGCAAGTATTATTTGCGTTATTTTTTCATTTCTTATCAAAGGACCTGATTCTTTTGATATAGCAGCCGTAAACCATAATCTTCATCAAATATTATCACTGTTTCTTTTTATTGCCTCCAAATAAGCCTTCTCTTTCTTAGAAAGCACCGCATTTTCAAGCAAATCCGGTCTTGCATTGTAGGTGCGAAGTATCGACTGCTGTCTCCTCCACTCATCAACCTTGCCATGATGCCCCGACAAAAGCACATCCGGCACCTGCTTTCCCATGAACTCCACAGGTCTTGTATACTGTGGATACTCTAAAAGATTATCATGAAAAGTCTCAAATTCCGCTGATACATCGTTATTTAACACTCCGGACACATTTCGCGATATGGAATCAATCATAACCATCGCCGGAAGCTCCCCGCCTGTCAGAACATAATCACCGATGGAGACATTATCCGTCACAATCATCTCAAGCACACGCTCATCGATGCCTTCATAATGGCCGCAGAGAAATATGAGATTATCTTCCTTTGCAAGCTCTCTGCTCATCTCATGGTCAAAACGTCTGCCCTGCGGTGTCATATATATCACTCTGACACTGCCCTGCATATCTTTTCTGACATGCTCATAAGCCTTATATACCGGCTCAGGCTGCATGACCATCCCGGCACCTCCGCCATAAGGATAATCGTCCACCTTCATATGCTTGTTCGTGGAAAAATCCCTGATATCCGTTGCACCAATTTTTATTATGTTTTTCTCTACCGCCCTTCCGATGATGCTGGTGTTAAGCCCATTGAGCACCATCTCCGGAAAAAGCGTAAGCACATGAAAATTAATCATAAGTCAAGCAATCCATCCATGACATGAACTGTCATGGCATTTTCCTCCAAATTGACATTTAACACGCATTGAGCAATAGCAGGAAGCAGCACTTCTTTTCCTTCCTTTGTCTTAACAACATAGACATCATTAGCACCTGTCTGAATGACATCTGTAAGCTCGCCGAGTTTCTCTCCTTCATCCGTGATGACATCAAGACCTATCATGTCACAGACAAAATATTCATCCTCATCTAATTCAACGGCATTTTCCCTTGTAACCCAGAGAGAACAGCCTCTGTATTTTTCAACATCATTAATATTATTAATACCCTTAAATTTAAGGATAACCATATTCTTAAAATATTTCACACCTGCTACCGTGAGATTAAGCTTCTCTCTACCGGTATCTAAAATAACGTCCTTAAGATAATCAAATCTGGTGACATCATCTGTTGTAGGAAACACCTTAACCTCACCGGCAATTCCATGTGTTGACGATATGACACCAACCTGCAATAAATCCTGCATTGTAACCTCCCATATATTCAAACACTAACACTATAATAACGGATTTTCTCCATGCATACGCACTTTTGAAAATTTTAACAGCTCTTCGCAGTTCATAAGGTCAGCCAAACAGAACTATTGGCTGCTCATATCTATAAACTCATCAAATTGAAAGCCTCTTTGTCTGCAGGCGGCCACGCAGTTTTTCAACTTGACGAACTTATTATATAAAAAGAATATGCCGGGCATAACCCGGCACAAAAAAGGCATTATTACATTATATCAACGATAACCTTCTTATCTTCCTTTGTCGCCGCTGCTTTAACAACTGCGCGGATTGACTTAGCAATTCGGCCCTGTTTGCCGATAACCTTGCCAGTGTCAGATGGGGCAACTTTTAACTCGAGGACAATGGCTTTTTCCTTAACGGTCTCAGTCACAACGACCTCGTCAGGATTGTCTACAAGTGCTTTCGCAATTACTTCAACCAATTCCTTCATGTCACACCTCCAACTAATTACTTCTCAATACCAGCGAGCTTGAAAATCTTGCTGACAACCTCTGTTGGCTGAGCACCGCTTGCTAACCACTTCTTTGCTAACTCCTCGTTAACATTGTAAGTGCTAGGATCGTTATTAGGATCGTATGTTCCGATCTCCTCGATGAATCTACCATCTCTTGGGGATCTTGAATCAGCAACGATGATTCTATAGAAAGGAGCCTTCTTCTGTCCCATTCTTCTTAATCTGATCTTAACTGCCATTTGTATTTCACCTCCTTGGAAATTTTCTAAAATATGTTAAAAAGGAAGTCTGAACTTACCTCTTTTACCACCTTTACCGCCGAGCATTCCCGGCATCTGCTTCATCATCTTCTTCATCTGTTCCTGCTGCTTCACAAGACGATTGACTTCAGCTATATCAACTCCCGCACCCTTTGCAATTCGATTCTTGCGTGAGGGATTAAGAAGTGACGGATTACGTCTCTCCTGCGGTGTCATTGAAAGAATGATAGCTTCGACACGACCAAGAGCACTCTCATCAATCGCATCCATATTGACATTCTTCATCTGACTGCCAAAACCCATGCCCGGAAGCATATTTAAGATACTACCAATGCCTCCCATGTTCTTGACCTGCTTCATTGACTCAAGATAATCCTCGAAATCAAACTCTGCTTTGCGTAGCTTCTGCTCCATCTCCTTGGCTTTTTCTTCATCAATCTGATTCTGAGCCTTCTCAATGAGTGTGAGCACATCGCCCATTCCAAGGATTCGTGATGCCATTCTGTCCGGATAAAACTGCTCCAGATCAGAAAGCTTCTCACCCATACCAACATATAATATAGGCTTACCGGTCACTGCTTTAATCGAAAGTGCCGCACCGCCTCTGGTATCGCCATCGAGCTTAGTAATGATTACACCGTCTATACCGACTTCATCATTGAAATGCGAAGCCACATTGACAGCATCCTGTCCTGTCATGGCATCAACAACAAGAATACTCTGATGCACATCGACAACCGACTTAATCTCTCTAAGCTCAGCCATCATCTCCTCGTCAACATGGAGACGTCCGGCTGTATCTAATATTACGACATTATTGCCATTCTTCTCTGCATGAGCGACAGCAGCCTTCGCAATATCTGCCGGCTTAATCTTATCACCCATTGAAAATACAGGCACGCCCTGTTTCTCACCGTTAATCTCCAACTGCTTTATCGCAGCCGGTCTATATACATCACAGGCAACAAGGAGAGGTCTTTTTCCTTTTTCCTTGAGTTTACCTGCTATCTTGGCAGTGGTCGTGGTCTTACCTGCACCCTGCAGACCCATCATCATAATGACTGTTATCGCCTGACCGCCCTTCAAATCAATCTCGGTAGTCTCAGAACCCATAAGTGATATAAGCTCTTCATTCACTATCTTGATAACCATCTGTCCCGGTGTCAGACTGTTGAGCACATCCTGACCAACTGCACGCTCCTGCACTGAGCTTATGAACTGCTTAACAACCTTAAAGCTGACATCAGCTTCAAGCAGCGCCATCTTAATCTCCTTAAGAGCAACCTTCACATCGGCTTCTGAAAGCCTTCCCTTGCCGCGGAGATTCTTAAATATATTCTGTAATTTATCGGATAAACTGTCAAATGCCACTCTGTAACCACCTTGTCCGGGCTGATGCCCATCTATCTGTCATCTGTCTGAGCGTCCCCTGCCGACAATCGGCTGTGTTCTACAGCTCATCTATAATTGCATTGGATATGGAATCAATCTTATCTACAAGCTTCTTGGCAACTTCTAAATCGTCAGCCGCTAAAACCTGCTTCGAATAATTGCTTATCTCGTTGACCTTCTCCTTAATCTTCATAAATCTCTCGATTAAGTGAAGTGTGCTCTCATAATCATTGAGAAGCTTGTCAACTCTCTTTAGCTGGTCATGAACGCCCTGCCTGCTGATATCATGCTCCTTAGCAATCTCGCTTATAGAAAAATTATCAAATACATACTCCTCGTAAATCATCTTCTGATGAGATGTGAGAAGCTCACCGTAAAAATCATAAAGAAGTGTCTGCTCTACTATCTTTTCCATCTTCTCCATATTACTATCCATCTGATACTCTCCTAAGCGTCCTGCCTCAATCCTTTGGTAGGATACTACATATTTTTTCAGATGTCAAGTGTTTTTTCTTGACATTTTTATTTTTTCTTTTTTATGCACCTTGTCCGGTTTTATCAGCCGGCTTCACTGTGCGCATCATTCTTCATGCTTATTTTTCTTATCACAAGAAGAACAGCGGTAAGAAGTGCGAGAGAACAGCCGAGCGTAAGCCACCAGTTCTTTGTAAAGCCTGCGAGCAGATAACCTACAATGCACACTGCCACTACAACAAATGCATACTGCATCTGTGTCTGCACATGATTAATGTGATTAGACTGTGCGCCTGAGCTTGACATAATAGTTGTATCCGATATCGGTGAGAGATGGTCACCGCACACGGCACCCGCAAGCACTGAGGACACTGCTATTATCATCATTTTCTGGTCAGACTCGGCAAACATATTTATCACTATCGGGACAAGAATGGCAAATGTGCCCCAGCTTGTCCCCGATGAAAAAGCAATAAAGATTGCAATACAGAAAATAACAAGCGGTATAAAATGCACAAGTCCAGAGCTTAAGTTTATAGAACTTCTCACAAACTCTCCTATACCAAGTGCATCCGTCATTCCTTTTAACGTCCATGCAAGAACCAGTATAAGAATTGCAGGCATCATAAGCTTTCCGCCCTCAGGAACAGAATTCATAAAATCCTTAAAACCGATAACACGTCTTGGCAGATACAATACAAGCAGAAATCCTATCGTCACAAGCCCTGCAAACACAAGTGATTCTGATGAGGAGCAGTTAGCGAAATTCTCGACAAGATTCTGCCCTCCGTTTAAATGTCCTGTCCATATCATCGCACCTATAGCTGTTCCAATCATCACAAGCATCGGCGCAATAAGGTCTATAACTTTTCCCTTTGCATATTTTCCTCCCTCAGTCGGATCTTTAATCTCCTGATTTTCAAATGCTTCTCCTCCTGATGTGAACAAATCTCCATGCGCTGCATTCCTTTCATGCTTCTTCATAAGTCCGAAATCGAAGCCTGCTATTGATGTGAACAAAACCATATACAATGTAAGAATGGCATATAAATTAAATGGAATTGTCGATATGAACATCTCAAAACCTGACATTGAACTGCTCTGCGGCACATAAGAATTTACTGCTGCCGCCCACGAAGATATAGGTGCTATAATACATATAGGTGCCGCTGTCGCATCGATTATATATGCCAATTTAGCGCGCGATATCTTATTTTTGTCAGTCACAGGTCTCATGACCGAACCGACTGTAAGACAGTTAAAATAATCATCCACAAAAATAAGGATACCAAGGAGCGATGTCGCAATAAGCGATGACCTCTTAGTCTTAAGTCTTGCCGATGCCCATTCGCCGTATGCTCTTGTTCCACCCGACTCCTGCATAAGCATAACAATCATTCCGAGCAGTATCATGAACATCAATATGGAAAAATCCACACTGTCAATCATCGTATTGTAAAATGTATCAAATGCTGCCCATGGATGAAAATCAGTAACAAGAAGCGCTCCCAATGCACATCCTGCAAACAGCGATATATACACCTCTTTTGTGAGCAATGCAAGCACAATGGCTATAATAGGCGGCATCAATGACCACCATGTTCCAATAAACATATCTTTTCTCCTCAACAGTATATTTCCGCCCGAATTGAAGCCAAAACATATTCCGGCATATGCTCTTTTAACTGATTGCCGGCCACCGGAAAACTGCCTCTATAGGACGCACTTGTAAAGTATAACATACACTCCATGAAAATGAAAAGCATTTTCAATTACAATAATCAAAAACCTTAATCCTCCTTCCGCTATCTAAAACGATTCTTTACAGAACAGCCCAGCCATGTTAAAATAATAACAATTAATAAAATTAACTGGGAATTGCATGATTTTGTGACAATATAGAATTTCTTGCAATTATCGGAACAGTATTTTAAGGAGGATACATATGACTGCAAAGGAATGCATAAAAGGCAGACGTTCAATCAGGGAGTTCAAGCCTGACGAGGTTTCACCGGAGCTTATCCGCGAACTTGTCGAGACTGCGAGCTATTCCCCCAGCTGGAAAAATACACAGATTGTAAGGTATGTCGCCGTCACCGGCGGGATCAAGGCAAAAATTGCCTCTGAGTGCACCGACAGCTGGAAAAAGAATGCAGACATAATAAACAATGCTCCCGTACTCATGGTTCAGTGCTTTGTAAAAGGACGCTCCGGCTTCGAACGCGACGGCTCCTACAGCACCGAGCGCGGCGATGGCTGGCAGATGTACGATGCCGGAATAAGTGCAGCCAACTTCTGCAACGCAGCTTACGAGGCTGGTCTTGGCAGCGTTATTCTCGGTATATTCGACTATAAAAAGGTGTCCAAGATACTCGGTCTTGAGGAAGGCAACGAAGCTGTAGCACTCATTCCTATAGGCTGCCCTGTTGATGTTCCGGAGGCACCGAGACGCAGGAGCGTAGACGAACTGCTAAGATTTATGTCATAAGATATTTTTTATAAAAGCCTAATCATGCAGGCACGAACGGCTTTTTGACCTTTTGCCCTGATATCATCATATTTTGATATTCTAATTTAATAATGAAATAACGAATCTGGTATTAAAAAATTTCAGTAATCTGAACATTTATTTAATACCAGATTTTTTATATAATCACCTCATCAAAAGTTTTCCAGACAAAAAGGAGGATTTAATCATGGGTGTATATGCAGTTACAGGCGGCTCAAGCGGAATAGGTGCTGCTGTTGTTGAATTACTTAAAAAGGATGGCAACGAAGTCATCAACATCGATTTAAAAAACGGAGATATCTGTGCTAATCTCGCAACCAGCGAAGGCAGACAGGCAGCTATCGATGGACTTTATGAGAGATGTCCCGACGGACTTGACGGAATCGTATGTAATGCGGGTGTATCCGGAAGCTGCGGTAATTATGAGCTTGTAATCTCTCTCAATTACTTCGGAACAGTCAAGCTTGCAAGAGGTGTATATGAACTTTTAAAGAAAAAGCATGGCAGTGTTGTTGTCACAGTATCTAACACTATCTCGCAGGGAACCGGCAGAATGGATATCGTTGACCTTCTCAATAACGTCGGCGATGAGAAGCGTATCAGAAGCATTGTCAGCACACTGGACACAACTAACCAGACTGTCGGACAGTCAATGTACATGGCAACCAAATACGCTCTTGCGCGCTGGGTAAGACGAATCTCTGCTTCATGGGCTGCAAACGGTGTCCGTGTGAACGCTGTTGCACCGGGAAATGTCAGAACAGCGATGACAGACAGCTTAAGTGATGCTGCAAAATATGCTGTAAGCGCACTTCCTATCCCTGTCCGCTACGGTTCCGATGCTCTTATGGATCCATCTGAAATCGCTGAATCAATGAAATTCTTACTTTCTGATGCCGCAAGAGGCGTAAATGGAATAATCCTTTTCACGGATGGAGGCACTGATGCACTCTTAAATTCCGAAAAAGTATATTAATATGGAGGGAAAACTATGAGACCGATTGAAAAATATATAGATGCATTAGTTAAATGTGACAACAAGGCACTCGCAGAAATCTTCGCACCCGAAGGAACCCTGCGCGATTACTGTCCTAACAGCACAGGCCGTCAGGAATATCATGTATACGGACGTGAAGCCATAGACATGTTCTTTAAAAACAAGTTCACATTCAGACAGTATATTGTATCCAATGTAGAGATTGTCAATGACACTCAGGCTGAGTTTATCGCTTCCATCGGCGGGTACTATGTTATGGCTATTGCAACCGTAAGAAGAGTTGACGAAAATGGACTTATTGAACGTCTTACAGTAAGACCTAAGTAAATATAAATAGTTTTTTATCTTAACTTTACAATTTAATCCGATAAGATTTCCTTACATACACGATTTTCTAATGAAAAAACTTTCCATTACCTGATATATCTATTATCTATATCAGGTAAATGGAAAGTTTTTATTTTCTTAATATTTATACAGGGTAATGCGGACATTCGCAATCCGCTTTCGCTACTTGCTCATGAACGCAGTCGCTTTGCGAACTGTCAGTGGGAGCTTTTAACTCCCACTGACATAAGCATCCCCTTACCCACCGCTTAGTGCTCTACACACTTGAAGCGGGGGATTGCTTATTCTGCGTTCAAATGAAGCTGCTGACTCTATACAGGCTGATATCACACCTTACAGGAATATATACTTTAATACGAACAGCACTGCCAGCACATACATAAGAGGTGTAATCTTCTTAGCTTTTCCGCAGAACATATTGATTACAACATATGAGATAACGCCAAATGCGATACCGTCTGAAATACTGTACATAAGAGGCATGCAAAGCAGACATATGTAAGCCGGGATAGCTTCTGTGAGATTATTAAAGTCAATCTCCGTTACAGCCGAAACCATAAGGAAGCCTACAAATACAAGAGCTGGAGCGATTGCAAAGCCCGGAATGGCAATAAATACAGGTGACAGGAATATTGCTACAAGGAAAAGAAGTCCTGTAACGATTGATGACAGGCCTGTTCTTCCGCCCTCTGCAACACCTGATGAACTCTCAACAAATGTTGTTGTCGTAGATGTACCAAGAATAGCACCTGCGCTTGTCGCAATGGCATCAGCTAAAAGTGCCTGCTTAATTCTTGGAAGCTTTCCATCCTTGTCAAGCATATTTGCTTTGTTGGCAACACCGATAAGTGTTCCGAGTGTATCAAAGATATCGACAAAAAGAAATGCGAACATAATTACAACAAAATCAAGAATATTGATATTCTGTCCACTAAGATTGAAGCACTGTCCGAATGTCTTGCCAAGTGCGGTCAAGTCAAAATCAGACCACTGCGGAAGCATGCTTGCTCCCTGATAGAGTCCTGTAAGCTGACAAATTATTCCAAGTACCCATGTCACAACAATTCCGATAAGAATAGAACCCTTAACTCTCTTTACATAAAGTATGCCGATAAGCAAAAGTCCGATAAGTGCAAGAAGTGCACTGATACCGGCAGTTCTAAAATCAGCCGTAAAGTCAACAACTGTGACTAGTGTTGAACCATCAACAATTATTCCTGCATCCTGAAGTCCGATAAACGCTACAAACAGACCGATACCAACGGAAACACCCTTCTTAAGCTGTGTCGGAATTGCATTAAAAATTGCCTCTCTGACGTTAGTCAATGACAGCAGGATAAAAATAAGTCCCTCCACAAATACTGCAAAAAGTGCTACCTGCCATGAGTAACCCATAGTACCGCATACTGTGTATGCAAAGTATGCATTAAGCCCCAGACCCGGTGCAAGTGCAAACGGATAGTTTGCAAGAAGTGCCATGGCAACCGTTCCGATAAATGCCGCAAGCGCTGTAGCCATAAGCACAGCCTGCGGGTCCATTCCCGATGCCGACAAAATAGCAGGATTAAGTGCTAAAATGTACGCCATAGTCATGAATGTCGTAAGACCTGCAACAACCTCCGTTTTCACTGTGGTGTTGTTTTCCTTGAGTTTGAACATTTTCTCAAACATTCTCTCTTCCTCCTAGTGTTTTAGTAATGATGTTGAGGTCAAAAGGTATTTTGACCTCAATGATATCGAATTGCTCCGCACTGCGTGCTCCCACAATTCTCAAAAACATTCGTAATTCGCACATTTTTCTTTGAAAAATGGCTTCTTACTCATATTTTTGGTGGGTCAAAAGGTCAAAAATCCTCACGCAAGCAAGCTTGCATCGGACTTCTGACCTTTTGACCCTGATATCTTAGTAATTTAATTATAAAAAATAAATAAACATACATTAGAATTATATATACATACCATTAAAAGTTCAACACTTTTTTCTCTATATCCTGACTATGCTTTTTCATTAATATATGTCATCAATGGCACGCCGTGCAAGGGAATTCAACTCCATAAGGTTATCGCTTTTTCTGATTTTTTTCCAGTATGCGTCCTTGTCATCGAAGAGATTCACAAGATAAAACAGATTTTCCTTAATCTTAAAAACAACATTCTTCTCGTCCGGAATCTCCGCCCTATACGCATCAACAAGTGCATCATAAAAAGCTCTGAGTGTATTCTTATCAAGCTGCTTTTCATCTGATATCTGCCCTGCAAGACCGGGATTTGAGATAAGCCCTCTTCCAAGCATAACCGCACCGACATCCGGACAAGTATTTATAATATTCTCATAATCTTTCACTGTACAGATGTCACCGTTATATACCAGCCTGTTTTTTGAATGTTTTACAGCATAGTCAAAAAATTCCATCCGTGGCCTATTCTTATACATATCCTTCTGCACTCTCGGATGAATTATAAGCTCACTTATCGGATATTTATTGTATATATCGAGAAGCTCATAGAACTCATCTGGCTCATACCTGCCAAGTCTTGTCTTAACAGAAATATCAAGCCCTGTATCTGCAAGGCTGTCATATATCTCGTCTAGAAATGCATCTAACTTCTCCGGAAAGCTTAAAAAGCCTGAACCTTTCCCTTTAGAAACCACTGTCCCTGAAGGGCATCCAAGGTTAAGGTTCACTTCCTTATATCCGAAATCCTTCATCCTGTGTGCCGTCACAATAAAAAGTTCTGCATTATTAGTCAGCATCTGGACAGCCACATTAAGCCCTTCGTTATTCTCAGGAAGAACATCCTTTAGCTCTCTCGACTTAAAATTCTTGTGTTCTCCCGGAGAGATAAAAGGTGTGTAATATTTGTCTATACCTCCGAAGAAACGTGCAAACGTATTTCTGTAAATAAATCCTGTGACACCCTCCATAGGTGCCATATAAATTTTCTTATTATCACTCATCAGTTGTTATCTTCCTGCATTTTATCAAGTTCAAGTTCCGTCTCTAACATACGCTCTAATATGCTTTCCTGATTTTTTTCCTCAGCATCTAACATATTCTGAATTTCCATAAGCTTAGGATAATCTGTCGCAAGCTCCGGATTCATGAGCTGCAATTTATAGTCTGCGGTTTTTTCTTCACTCTCAGCCAGCATTTTTTCGTATTTTTCGAGCTGTTTTTTAAGCCTTGAAAGAATTTTTCCGGGATTATAATATGTCTTCTTATCAAACACATCGTCAAGTGTAGGCCCGCTTACACCCGAAGAATTGTTATTGGAGAACTTAGGCGGATTATTGACATTTCCTGTAACGGACGAAGAACTGTTTACATTTCCGACAAGACCGGCTTTTTCCCTTTCCTTCTCCTCAAGGTACTGCTCATAGCTCATCTTATACTGCTTCACATTTCCCTGTGCCGGGTTCTCGCTCGAAAATTCAAGAATTCCTGTTGCGACACGGCTAATAAAATAGCGGTCATGTGACACAAATAGAACAGTGCCCTCGTACTCATTTAACATCTTTTCAAGAGCATCCTTCCCGACAATATCCATGTGATTGGTAGGCTCATCGAGAATCAGAAGATTAGGTCTTGTCTGAAGCATCTTACATAACGCAAGACGAACCTTTTCCCCGCCGGAGAGCTGTTCCATCTTCTTCTCGACTTCCTCACCTGAGAAAAGAAAGCCTCCGAGTGCGCTCCTTACTTCCTCGCGAAGATAATCAGGATATGCCTCCCGGAAATTATCAAGCACAGTCTGCCCAGGGTCGAATTTTTCCATGACAGCCTTATGCTGGTCAAAATATCCCCATTCTACATTCTGCCCGAACTTAAATTCTCCTCCGAGCGCCGGTATCTCACCCACCAGTGTCTTTAAAAGAGTCGATTTTCCTTTTCCGTTTTCACCGATTATCGCAAGACGCTCCTTTTTCTGTAACAAAAATGTCACTGTACTTAGAACTTTGTCATATCCTATCTCAAGATTATTTGCATTTATTACATTCGTATAGCTCTCAATACGAGGAATATATCTTGCGTGAAATGCCTTAGTGTCAAAACGGTGCGGCTTCTCAATCTTAACCATATGCTCTATAGCCATGCGCTTAGAGTGTGTCGCTGCAACCTTAGTCGGAGTATTCTTCCACTTCTCTATCCAGTCTGTAAGGCGCTTAATCTCCTTTTGCTGCTCCTCGTAGTCCTTCTCCTGCTTTATGAGGTCTTCCTCTTTGCGTTTCATAAATGCAGTATAATTGCCTGCATAGCGCTTGATATGGTGATACTCAATCTCATAGGTCACATCCGCCACCTTGTCGAGAAACATTCTGTCATGTGACACAAGCACAACCGCTCTGTCATATGTCTTAAGATATCCCTCCAGCCATTCAATAGTAGGCATGTCAAGATGGTTAGTCGGCTCGTCAAGAAGCATAATATCCGGTCTTGTAAGAAGCAGCTTGATAAATGCCACTTTCGTCTGCTGGCCGCCGGAAAAGCTTCCTATCGGTCTTTTTAAATCAGAAAGCCCGAACCCGAAGCGCTGGAAAATCATCTCCATGTCCTGCTTCCACGTATATCCGTGAAGTGCCTCCATCTTAGCCTGAATAGCCGCATATTCACGCAGAATAGACGCATCATCGGAGCCTTTCATATCTTCTTCAAGCTCATGCATGCGTCTCTCACACTCAAATATAGGTTCAAATACCTTTTTAATCTCGTCTTCAACCGTAATCTCTGTATCGCTAAAATTAATCTGTCTTAAAAAACCAATCTCCTGCTTACCGGCTGTCTCATATCCGCACTCCTCATCACTGTCTATATTGCTCATGCTGATATCATGTGCGATAAGCTTTAAAAGTGTGGTCTTGCCACAGCCGTTCCTGCCGACTATGGCAATCTTTTCATTATCCCTCACTTCGAAATTGATATCCTGTAAAATCACGTCACCGCCAAACTGTACATTGGCATGACTTATCCTTATCCTCATGGCTCCTCCCATCTATATGAGAGAAGCTTACCTGTAAAGCCCTTTCACAGCCGGATAAAGCTTTACAAAATGAGCATATCTCTCATCATATTTCTTCACTAGCTCCTTATCAGGCTCCACTGTGTCAACAACCTTGACGATTGCATCAGCAGCCTCCTTTACAGAAGCATACTCGCCACTTGCAACTGCTGCGAGCATGGCACCACCAAGTGCCGGGCCTTCCTCAGCCGCAATGACATCTACTTTGATATTTAAAACATTCGCTATAATCTTCTTCCATAGCGGACTCTTAGCTCCGCCGCCGCATATCTTGGTTCTGTCAATTTTGATTCCAAGGCTCTTGGCAACCTCAAATGAATCCCTGATTGCGAATGCCACTCCTTCTAATACCGCAAGCGTCATGTCAGCTCTTGTTGTGTCAAGGGACAGACCAAAGAAGCTTCCTCTTACAAGAGAATCATTGTGTGGCGAACGTTCTCCCATAAGATACGGAAGGAAGTATACACTGTTCTTGCCAAGCTTGTCAATGTTCTTCTGCTCTGCCGCATAGTCCTTCGTTCCGATAATCTCATCCATCCACCACTTATTGCAGGATGCGGCACTGAGCATACATCCCATAAGATGAAAATGTCCGTCAGCATGTGCAAACGAGTGAAGTGCATTGTGCTCATCAACGCCAAATGTATCGCTTGAGATAAATATTGTTCCCGATGTTCCCAGTGAAATATTACAGCTTCCGTTACCTACAGTGCCGGTTCCAACAGCGGCGGCAGCATTATCACCGGCTCCGGCAGCGACAATCACTTCATCGGAAAGACCAAGCTCTCCGGCAACCTCTGATTTCAATGTACCTACCTTTTCAAAGCTCTCAAAAAGCTTAGGAAGCAGTTCCTCCCTGATTCCGCAAATCTCAATCATTTCTTTTGACCAGCATTTATTCTTAACGTCAAGAAGAAGCATACCTGACGCATCAGAATAATCCGTACAATGTACACCGGTAAGCCTGTAAGCAAGGTAATCCTTCGGAAGCATAATCTTCCTGATTCTCGCAAAATTTTCCGGCTCATTATTTTTTACCCATAAAATCTTAGGGGCAGTAAAGCCTGTAAAAGATATATTCGCTGTGTAAGCGGACAGCTTATCCTTTCCAACCACATTATTGAGATAATCATTCTCCTGTATTGTCCTTCCGTCATTCCACAGGATAGCAGGTCTTATCACTTTGTCATTCTCATCAAGAATTACAAGACCATGCATCTGCCCTCCAAAGCTGATACCGGCTACCTTATCCGCATCAAAGCCTTTAATAAGCTCCTTTATTCCTTCTATTGACTTGTCGTACCAGTCCTCCGGTTTCTGTTCCGACCACCCAGGATTAGGAAAATATAAATGATATTCCTTTGAAACAACATTTAAAATTCTGCCTGCCTCATCCATAAGAAGAAGCTTGACTGCCGATGTTCCCAAATCCACACCAATATAGTACATTTTGCACCCTCCATTTCATTTATCACTTTAAAATACCCCCACAAATATTGAATATTCAACATTTATGGGGGGCTGACTGTCACTTAGACAAACTAAAAATTATTCATCCTATTAACAAAATGGATTCTCCGTAGGATATAACATACCCTTAGGCTGATTGAAATTGATATCCTCTACAGGAACTCCAAGATACTTAAATACTTCGAAAAGAGCCTTGCCATAGTGTCCGAACGCAACTGCTCCATGATGTGGGAAGTTCTTCTCAATAAGTACATGACGGTAAAAACGTCCCATCTCAGGAATAGCGAACACACCGATTGAACCAAATGAATGTGTGGCAACAGGAAGAACCTCACCCTGGGCTATATATGCGCGAAGCTTAGTATCTGCTGTGCTCTGCAAACGATAGAATGTAATATCACCCGGTACGATATCCCCTTCAAGTGTTCCATTTGTAACCTCGATAGGAAGTGATCTTGCCATGATAAGCTGATACTTCATCTCGCAGAATGAAAGCTTCTTAGATGATGTGTTTCCGCAATGGAAGCCCATGAATGTATCATTTAGTGTATAATTGAACTTACCCTTGATATCATTATCATAAAGCTCTGCCGGTACAGTGTTATTGATATCAAGAAGTGTTGTGGCATCCTCCGATACTACTGTTCCGATGAACTCACTGAGTGCTCCGTAGATATCAACCTCACATGATACAGGGATTCCTCTTCCTGTGAGACGGCTGTTGACATAACATGGAACAAATCCGAACTGAGTCTGGAATGCAGGCCAGCACTTTCCTGCTATCGCAACATACTTTCTGTAGCCTTTATGTGCTTCTACCCAGTCAAGGAGCGTTAACTCATACTGTGCAAGCTTTTCAAGCACTTCCGGCTTCTTATTTCCTGCTCCGAGTTCAGTCTCCATGTCTTTTACAACCTCAGGTATTCTCGCATCGCCTGCATGCTTGTTAAAGCTCTCAAAAAGGTCAAGCTCGGAATTCTCTTCAATCTCTACTCCGAGGTCATATAAAGGCTTGATAGGTGCATTACATGCAAGAAAATTAAGTGGTCTAGGACCAAAGCTTATAATCTTTAAGTTGCTGAGTGCGTATACTGCCCTTGCAACAGGAAGGAAATCATGAATCATATCCGCACATTCCTCTGCGGTTCCGACAGGATACTCAGGAATATATGCCTTGATATTGCGAAGCTTCAGGTTATAACTTGCATTTAACATACCGCAGTATGCATCTCCGCGGTTGCTTGAAAGTGTAGCAATATTCTCTTCACTTGCCGCAACGAACATCTTAGGGCCGTCAAAATGCTTGGCAAGAAGTGTCTCCGAAATCTCCGGGCCGAAGTTTCCAAGATATACACAGAGTGCATTGCAGCCTGCCTTCTTAATATCCTCAAGTGCCTGTACCATATGTATCTCACTCTCAACGATACATACAGGACATTCATATATATCCTTGCTGTCATACTTAGCTGCATATGCATCAACAAGTGCCTTTCTCCTATTTACTGATAAAGACTCCGGAAAGCAGTCTCTTGATACTGCTACAATTCCTACCTTCATTTCAGGAATGTTAATCATACATAGTCCTCCAATTCTGCCAGACGGCTGAAAAATATAATACTAAAAAAATATATATCCTATGTCAAAAATTGTGTAAAATTCAACATCGACATGCTTGTATTATATAACTTTGTGTCAAATTCATCAACCGCAAAAAGTAAGAATTGTGCAATTTCAACAGTTTTTTGCACATTTTATATAACCTGCACCGACTTTTTTCTTAAATCATGCAAAAGAAAGTCCCTACAGGATAATAATAATTATTATTACTATTATTTTGAAAGCTCCGTTATCCTAAAGCAGTTAAACAATGCTCCAGTTCTTTTCTTTCCTTCACAACTACCGGCCGCATTAAACTCATCCTGCTTAATTTCATGGCAGCAGAAAATTCCGTTTTTCACGCCTACCCAGCGGCCTGCAGTGGCTTCGTATGCTAAGACATTCTCATAATTCGTACCGTCAAGACTGTAATCAAGATATATCATATTTCTGGTTACATTTTTTTCGACCACAGGCAATGACTCAACTCTATTTCTGAAAAATACCTTCTCCACAGTGCTGTCAATATTGGCAAGCTCCACCACCTTATCCTCTGAATAAGCCTTCTCGTTTTTAAATGTCTGGCTTCCGGAAACAGATATAATGCTAAGACTGCATTCTCTCCTTCTTATGGCAGCTGCCCCATAATCAACGCCCAGAGAAACCATTCCCGCAACACTTCCTTCCTCTACTGTGGCACACATAAGCTCTGTGACAGCCGAAAACTCCGGTGCAATCCACTTCTGCAAAAGCAGGTTAGGTACATTAGCAATCGATGTGCTCTCCGGCTTCTCAACTGGATAAAGCTCTATTCCATGTCCTGTCATGCTGTACCATCCATCCAAATGATTGGCATTCCATTGCCACTGAAGTCCAAGCCTGTCACCTGTAAAATCATCTGACGCATCAGGAGCATATATATCGGCAAGGTTATTTTCGTGTCTGAAATTCTTTGCCGCTTCCACTGCCTGCTCTCCGATATCAGGTTTTCTATGCTGCATGACAGGCTGTCCGGCATCAGCATTTATCTGCTCACCCATAACCGGCCAGTCATTTATCCATTTTACAGGCTGAAGATGAACAATTCTTCCTGCTGCGTATACATCCTGAAAATGCAGGAAATAATCCTCTCCTGTCTGCGTGTCAAGCCATGCACCCTGATGAGGTCCATTCACGGATGTATCTCCCTGAACCAACACATTTTTATACTCATAAGGTCCCCAGATATTCTTAGATCGCATCACAACCTGCCATCCCGGCTTAACTCCGCCGGCAGGTGCCATTATATAATAATAACCGTTTCTCTTATACAGCTTTGGACCTTCAATAGTAACCTGGTTGTTCTCATTGCCGTCAAAAATATGCTTTCCTTCGTCAAGCAGTGCTGAACAATCCGGTTTCATCTGCGTAAGATGCAGAATACTCTTAAATCCTATACGGCTCTTCGCAAATGCGGACACCATGTAAGCTTTTCCATCATCATCCCAGAACGGACACGGATCAATCCAGCCCTTCCCTTCAAATATCGCATGCGGTTCCGACCATTCTCCCCACGGATTTTTGGTTTTGGTTACAAATATTCCTTCGTCCGGCATCGGGAAGAAGATAATAAACTCACCATCATGGTAACGGATTGCCGGAGCCCACACACCGCAGCCATGCTGTGGCATTGCATATCTCTCGTATGGAATATTTTTTATCGCATAATTAATAACCTTCCAATTTACCAAATCCTTAGAATGAAGAATCGGAAGTCCCGGAGTATTGCAAAATGATGACGCAGTCATAAAATAATCATCACCAACCCTGATTGCATCCGGATCAGAATAATCAGTATATAAAATCGGGTTTTTATAGTTTCCGTCGCCTAAGTCAGCATACCAGTTGAACTCGCGCTCTTCCATGCTATTGTCTCCTTTTAGTATCATCCTCTATTAATCTATATTTTCTTGATTATTTTCTGCACATCATCTCGTGTTCCGACAACAAGAAGATGCACATCTTTTTCAAAAATATAATCTGCTTTAGGCATAAGCGATGTTCTGTCATCACCTGATTTTGTTCCCAGAATATTGACATTATATCTGCTTCTGAAATTGAGCTCCTTTATGGAGTGGCCAACCCATTCCTTCATAACCGGAATCTCATATACGGCATAGTCACCGCCAAGCTCGATATAGTCAAAAATATTGTCCGAGCTATAGCTTACCGCAAGCTTCTCCGCAATATCCCTGTCAGGATATATGACTTCATCCGCACCATTTCTTAAAAGGAACTTAGCATGGATATCCCTAGTCGCTTTGCTGACCACATATTTTGCTCCCATCTCCTTAAGAAGGCTTGTAATCTCAAGTGAGCTTTGAAAATTCGTGCCTATGCATACGATGCACATATCAAAATTCCCGACACCGAGAGTCTTTAAAACCTCCTCATTGGTACAGTCACCAATCTTTGCACTCGTAACAACCGGAAGCAGATCCTCCATTTTAGCCTGGTCAGTGTCTACAATCATAATTTCACTGCCCTGCATCGCAAGATTAGTCGTGATATGATGTCCGAACCGTCCCATTCCGATGATTAAAAATGATTTCAAAATATATTCCTCCCTTATCTTAACCGATATTTATCTCTTCCTCCGGCTGCTGAAGCGGAACAACCCTCTTATTCTCCGAGAAGGACAAGGCAAAGGATAAGCTTCCTATTCTTCCGCAATACATTAAAAGAATAATAACTATTCTTGATACTGTGCCAAGTGATCTGGTTATTCCTGTTGTCATTCCGACAGTACTTATACCCGAAATAACTTCAAAAAGCACATCCGAAAAGCCAAGCTCCGGCTGCTGTGCAAAGATTACCATTGCACCTGTAATAAACAGAAGCATATTAAAGCCAATTACCAGTGCCGCCTTTCTTACTACATCCTCCTTTAGTCTTCTGCCGAATACATCTATTCCATACTTTCCGCACATTGTTGTCCAAAGATATGCAACCATGACAAAAAGTGTTGTTGTCTTAGCTCCGCCCGATGTCGAACCCGGACTTCCGCCTATGAACATGAGAATCATTGTAAGAAGCTTAGATGCCGGTGTCAGCGCACCTGTATCGACAGAATTCATGCCTGCCGTTCTTGGTGTAACGCTTGAAAAAAACGCTGCCAGAAACCTTGTCGGCGCATTCATTCCAGCCATCGTATTATTCCACTCAAATATAAGGAACAGGATTGTTCCTGCGACAAGAAGAGAAGCCGTGACAGCAAGAACAATCTTCGAATGCAGTCTGTATCTCTTTATATTGAGCTTATTCTTAGATATATCATCCCACACAACAAATCCAAGTCCGCCTGTGATGATTAATGCACTTATGGTAAGATTGATTGTCCAGTCACCTTCAAAACCGCAAAGTGAATTGTATTCACCATAACATCCAAGCAGGTCAAAGCCTGCATTGCAAAATGCCGACACAGAATGGAATATCCCATAAAAAACCGCCCTTGCAGGGCTCATGATAAAAGCAAAGCGTATCGACAGTATCAGTGCACCTATCCCTTCGAATATCAGTGTGCCGACTATCATCTTCTTAGTCAGCCTGACTATTCCTCCAATCTGAAGAGTATTCACGCTCTCCTGCATAAGTCCTCTGTGCCTTAACGAGACTCTGCGTCCAAGCAGCAAAGCAATTATAAGTCCTATGCTTATAAAACCAAGTCCGCCTACCTGAATCAGGCAGATAATCACTATCTGACCAAAAACCGACCAATGCGTATATGTATCAACAACAACAAGTCCTGTCACACAGCTCGCACTTGTCGCAGTAAACAAAGCATCCAAAAAGCTTGTCGCATTACCGTCCCTTGATGAAACAGGAAGCATTAAAAGCAATGTTCCCAAAATAATGATTATTAAAAATCCAAGGGCAATAAATTGCACCTTGGATATTCTTTTTTTGCCAAACATTATATAACCCCTTCTGAAAGTATTCTCTTACAAACAAGAATGTCCTTTAATCATTTTACTCTGATTTAAATATTGTACTAACTCTAATATTATATACTCGTTGAGATAAGCTTAGCATCATATCCTGCTGCCTTAAGCCCCTCTATAATCTGTGCTCTGTGCTCCTCGCCAAATGCCTCCATAGTAATCTTAAGTTCCACGGCAGCATTACGGTTAATGCTTACGAACTGGTTATGCTCAAGCTTAATTACGTTACCCTTCTGCTCAGCTATCACACCGGCAACTCTCGCAAGCTCACCCGGCTTATCAGGAAGAAGTACCGATACAGTGAATACTCGTCCTCTGGCAATAAGACCGTGCTGGACAACTGATGACATTGTTATGATATCCATATTACCACCACTTAATATGGACACAACCTTCTTTCCCTTCACATCGAGATGCTTTAGGGCTGCTACAGTCAGAAGTCCTGAATTCTCGACTATCATCTTATGATTCTCTACAACGTCAAGGAAAGCTACGATAAGCTCCTCATCCTTGATTGTTATTATATCGTCAATATTTTTCTTGACATAAGGGAAAATCTTGCTTCCCGGTGTCTTGACAGCTGTACCGTCCGCTATTGTGCTGGCGCTTGGCAGTGTAACTACCTTTCCTGCCTTTATAGACTCCTGCATGCAGTTAGCTCCTGCCGGTTCAACACCAATTACCTTAATCTTAGGATTTAAAAGCTTGGCAAGAGTTGAAACACCTGTCGCAAGACCGCCTCCTCCGATTGGAACTAATATGTAATCTACTGTAGGAAGCTCCTTTATAATCTCCATTGCGATACTTCCCTGACCTGTTGCAACATCATAATCGTCAAAAGGATGAACAAATGTAAGTCCTTCCTCCTTAGCAAGCTTAAGTGCATACTCACATGCCTCATCATATACATTTCCGTAAAGCACTACCTCTGCTCCATAGCTCTTTGTACGGTTAACCTTCATAAGAGGTGTTGTGACAGGCATAACTACAACTGCACGGACACCATAGAGCTTTGCTGCATACGCAACACCCTGTGCGTGATTTCCTGCTGATGCCGTTATAAGTCCCTTCGCCCTCTCCTCATCAGATAAAGTGCTTATCTTATAGTAAGCTCCTCTTACTTTATATGCACCTGTATACTGAAGATTCTCAGGCTTAAAATAAACCCTGTTTCCTGTAAGGTTGCTGAAATACTCGCTGTATACAAGCTTAGTTTCAAGTGTAACCTTCTTTACTATCTCAGCCGCTTCCTCAAATTTTTCCAATGTAAGATAATTCTCGCTCATTTCGTTACGCTTCTTTCTTCCTAAGATTTAATTACATTATCCGTTATATCAGATTTGCTCCGGAATGTCAAAGAGTGCATTGACAAAATCCTGTGAGTGGAATTTTTGCAGATCGTCTATATGCTCACCGACACCGATATACTTTACAGGGATGCCATATTCAGCCTGAATTGCAACTGCAATACCACCTTTGGCTGTTCCATCCATTTTGGTGAGAATAATTCCGGTGACATCGGCTGCCTCCTTGAATTCCTTTAACTGTGACAGTGCATTCTGACCTGTCGTTCCGTCAAGAACAATAAGGTTCTCCCTATATGCCTCCGGCATCTCCTTATCTATTATACGGTTTATCTTTTTTAACTCTTCCATAAGGTTTTTCTTATTGTGGAGTCTTCCTGCTGTATCGCATATGATTACATCAGCATTTCTTGCCCTTCCTGCCGAAATAGCATCATATATAACGGCTGCCGGGTCAGAGCCTTCGCTCTGCGAAATAATATCAACGCCGGAGCGGTTAGCCCATTCTGTAAGCTGCTCGATGGCTGCTGCCCTGAAGGTGTCAGCAGCCGCAAGCACAACCTTCTTTCCCTGAGCTTTAAGCTGTGCTGCAAGCTTGCCGATAGATGTCGTCTTCCCGACTCCGTTTACACCTATTACAAGCACTATCGACTTGCGGTTCTCGAATTCGTAAGCGTTCTCGCCTAAATCCATCTGTTCCTTGATTGTATTTATAAGAAGCTCCTTGCACGCTGCCGGCTCTTTTATATGATTTTCTTTTACTTTCTCTTTGAGATTTTCTATTATCTCCTCTGTTGTAGTTACACCAAGATCTCCCATTATGAGAGTCTCTTCGAGTTCTTCATAAAAATCATCATCAATCTTTGAAAAACCTGAGAAAACATTGTCTATGCCATGCACAATATTATCTCTGGTCTTTGTAAGACCTGATACGAGCTTTTTAAAAAAACCTGCCATTATTTAATCCTCCTTCTTATTAAGACTGCATTTTACTAAGCCAGCTTAGCAGGCTTATCGTCTAACTGATCCTCTATCAGGTCAACTGATACAAGTGTTGACACACCCTTTTCCTGCATTGTTATTCCGTACAGTCTGTCAGCAGCCGCCATTGTACCTCGCCTATGAGTTATAACGATAAACTGCGTATTTTTAGTAAGCTTATGCAGATACTTGGCATATCTGTCAACATTCGAATCGTCAAGTGCAGCCTCAATCTCATCTAAAAGACAGAACGGTGATGGCTTAAGATTCTGGATAGCAAACAATAGTGATATCGCAGTCAGAGCCTTTTCACCGCCGGAAAGCTGCATCATATTCTGAAGCTTTTTTCCGGGTGGCTGCGAAATAATCCTGATTCCCGCTTCAAGAATGTCTGCATCCTCCTCAAGCTCAAGTGTTCCCCTTCCGCCACCGAACAATTCCTTAAAAACCTTGTCAAACTCAACCTTGATATCCTGAAATTTCTCAATGAACTGATTTCTCATTCCGGTATCAAGTTCTTCAATAACCTTGATAAGCGTATCTCTGGCTGTAATGAGATCGTCATGCTGAGTCTTTAGGAATGTATACCTTTCAGACACATCTTTATAATCCTCAAGCGCATTGACATTGACATCGCCCAGCTTTTTTATATCCGCTTTCAATGAATTTATATTCTTTCTGAGAATATCCGAATTCTTCATTTCTTCGTCACGAAGCTCGGCAGCACGGATAAGAGTAAGCTCGTATTCATTCCACATATAATCTATGCGCTCATCTCTTGTCGACTCAATTCTCTCAATCTTTCCCGAAAGTCTTAGGCACTCCTTGTCAAGCTCATTGATACGTCCTGATATCTCTTCTCTCCTGTCAAAGAGCTCACGCTGTTTTTCCTGAACTTTGTCTCGACAAAGGCGCTCATCCTCGGTGAGCTTGGCATATTCAGCGATTTTTTTCTCCGCCTGGACTATTGTCTCACTGATTTTTGCTATATTATCCTTCTTTTCATTTATCTCGTCACCTGCTGACCCAAGACTTTCCTTAATCTCTTCTGCTTCCTCGTTGAGCTTTGAAATTTCTCTTAAAACACGCTTTATATTTTCTTCCGCATAATTATCCTGCTGCGTAAAGTTAGAAAGCTTGATATGAAGGTTCTGTGACTCTGACTGCTTTAATGCAAGGTCATTTTTTTTCTTCTCGATATCCGTATTGGAATTATTAATCTTTTCGGTAAGCTCCTTATCAATTCTCTCCGATTCCGTAAGTGCTGCCTTGCATGCATCAACCTCGGCATTTATCTGGATTATCGTATTTTCAATCTCGTCAGATTCACGCCTGCTGTTCGAATAAGCTCTTTTTAACTCCTCCTGCTTCTTAGCTGCCGTGTCACAATTCATGGCAGCAGTATTTTCCGCGAGCTGCTTATCCTGTATCGCTGACTTAATCTGTTCTATTTCAGTTCTTAGACTGCCAAGCGTCTCTTTTTTTGACGCAAGCTCTGCTTCGGAATTTTTGAGCTTTGTCTCATTCTGCGATATCGAAGCTTCCAATTCTTCTATCTCTCTGCGGCGGCCAAGAAGATTACTGCTGTTCTTAAACGCACCTCCGGACATTGAACCGCCTGGACTTAACATATCGCCCTCAAGTGTGACTATTCTAAGCGAATGTCTGTACTTTCTCGCTATCGCCAGCGCATTGTCGATATGGTCTACAACAAGAATCCTTCCGAGAAGATATCTCGCCAATTCATCAAACTCTCTGTCACACTCGACAAGCTGGTTGGCAAAACCTATTGCGCCTTTTTCTCCGGTAAGTGCAGAATCTGCCTTGACATCTCTCCCGCTTATCGCTGAAAGAGGAAGAAAAGTGGCACGTCCGTATTTATTCTGTTTCAGGAAAGCGATAAGCTCCTTCGCCGTGTCCTCATTATCTGTAACAATGTTCTGAATGCTTCCGCCAAGAGCTGTCTCTATAGCTGTCTCATACTGCTTCTTGGTCTTTATGATATCCGCAACAACGCCGACAATGCCCTTATTGCTCTCCTTGCGCTCCATCACTCTCCGGATGCTGTTGCCGTAACCATCGTATCTTTCAGTGATGTTTCTGAGCGATTCGAGTCTTGAAGTCTCGCCCATAACAATGCGGTTAAGCCCATTTATGTCATTGTTAAGCTTATTGATTGCATCACGGACAAGAAGCTGATTTTTCTCCTTATCGGAAAGGCTCTCCCCTAATGATGTCAGTTCTCCCCTTACTGTATTAAGCTCCTTTTGGAGCATGTCAAGACTCTGCTTCTGTGTATCTTCTTCGCTTTTACAGTTGATAAGCCGCCTTGTAAGCTCAGATTTACGGATGTTGACCTGCTCAAGAAGTGTTACATTCTTTTGCAGCTTCGCTTTCATCTGACCACGCTCGTTAAGATTGTCTATGATGTCATTTTTACAGCCTTCAACCGCCGTTTCAAGCTGCGTAATCTCATCGCTGAGTTTTTTTACCTGCAAGTCCATCTCGCTGCATTCTGACTTCATATCATCAAGGTGGTCTGTCAGCTTAAATCTGTCAGCTATAAGTCTTTTCTTTTCTTCATCATAATCTAACAGACGCTCATTTATTGCATCAAGCCGCCTGTTAAACTGCTCGTCACTCGCAAGCACAGACTTAATCTGTTCATTTAACAGGTCTATCTGGCTTGAAAGCCTGTTCTTATCTATCTGTGCCTGATTCGCAATGCCGCTGTTTTCCTCAATCGTACGATTTAAATCTGCAAGCTTTGCTTCGTTCGCATCATATTCCACGCCTGACTTTTCAAACTCGCCCTGCGCTGCCTTTAATTCCGTGTCCGTCACTGAAAATGCTTCGTTGAACTTCTCAAGCTCTGCCTTAAACTCATCCGCCTCAATAAGAAAAAGATTCACATCATTCTTCTTAAGTTCATCTCGAAGTCTTAGAAACTGCTTAGCCTTCTCTGCCTGATGTTCGAGAGGGCCTGCCTGCTTTTCAAGCTCTGCTAAAATATCGTTCACGCGCACAAGATTGTTGCTCTCATCGTCAAGCTTCTTCTGTGCCGCTGCTTTTCGCCTTTTAAACTTCACAATACCTGCCGCTTCGTCGAAAAGCTCCCTGCGCTCTTCAGGTTTGCCGCTTAGTATTCTGTCAATCTGACCCTGACCGATGATGGAATAGCCTTCCTTGCCGATTCCGGTATCATAAAACAGCTCATTAATATCCCTGAGCCTGCAAGCCGAGCCGTTCATAAGATATTCGCTCTCACCTGAGCGGAATACCTTTCTTGTAATAGTGACCTGATCAAAGTCAATCGGAAGGGCATGATCCGAATTGTCGATAGTTATAGCCACCGATGCATAGCTCACAGGTTTACGAAGCTCCGTACCAGCAAAAATGACATCCTCCATCTTGCCGCCTCGAAGCTGCTTGGCACTCTGCTCACCGAGCACCCACCTTACTGCATCTCCTATATTGCTTTTACCGCTTCCGTTAGGCCCTACAATACCTGTTATGCCATTGTGAAATTCAAATACTAACCTGTTGGCAAAAGACTTAAATCCCTGTACCTCTATGGATTTCAAATACATAATTTTAATATCCTTATTTCTGCTGTCTTATTTTTAAAATAGCATTGTATGCTGCTGCCTGCTGTGCAGCTTTCTTGGTATGTCCTTCACCTTCACCGATCACATTCTTGTCACACTTGACAACAGCCGTGAAATGCTTGTCATGGTCAGGACCACTCTCACCGGTAATCTCATATTCCGGTTCAAAGCCACTATCCTTTTGAAGAAGCTCCTGTAATATTGTCTTGCTGTCATAGAACAGCTTTTTATTGTCTATATCATCGAGAATGAACTTTCTGATATAATTCTGCGCCGGCTCAAATCCACCATCACGATATATAGCTCCGATAACTGCCTCCATCGCATCTGATGTTATGGAATCTCTGTTTCTTCCTCCGGTATGCTCTTCTCCTTTGCTTAGAAGTATCCACTCACCAAGCTTAATCTGCCTGCTGCACAGTGCAAGTGTCGGCTCACATACTATGCTCGCACGAAGCTTTGTAAGCTCCCCTTCTGTCTTATCAGGATATTTTTCAAAAAGATAGTCGCTGACGGTAACTTCAAGTACCGCATCGCCTAAGAACTCAAGGCGCTCATTGCTCTGATTCTTAAGTCTTTTAATCTCATTACAGTATGAGCTGTGTGTGAGAGCTCTTTCAAGCAGTCTCTTGTTTTTAAACTCATAACCAATAATCTTCTCAAATTTTTCTAACTGTGTATCAGTCATAGCTCTACTCCATGCGCCTCCGTTTTTTTATGTTAATTCACTCATTAAGAAAAAGAGCCCACCTATGATGGGCTTCTTTCCTTAATAAAATCTAAGCTTATCTGCTCTTATTAGTTAAGTGCGTTCTTAATCTGCTCAACAGCATCTGCTACAGTTGAAATATTTTCAGCAGCATCATTAGGAATCTCAATATCAAACTCCTCCTCGATACCCATGATAATCTGGAATACATCGAGTGAATCTGCTCCGAGGTCATCAACGAATGTCTTATCCATTGTAACTTCATCAGCATCAATGTTTAAAACCTCTGCAATAATTGACTGTAACTTTTCAAATTCCATCTTTTAATACTTCCTTCCTTTTCTAAAAAATTCTTAATTTTCCTGTGCATCCGCCTGCTCTGCCGCAATGGATGCCTTGATTTTATCGTTAATTCCCTGTTCCTTAAATGTCATGCATTGAAGGATGGAATTACACACCTCTTTAGCCTTAGCATTTCCGTGAGTTTTCACTACAAGACCGTTAAGACCTATCATCGGTGCACCGCCATATTCGGTAGCGTCGAACCTCTTAAGTGTTTTCTTAAGCGCAGGCTTGACCAAAAGCGCACCAATCTTACTTCTTAAGCTGGTCATCATGCCTGCCTTAATCATGCCAATGAGAGTACTTCCCATGCCTTCGTACAGCTTAAGTATTACATTGCCGACAAAAGCCTCTGTCACAATAACATCAACATCACCCTCCGGAATATCCCTTGCCTCAACACTTCCGACAAAATTAATCTCCTTGCATTCCTTAAGCAGAGGATATGTCTCCTTGACAAGCTGATTGCCCTTCTCCTCCTCAGCTCCGATATTAACTATCGCAACCTTCGGATTCTTGATTCCAAGCACATATTCCATGTATATAGAACCCATCTTGGCAAATTGAAGAAGATGTGCAGGTCTTGCGTCAACATTCGCACCACAGTCAACTAACAGTGACACGCCCTTCTTAGTAGGGATAAGCGGTGCAAAAGGAGGTCTGTCTACTCCTTTGATTCTGCCGACTATCAACTGTCCGCCAACTAAGATAGCACCCGAACTTCCTGCTGAAACAAAGGCATCTGCCTCGCCCTTTTTCACAAGATTAAGTGCCACAACAATCGATGAATCCTTCTTACGGCGTATAGCCATAACAGGCGGTTCACCTGTCTCGATAATCTCTGTGGCATTAACAACCTGAATAGCATTCTCTCTGTATGTATATTTCTTAAGCTCCTGTGAAACAACGCTCTCCTGTCCGACAAGCTTCACGACAATATTAACATTCTGTGAAACAGCGTCGACAACACCTTTGACAATCTCTGCCGGAGCATTGTCTCCACCCATGGCATCAACAGCTACTATAACTTTTTCCTGCATAAATATTCTCCTCTTTAAATCCATGACAACCACTTCATACATAATACAAGATTGTATTTCAGAAATCAATACCTTTTTACCATTTCCATCGGTCAACAAAAAAGAAGGACACCGAAAGTATGCCAAAGGCACTCATCCGATATCCTTCCCATAAATTATCAAATTATAAACTCATAATTATTCAGCAACGGAGATAACTTCCTTCTTGTTATATGAGCCACAGTTCTTGCATACTCTATGAGGCATCATTAACTCACCGCACTTGCTGCACTTTACTAAGTTAGGAGCGCTCATCTTCCAGTTCGCTCTTCTCTTATCTCTTCTAGCCTTAGAAGACTTATTCTTTGGACAAATTGACATCTGTTACACCTCCTTACAAAGCAGTTCTATTGGTTAAACTGTTGAAATATATCGCGTATCTTGGACATTCTAGGGTCTAAAACCTGTCTGTCACATTCACACGATCCATGATTAAGATTCATGCCGCATACGTTACAGATTCCCTTGCAGTCTGTCTTACACAGAACCTTCATCGGAAAATTCTCTAATATCTCACTATATGCATACTTCTCAACATCAAACTCAGTGCCTTCTATGAAAGGCATGTCCTCCAATGTCTCATCTGCATCCGGTGATTCTTCACCAAAATTAAGTTCTCTGGTGGAATCTACCGATATCTGCCAAGGAACATCCGTTAAGCACCTGTCGCATGGAATATTGAGTGTCACATCAAGATGTGAAGCAGCCTCTATCTTCTTCCCTCCGACATTAGTAAAGGTAAGTTCAATGTCCTGTTTCTTTACAAATGCAAACTCACCCATCTTAGAGCTGAAGCTCTCAGCTTCAATAGGTGCTGCAAGTCTCTTAACTTCTCCTTCGTGAGAAAGAACTCCGTACAAATCAATCAGCATAAAAACCTCTTCTTTTAATCACACGCAGATTATTATATCTACTGCGAACAGATTTGTCAACTATTTTTTATTGACATTTTCAATGTCAAGCGGACATCGTAATAATCACTTTACTAACTCTAATGTCTCCTGGGCAATCTTTAACTCCTCGTTAGTAGGTATAACCATAACCTTGACCTTTGAATCAGGAGTAGATATAACTACTTCCTCGCCTCTCTTGTCATTAGCCGCATCATCAATCTTGATACCAAGGAATGTAAGAGCGCTGCAGATATCTTTTCTTGTCTTCTTATCGTTCTCGCCGACACCTGCTGTAAATACGATGGCATCAACACCATCCATAGCTGCTGTGTAAGCACCGATATACTTGATTACTCTGTACTTGAATGCCTCAAGAGCTACCTCAGCATTATGGTTGCCTTCATCAGCAGCCTTCTGGACATCACGGAAATCACTTGAAACGCCGCTCATACCGAGAACGCCTGACTTCTTGTTGAGCATGTTAATCATCTCATTGATGTCCTTGCCTTCCTTATTAGCGATGAACTGGATAACAGAAGGATCAATGTCACCACTTCTTGTTCCCATGATAAGACCTTCAAGCGGTGTAAGACCCATGCTTGTATCTACACACTTGCCATTGACAACAGCTGAAAGTGAACCACCATTTCCAAGATGGCATACGATAACCTTAGAGTTATCAGGATCAAGGCTGCCGAACTCTATAGCTCTCTTAGACACGAATGCATGGCTTGTTCCGTGGAATCCATACTTACGGATGCCATACTTCTCATAGTACTCATGAGGAATAGCATACATATAAGCCTTCTCCGGCATTGTCTGATGGAATGCAGTATCCCAGACAGCGACATTAGGTGTACCAGGCATAGCAGCCTCAGCAGCCTCGATACCGATAAGGTTAGCCGGGTTATGTAAAGGTCCAAGGTCGAAGCACTCACGGATAACTGCCTTGACATCTTCATTAACAATAACAGATGTGCAGTACTTCTGTCCTGCATGAAGTACTCTGTGTCCTACAGCACCGATTTCCTTAACATCTGAAATCACACCATGAACAGGATCTACGAGCATATCAAGAACAAGCTTAACTGCTACATTGTGATCCGGCATTGGCTGCTCGATTACTGCACTATCCTTTCCGGCAGGCTTATGTGTGAGCTTAGAACCCTCGATACCGATTCTCTCAACAAGACCCTTAGCGAGAACGTCCTGTGTATCCATATCGAATAACTGATACTTAAGTGATGAGCTTCCACAGTTTAAAACTAAAATCTTCATTAATAAATCCTCCAAAAATATTCTCTTAATTATACGTTATGTCTATAGCATAATTATAGGTAACTGCCGACGCATCGACAATTACCTATATATGTATCATGTAAAACAAATTACATACTACTGCATCTGTGCCTGTACAGCTGTGATAGCAACAACACCTACGATATCGCTTGCTGAACATCCTCTTGAAAGGTCATTAACAGGCTTTGCAATACCCTGAAGCATTGGGCCGTAAGCCTCTGCCTTTGCAAGTCTCTGAACAAGCTTGTAACCAATGTTACCTGCATCAAGGTCAGGGAAGATAAGTACGTTGGCCTGTCCTGCAACATCGCTGCCCGGAGCCTTAGAAGCACCAACAGAAGGAACTATAGCTGCATCTGTCTGAAGCTCTCCGTCAAGCTTAAGCTCTGGAGCAAGCTCTTTGGCAATTCTCGTAGCCTCTACTACCTTGTCAACATCAGCATGCTTAGCGCTGCCCTTTGAGGAGTGGCTTAGCATTGCAACCTTAGGCTCTGCACCTACTAAGAACTTGAAGCTCTCTGCTGAAGAAACAGCGATAACCGCAAGCTCCTCAGGATTAGGGTTCTGGTTAAGACCGCAGTCTCCGAATACGAATGTACCGTTCTCACCGTACTCACAGTTAGGAACATCAATTACGAAGAACGCAGAAGCAATCTTAGAACCCGGCTTAGTCTTAACTATCTGAAGAGCAGGTCTTAATGTGTTAGCTGTAGAATGGCATGCACCTGATACAACACCATCTGCTGCACCGCTCTTTAACATCATACAAGCATAGAACATATAATCTGTAGTGAGAAGTCTTCTAGCTTCCTCAGGAGTCATACCCTTATTCTTTCTAAGCTCTACTAAAGCATCAACATACTCATCAAGCTTATCTGAGGTATTAGGATTGATAACAGTGGCACCTGAAACTTCAAGACCCTTGCTGTTAGTCTCAACCTCCTCAGGTGTGCCAAGCACTACTACATTAGCGATATCTTCCTTAAGAACTGTCTCAACTGCCTCCCATGTTCTTCTGTCCATTGACTCAGGAAGTACGATTGTCTTCTTCACTGCTCTTGCCTTTTTCTTAATTTCATCAATAAATGCCATAATAAAATGACTCCTTTCTGTATGTAATTCGACTTAATATTAAAAGTCCATTGATAATATCATTATACTCCTTATGTTTATTGTATACAAGAATATTTTTCTAAAATCAAGAAAAAAAGAATATGTTTTAAATTAAATACAATCTAAATATTCTATTTCAATCTCAATGACTGCACAAGATATCTCAAGTGGAACTGTCTTTCCTTCATAACACATGTAGATAATGTAAGTATCTGGTCATCCTCCGAGAACACTGTATCCTCATCATACACTTTCGGTTCCTCCATACGCGAAGCCGTGTTCTCAAGATACGATTTAACTGTATTCTTATTTGAAAAATCATAATTAAGAAGCTGATGTGCATTATTCGTCTGATAAGCGGCAAATATCTTATATACATAGACCATATCTTCCGTGTATATATATACATATCTGTTGTTTTCAAAGAACTCTTCATCTTCATATAAATGCAGATCCGAAAACATTGTTGTATCACGCATGTTATGCCCATATATAACCGTATGAGGGTCAGAGAAATCTTTGGCATTGTAATTTTCCGTATAAATACATCCCGGATACCCTTCGCTGCCATCTATATTGTGTTCAAGATAATAGCTGTTGTCTGTGGGATGCTGAAAAACAGGATAATCTATATGCGTGTTAGGTATGTATATCCATGCATAAATATCCTCTGATATTTCTCTATGCATCGCATCAAAATCTATATTTTTCTCAGGTACCTCTATAGCATATTTTGTCATCAGACGCACCGCCTCTTTTTTGTAGCCTTCAAGAGCCTGCGTTGTTCCTTCCTCTGACTGCAATTCCTCTGTCGAAGTCACTTCCTGCGCTGTTGTACTCTGTGCAAGCTTTTCATACATCTGCTGTGATTTCCACAGCCTGTACTGTTTTACACCAAGTATCATAGCACAGACAAGTGCAACCGTTAACGCTGCAATGCCAATGACTGTATATATTGTCTTTTTATTTAATTTTCTGTTTTTTTCTTCCATATTCAATCCTCATTTTTTATATAGTTTAATTCAATTATTATTTACCTAAAAAGATTCAAATGTCAAAACATGCTGATTTATGTTAAGAGTGTATAACATGTTCTGACACCCGAATCCCGGAAAACATATATATTTTATCATAATAAAAGCAATAATCAATGTCTTTTTAAAATAATAATAACCATTTACAACAGATACTGAACCGGATACAGCAGATTCATATATATGTTTTACTTTTTCCTAAATTCAGGCTATAATAATATAGATAATTTTTATTAAAACATCTGATAAAATAGTCAGTCTTATATAAATAACTGATATTTAATCTGAGAATATGGGGAAATATGATAACAACAGCCATTATAGCGGAATTTAACCCGCTCCACTCCGGTCATGAATATATAATACAGGAAGCAAAACGCATCACCAATGCGGACTGCATCGTTGTAGTACTCAGCGGATATTTTACACAGCGCGGCGACATTGCCATTGCTCCAAAGCATACACGGGCGGCGGCGGCGATAAGCTGCGGTGCTGATATAGTTTTTGAGCTTCCTTTCGCTTTCGCTACATCAAGTGCAGAATTTTTTGCATCCGGTGCAGTTTCATTATTAAATTCATTAAAAAAGATAGATTTTCTTGTATTCGGTGCAGAAAATAACGACATATCCGTTCTCTCATCCGCAGCGGATATACTTATTAACGAACCCGAAGAATTCAAAAGCAGGCTCAACTCATGCCTTTTATCAGGCATGTCTTTTCCTGCTGCACGCGAGCAGGCATATATAAGCTGCGGCGGCTGCGAAGGAATATTCACTCCGAATAACACTCTTGCCATAGAATATATAAAAGCATTGAAGAAATTTTCATCGGATACAAAGCCTATAGCGATACAGCGTGTCGGTTCCGGTTACAATGACAAGGACTATTCAAAAAAGAAGGGGTATATATCCGCATCTGCTTTCAGGGCAAAAGCGGAGAATATTGTCAATTCTTTCTCAAGCGATCCTGATACCGATAGCTCGTCTGAGCTTGACTCATTCCTTTTTGAGACTCTTCCGTCCTCAAGTGCCGGCATAATGCTTTCCTGTTACAACAAAACCTTTCCGATATTTAACGATGACATGTCCATGCTTATATACTATTCTGTTCTGATGAACCGCAGCAATCTGGAGAACTTCTGCGATTTTACTCCTGCACTTGCCAACCGCATAAGACGTATGCTTGACAAAGAAGGCAATTCTTTATTCGCAGGAAATTATGAGGAATTTATTTTAGGCATAAAGACAAAAGAGATGACCGCCGCACGTATCAAACGCGCAATGCTTCACCTTCTCACCGGATATACCAACGAGGCACACCAAAATGCGGTAAATTATCTGAACGAAGGCATGCTCCCTTATGCGCGCATACTTGCGCTTTCTCCATCCGGGCAGCGTTTCATCTCTGAAATAAAAAAAGGCTGCGATATAACTCTTATCAACAGCCTTGGCAAATCAATGCCTCTATTAGATGACAATGCACTCCGGCTCATACATTACGACATTCTTTCATCCGATATCTACGCATCGGTTATAAAGGACAAATTTCATTATACAATACCGGATGAGTTCAGGACTAATGTTAAAAGAATCGATTTTCCCCGGACGTAAGCATGCTTAAAAGCTGTTTTCTTGCATCATCGCTCTCGGCATCCCTGTATCTGAATATCAGATCCTCCTTCTGCGCTTCCGTAAGTCCGTTATATCCTGTCATAAGCCGCTCATCCATTGCCAGAGCCTCCATAAAGCCGAACGGATAAGCGCCGATTCCTGTCATGCTGTCTATCGGCATTTCGTTAAAATCCATGCTGCGTACCTCACTTTCCATAGAATAGAATAAGCATTAAGAAAGCTCTTTTTAAAGCCTTCCTAATGTTTATCGTTCCACGGCATAGAATTTATATGCTGGTTAATTTTGATATTTAGTAATTATTCCTGCATACTGTCAGCATCATCCTGTTCAGACATACAGGCTCCCGGAAAATTCACCGGAATACCGTTAACTTCAACCGTATCCTCAATTCTTATTGTAAGATATGGTACGCCATCGATTATCCTTGTGTCGACAAGATCTGTTCTGTCAGGTTTTACTTTGACAACAACCGCAGGAGATTTTATCTCGAACTTTCTCGTCTCAACAATGTTCGTCGCCTGAAGCGGTGTCTGCTCACCTGCCTGACTATCGTAACACTTTTCAAAACGGTCAAGAAGTTCATTTTCGACTCCGCTGTCGGAAAGTATCTGCTTTACTTCCTGCTTGTTGAGTGCAAGCGGCTCTAACTCTTCTTTTGTTTCCTCGATTTTATTGTTAATTATTTCATGAATATTTTTTACAACATCGAAATCACACTCATCGCCGAGCGCCTCCTCAAGGACACTGTTGAATGTATCTCTCTGATTCCCTGCCGACATAGGAATATTGCAGCCAAGTACAGGCTCAGCAAAATCAAGCCTCAGCTCTTCAGGCTTCGCTGTATAATAAAGGAGACTATGTATATCAGTGCTTCTGTCATTGAATGCCGGGAATAAAAATCCTACATTCGGCATACCGACAACCCAGTCTCTCACACGATTTCTAAAGCATCCTTCCGAAGCGAAATATGACAGTCCCGCTTTCGTGAGAGACACAGGGCATATACAGCAAAGTATATGCGAATACACTTCATCAGATGCATCCTCCATCTCGATATTGTCCGATGTCTTTCCCGGTATATCATATGCCTGATGTATGAGAAGTATAAGATAGTTGTCAACAGTATCATAATTTTCAATGACCCTGTCATAAAATGCATGAAGAACTTCATCATCCTTAAGTTCTGTCTCACGAAGCTTCATCAAGAGAGCATACTTCTCGCCTTCAAGCTCCTCCTCAAGCGGAAATTCCATATTGAGAAGATTCTTTCCAAGACTTCCCGAAAGGCTCTTTTTAAATATTGAAAAATATTTAAATAGGTCTTCCTCCGGAAGGGCAAGAAATGCCTCCTTAAACTCCGTCACTTTGTTCTTCTCGCCGTCCACATAGCATCCGCATATGCGCGAAATCGAACTTCTGTCCTCTTTGAACGTCTTTTTAATTTCTGCAATTTCTTTAGAATTCATGTCTTACCTCAGTGCCGATAGGGACTGTATTTCATTTTTTAATATCCCCATATTTTATCTGTGTATTTCATAAACAGCTTAGTTCTTGAAGCTGTGTATAGGTGCAGGTATTCTTCCTGCACGTCCGACAAATGCAGAACAGTCAAAAGAGTTAACCGGCATAATAGGTGCATATCCAAGCAATCCTCCAAACTCAACCGTTTCGCCTACGCTCTTTCCTATAACAGGTATAATACGCACTGCTGTTGTCTTCTGGTTAACCATTCCGATAGCAGCTTCGTCCGCTATAATTCCGGATATCGTACTAGCCTTGGTATCTCCCGGAACCGCTATCATATCAAGACCGACTGAGCATACGCATGTCATCGCCTCAAGCTTCTCTATTGTGAGTGCTCCTGCAAGTACTGAATCTATCATACCCTGATCTTCACTCACCGGTATGAACGCACCGCTAAGTCCGCCAACATAGGATGAAGCCATGACTCCGCCCTTTTTCACCTGATCATTTAAAAGTGCAAGTGCTGCTGTCGTACCCGGAGCTCCTGCACGCTCAAGTCCTATCTCCTGCAAAATATCAGCGACAGAATCACCTATTGCCGGAGTCGGTGCCAACGAAAGGTCTATAATACCAAAAGGAATTCCAAGACGCTTAGATGCTTCCTGGGCAACAAGCTGTCCAACTCTTGTAATCTTAAATGCAGTCTTTTTAATCGTCTCGCAGAGCACTTCAAAGCTCTCGCCCCTAACCTGCTCAAGAACATGTTTTACAACACCCGGTCCGCTTACACCTACATTTATAATGGCATCGTCCTCCGAAACACCGTGGAAAGCCCCTGCCATAAAAGGATTATCATCCGGTGCATTGCAAAGCACAACAAGCTTGGCGCATCCAAGAGAATCTCTCTCCTTGGTAGCTTCGGCTGTTTCTCTTACAATCTTTCCCATAAGGCGCACCGCATCCATGTTGATACCTGTCTTTGTAGAACCTACATTCACAGAACTGCATATAAGCTCTGTTGAGGCAAGTGCCTGCGGAATTGAACGTATCAAAAGCTCATCACTCTTTGTCATTCCTTTGCTCACTATAGCGGAATATCCTCCGATAAAATTAACACCGACTTCATGGGCAGCCTTATCAAGTGTCTTTGCAATGGTTACATAGTCCTCAGGTGTCTTACAGCAGGCAGCACCTACAAGTGCAACAGGTGTGATTGATATTCTCTTATTCACAATAGGAATACCAAAATCTCTCTCTATATCTTTTCCAACCTTTACAAGATCCTTTGCAACTGTTGTTATCTTATTATATATCTTCTCATTCGTAACAGAAAGCTCCTCATCCGCACAGTCTAACAGGCTAATGCCAAGTGTGATTGTACGCACATCCAGGTTTTCCTGCTCAATCATCTTATTGGTCTCATTTACTTCAAAAATGTTTATCATAGATTTCTCCTCATATTTTGAACTTTTTATAATTTTTTATCAAAGGCATACCGGTAATACTATAAAAACATTATGATTCCACTAAATTCTATGCATCTTTGTAAATATATCTTCGTGCTGGCATTTTATTTTAACACCAATCTCCTCTCCGAGCTTATCAAGATCATCTGTAATCTCTGCAAACGGTTTTGCAGCCTTCTGCATATCAACAATCATCATCATATTAAAATATTCCTGAACTATTGTCTGAGATATATCTAAAATATTAATCTCGTTATCTGCAAGATATGTGCATACCTTAGCTATAATGCCTACAGTGTCCTTGCCTACTACAGTAATAATTGTCTTGTTCATGGTGTTATCCCTTTCTGATTTTAAGTTTTTTAAAGAGTAATGATATGGCTTGGCTTGTCTCTTCCTGCAACTTCAATTTTAAAGTCCGATGAGTGGTACTCGCTGTGGCTCATATCAATCTCTGTTTTAACTGTCTCATATGCCAAATCAGGGTAATTATTCTCCTTGCTCAAATGCCCTAGAAGTATCTCCTGAACCTGGCTGCCTAACAATCTGTCAATCAGATGTCCGGCTGCCTCATTCGACAAATGTCCCTTTTCACCCAATATTCTCTGCTTAAGAGGATATGGATAAGGACCTGTCTCTAACATTCTGATATCATGGTTAGCTTCAAGCACCATACAGTTGACGCCTGCAAAGCTGTCCACAATATAATCATCATACTTTCCTAAATCCGTGACCAGTCCAAATGACTTATCTCCTGTTTCCACACGGAAAGCACACGGAGACATGGCATCGTGTGACGTGGCAACTGCCTTTACACACATAGTCCCTACTTTAAACTCCCTGTCACATTCTATTGTGTTAAATATGCCCTCCGGGAGCTTTCCAAGATTGGTATTCTGAATTCCTTTAATAGTCCCCCATGTCGCATATACCGGCGTAGCACTTTTTCGTTCCACAACTCCAAGTCCTGAAATATGGTCAGCGTGTTCATGTGTAACCAGAATCCCATCTATATCATTGAGTGATAAATCCAAAAGTCTAAGTCCTTCCTCAACTCTCTTCCTGCTGATGCCTGTATCTATCAAAATATGTGTATTGTCATCACCAACATATATACAATTGCCGCTGCTTCCGCTGGCAATGGTCATAACTCTCATAAATTTTCTCCTGTCAAAACAATATACGTCTTATGTTATACGTTTGAAGCTTTTCCGTCAATGGTTATTTTTCCTTTTCCTGTTGTCTTTGACACATACATTGCTTTGTCAGCATTATCAATCACCGTAGCCGGGTCACTGCAAAGCTCCGGATATGCGCTCACACCTGCGCTTGTATTAATATATATTGAATAACCCCCAAAAACAACTTCCCTCTCCTTGATTGCTTTGTGTATGCTCTCAACAACACCAATGACTTCTTCAAGTGTTTTATCGTTAAATATAATGACGAACTCCTCTCCGCCATATCTGTAGCTTGAACCGCCATGCCCATCCGCAATTTTTTGTATCGTCTGTGCTACAGCTATAATGGCTGCATCACCAAAAAGATGCCCATATTTGTCATTTATTGATTTGAAATTATCGATATCGAACATGGCTGCAAACACAGTCTGCTGCTTAAGCTTCTCATCAGCATGCCTGTATTTTTCCATAAATTTATTAAGGACACGTCTGTTATATAATCCGGTAAGACCATCTCTCTTAGCAAAATTTTCAAATTGTGAATACAGGAAAGCATTGTTAAGTCCTACCTGCAGTTCAGCTAAAATATTATCAAAAAAGGTCTCTCTGTGCGTAAAAAAATCCGGCTCATTATGGCATATTATATACACACCGGCATTTCTTCCATCTACAAGCAGCAGCTTTGCAGCAAATGAGAAGATATGGCAGCCTTTAAGCTGCTCGAACTTTGTGTGCTTGACATTCTCACATATGAAGATATGTCCATCAGAGAGCTTACTCATAAACTGCTGCGTTGTGAACATCTCAAGCAGCAGCTGAGCCGTTCCAACTTCCATTTCGCCATACAGCTTATATTTTGACTCAGAATCGTACAGCGGATTACTTTTCTTATAATCGTCATATATGCTTTTTTCATCCTCTTCACTTCCCTTAAGAATCCCGGCACACCGCACACCAAGACCATTGACAAGCTTATTTGAGAAGAAATCATTGATTTTTACAATATCCAACGCTTCCGTGAATGAATGAAGCATTTCATTCTGAAAGTTAACCTCAAAATTATTAGCATTAATCTTGCGGTTGGCACTCTCAAGCTCTATACGTTTTAAACCAAGCTGCTCGTTTACATAGAAAAGCTTTTCCTGCTTCTCCATTATCTCATTATTAATATCCATAGCTTTATCTAGCATTCTGTCCTTGGCAAGCATGGCATTTTCAAAATACTCATACTGTGCCCCTATATGCGCAAGTGTAGCATACATTGCCATGATAAACGCTGCAATGACCACGACCGAAGTAATAGCATATGTCAGTGTTCTGTACTCGAAAAGATATATTGCAGTCCACAATAAAACAGGCAGATTCATGACTAAGGAATGCAATACGATAACACCTTTATCCGTAAGGTCGAAGAAAATCCCCTGCTCTAACGCAATACACATGTAAATAAGAAAATATATGACATATTCATAATTCCTGTATCCATCATGCATAACAAGTGCAGCCATTGTAATCAGCTGAATATATTTCACCGCAAAAATTAATTTTATATTATTAAAGAAATCCGATGATCTGAAAGCCTGTTCAAATGCCAGAACAACACACACAATAGCAGCTCTCATAAATGCCGGAGCTCCGATGGAAAAGCTCTGGAATGTCTCCACAATAAGATAAATGATTAAAAGTATCAATGCATGGAAATGCCTTGATGCGAATTTCTTTTCAAGCTCAATCAATTCTTCTTTTTTGTACATTTGTCTGTTATCTCCAATACAATTCTATTTTATCTCCTGTTTCTATCGGTGTCGTGAATGTCACCTTTTCGCCGTTTACCATTGTAATTAATTCTGTCCCACCGGCAGTTTTAAGGTCAAACGGATAAAAATCGAAAATATCAACAAATGTATAACTGCTTTTTCCATTAAGTTCAACAGGTGTATCGTTTACCATGACTGTTATTGTTGTCTGCGGCTTGTTTTCCTCATCTTCTGCTGCATCATCAGCTCCGTTTTTCACATCGGCAGCCTGACTGTACGGTATACCATTTGCATGATAGCCGCTTCGCACAGCATCGTTTATTTCTGACTGGCTCGGAACATAATCATCGGGACCATACTCCGAATATTTAACATTAAAATTCTCATACACTATCGTATCATCCGATGCATGCTCATTATTGACAAAAATATCCTTGTCATCTGTACTGATATCCATAAAATCAAACAGCTGTTTCACAGTGTAGTAATTTTCCATCGTAATATCATCGCCCGGCTGAATACTGTAGTCAGAGCCCTTAAGCTCATCTCCGACATAAGCAAACTTCGGACAGACAATAAGCTTATCATTTACAATAAAATTGACTGTGCTCTTAAACTCATCCAGCTCTCCAATCGTGATATGACCTGCTTCACCCGCTGTAGACTCATGAATCTCTATCTGGTCATTGTGCGCTATTCTGGCATTCATGCTACTCTCACGCCCATTGAGCAGAATAACCGCCGCTTCGCCTGTAGTTCCTCTTACAAGCCTTGATTTGCCATTAACCGTAAACACAAGCTCGCTGCCGCGTCTCGGAAAAATGCTGTCGTTAGGCATTCCCGACTGCATTACTGCATCCACTATCGATAGATGATTATTGTCATACAGCTTGACTCTCTCTCCGTTCACTGTTGCAAAAATAAAATTATTCTTTTGATTATAATAATTGATACATATACCTATCGGTGTCACTAAAAGGGCATCCTTTTTAACATCATCCGGTGTAACAAAGTCTATGCTTGTAAGAACCTCTTCACCGCGGACAGCCACTCTTTCCCTGCTTATCTTAAGCCTGTCAGCTATCTTGTCGGTGAATCCCGGAAACTTTCCTCCACCGCCAACCACGAACACTGCACTTACCGGCTTATCTCCGTTAAGCTCACATATCTTATCTGCCACATCATCTGCAAGCTTTGTAAGCTGTCCATCTATAAGCATCTGAACATCATGAGGTGCAAGCTTGTGTGTTATTCCCATAATGTCTTTGTATGTAATCGGCTTCTTTTTTCCTGCTGCAAGCTTAATTTTCTCAGCTGATGCAAAGTCAACAAGATATTCCTTAGCTATTATCTCTGTAAGCTCATCGCCCGCTGATGGTATCATTCCATATGCAACAATGCTTCCATCCTTCGTAAGACATATATCCGAGGTTCCAGCTCCGACATCGACAAGTCCGATATTGAGAAGTCTGTACTGCTCAGGAATTGCTACATTCATGGCAGCAATAGGCTCTAATGTAAGATTTGCGACTGTAAGTCCCGCATAATCAACCGCAGCATACAGTCCGTCAACAACCTCCTCAGGAAGGAACGTCGCTAAAAGGTCTATTCCGATTTTCTCAGCCTTATGTCCTTCAAGATTGTTGATTGCATAATCATTGAGAAAATATCTTACAGGCGTGTATCCGACACAGTAGAACTTATATTTTTCATTCTTTTGTTTTAGTTCCTTATGCGCCTTTTCAACAGATATAAGTTCAAGGGAGTATACATTCTCCGCATCAACCCTTACTTCACCTTCAAATTCGACATCCTCATGAACCATAACTGTCCTGAGCACTCTTCCGGCAGCGGCTATGCATACTTCCTTAAGCTTCTTGCCTGTCATAGTCTCAAGCTGGTGCTTAACTATTCTTATCGTGTCTCCGACCTTGCCTATGTCATGTATCTGTCCATCTAACATTGCTCTCGTATCATGTTCCTTAGACACTATGGCTGCCGCCTGAAAACGTCCGTTTTTCATATATCCGACTGTGCCAACAACATTTCTTGTTCCGATATCAAGTCCGAACACAAAATCATCCGGACAAAATACTGTCTCACTCATTATCTTCCCCACCTGTCCTATTTTCAGCCAAGAGAAGTATTCTCTCAAGCTGTTTTTTAGTATTATTGCTGTCTTTTGAATTGTCAATCACATATCTGCAATGCTTTCTAAACTCCTCATCCGGCAGTTGGTTATTCATTATGGAAATGCACTTTTCCCTTGAATAGCCTCTGTCTGCCATAAGTCTCTTTATACGCTCCTCATCAGGCACATATATATACCAGAATTCTTCGCATATGCTGTCATAGCCTGCTTCAATCAACAGTGCCGCCTCGATAAAAGCATACTCATACACACCGGCATCATTAGCCGCCTTAAGCCGCCTTACAACCTCGCTTCTCGTCAGCGGATGAATGATGGCATCTACTTTCTCACACAGTTTCTCGTCAGAAAATATAATTGATGCCATCTTCTTTCTGTCTATACAGCCATCGCTCTGTAAAATGTCATCCCCAAGAAGCTTAACAATCTGTGAATAAGCAGCACCGCCCGGCAGCGTTGTCTCTTTTGCAACTTCATCGGTTCTTATAACTATACATTTTGTCAATTCTTCAAGCATCTTTAACACTGTCGATTTTCCGGCACCAACTCCTCCGGTAACACCGATAATTCTCATATGATTCCTCATTCCCAATCGTAAATTAATGTGCCTCCAGCCAGTTAGCACCCTCGTTGGTATCTACTACAAGAGCTACAGACAAGCGGGCTGCATTTTTCATCTGTTCATCCAATATATTTTTGACAAGCTCAACCTCGTCCTCTGCTGTCTCTATAAGAAGTTCATCGTGAACCTGCAAAATCAATCTTGATTTGAGTCCGAGCTCCTTCAATTTGTGATATACTCCAATCATCGCAAGCTTTATGATATCCGCAGCAGTTCCCTGTATCGGCGCATTCATCGCTACTCTCTCCCCAAAGCTTCTCTGCATGAAATTGCTGCTTGTAAGTTCCGGAATCGGACGTCTCCTGTTAAACATTGTGACTGAATAACCTTTTTCCTTAGCGCTGCTTACAAGCTCATTTAAGAACTCATGTACTTTAGGATATGTCTCAAAATATTTTTCTATATATTTTGCAGCCTCTTTTCTCGATATGCTAAGGTCCTGGCTGAGTCCAAATGAACTTATTCCATACACGATACCGAAGTTGACTGCCTTTGCATTGCTTCTCTGCGCCTTTGTAACTTCCGCAAGAGGCGTATTAAATACCTGTGATGCTGTTATCCTGTGAATATCTTCATCACTGTTATAAGCAGCTATAAGATTCTCATCCGCTGACATATGTGCAAGTATTCTAAGCTCAATCTGTGAATAATCGGCATCAAGAAAAACAAAGCCCGGCTTTGGAATAAATACCTGCCTGATTCTGCTTCCTAACTCCATTCTTATAGGAATATTCTGCAAATTAGGCTCTGTACTGCTTATTCTTCCTGTTGCAGTGATAGTCTGATTGAACTTCCCATGTATTCTTCCATCATCCGAAATATATTGCAAAAGTCCATCCGCATATGTCGAATTAAGCTTCGTAAGCTGGCGGTATTCTAGCACCTTGCTGACAACCGGATGCTCACCTGCAAGCTTTTCAAGGACATCCGCCGATGTCGAATAGCCTGTCTTTGTCTTTTTTCCTCCGGGAAGTCCCATCTGTCCGAACAATACTTCTCCGAGCTGCTTCGGAGAATTGATATTAAACTGTGTTCCGGCAAGTTCGTATACTTCCTTTTCAACAACAGCAATCTTCTCCTTAAGCATATCTCCATAAGCAATCAGAGCTTTCTTATCAACAAGAATTCCATTATCTTCCATCTCCTTAAGAGCATATACAAGAGGTTTTTCTATATTATTATAAAGCTCTGACATATTCTCGTTGTCAAGCTTTCCCATAAGTACATTATATGCTTTTGCAGCAGTGTATGCATTATAACATGCACATATATATGTCTTTTGTGAATCTTCGTAATCGGCTTTTCCTAAGATATCTGCCCTTGACTTTATAAGCATGCCAAGAAAATCTCTTGCGATATCATCGTACCGGTAAGCGTCCTTTAGAGGATTAAGTAAATATGCCATAAGAGCCGCATCCTCAGCATTATCCTCCTCCGCAATGTTAAGCATGCTAAGCTGTTCCTTCAAATTGATAAAGCAGATGTGCTTTCCATCGGCGTGAAGTTTTTTAGCAAGATGTGATACCTTGTCAGCTATATATTCTGCTGTCATAAAACCGCCAACAGGAATATATACTGTCATCTCTTTAACATTCTCTTTTGCTGCTTCACTACCATTATTCTCTAATGACATACTGAGTGCTGCCGCAAAAAGACTTCCGTCTTTAGCCGGCACCGCAAATACGCCAGCAGCATCACTGCTTTCACATAGTGCAAATACTCTTTCCGCTTCATTCAGGTCTTCTACAATCTTAAAATTCTTCTCAAGCTCATCATCATTATATGAGTCGGCATTTTTCTCAAACCGCGAGAGAACAGACTTAAATTCCAAGCGCTTAAAGAGCTGGTATGCTTCCTTGGTGAACATGTCTCCAAGCCCTGCTTTGTCAAAGGAATAATCAAGCGGTGTATCTGTATTAATAGTAGCAAGTACCTTGCTCAATTTTGCCTGCTCATAGAACTCTTTTAAATTATTCTTCGCTTTATTAGGTGTAAGCTCGTCAACATGCTCATATGCATTTTCAATGGAATGATATTTTGATATGATAGCGCCTGCCGTCTTCTCGCCAATTCCCGGCACTCCCGGAATATTGTCGGATGCATCGCCCATAAGTGCCTTCATATCAATAAACTCTACAGGTGAAACGCCATAAGCCTCGACAACCTGTGCCGAATTGTAATCCTCAATCTCCGTTGTTCCTTTCTTCGTCTTAGGAATACGAATCTTGATATTATCTGTCGCTAACTGCAATAAATCCCTGTCACCTGACACCACCGACACAATCATTCCGTCAGCTTCAGCGCGCTTTGCCAGTGTTCCTAATATATCATCAGCTTCATAGCCTTCCTTGGTGACAACACATATATTCATTGCCGTAAGAGCTTCCTTTATAAGAGGAACCTGCTCGACAAGCTCATGAGGCATCGGCTTACGCGTTCCTTTGTATTCACTATACATCTTATGCCTGAAGGTAGGTGCACTAAGGTCAAACGCAACCGTGAGATAATCAGGTTTTTCTTCATCTAATATTTTAAACATGATATTCAAAAAACCATAGACTGCATTTGTGTGAAGTCCCTCAGAATTAGTGAGTTCCGGAACTCCATAAAACGCACGATTGAGTATGCTATGCCCATCTATCAAAACCAGCTTTTTCATCTAACAAAAAATCCTCCTCATTATAAAAGGTACGTCACAAACGCAATCACAGCAACAAATAAAACAATATATATAAGTATTTTTATAAGCTCAAGAAGTCTTCTGCGTCTCCGCCCGACATTTATTTTGTGCTGCGCTTTTGCAAAACATTCATCAACTATATTTTTGAGGACAAACGGCCCGTCAAAAGCCTTATTGTCCTTAATTCCCTGTTCAACAATAAAATATATTTCAAGCTCATCCCTGCATGACGGACAGCCCTTTACATGTGAAAGGCACTGTGCCATCTTGTCATATCTAAGACTCATGTCCACAAATTCAGGTATAGACTTTCTAAACTCCTGACATTCCACGGCGGCTGCCCCCCAATCAACAAATTCTAATACATCTATTCTATTTTAAGACACTAACACCAAAAAGTAAATAGAAGATTGATGTCTGCCATAACAAATAAAGGCGGATTAATCATCCGCCTCAAAGAATATGTATATAGATTCATTCGTATTGTACAGTTCTACCTGCTTGCTGCCATCGCCCACCTCATATTTTCCTTTTTCATAATAATCATAATGGTAGCAGTACACTATATCTTTTCCTGCATCAGCAGTAATACTGTAATCGTCTGCATTCCCTGAAAGTGACAGGTATATACTCTCTTTGGAAGTCAGTGCCTTTATCCTGCCGCCGTCATTGACACTTATATTAGTAAACATAAGATGTGATTTCACACAATCCGCGTCAAGCATCTCGCTAAAACTGCAATTATAAATGCTGACATCCTCATCTTCAGCCTTTATGACCGCACTGCCTATCTCACACTCATCAATATATGTCTGTATTCCTTTAGCAGTTATTGTAACGTAATCAGCACTTATACCGTCAAGTCCAACACTTCCTTCATCATCCTCCGCCTCGATTTCAATATCCGAAATCTGACCATCTATCTCATAAATGCTGACATACCCTTTAGTCGTGTGTGTCTTAAACGTATCATAAGCTTTATCCGGAACCATTATGCTGACATACTGCTCCACGTCATAATCATGGCTCATATTAAAAATATCCCATGCAAGCTTATCATTCTTCCTTCCGTCAGCTGTCAGAACCAAAACCTTTCTGCCGTCTCTTTGTTCAATCTCACACTTGACATCATTCTCATCCTTGGTAAAGAATCTGTATGATATATGAAAATTATCGTCATATGAGCTTTGAACACTCACGTCACAATTCACTACATCTATGTCAAAACTGTCAAATGCCTCATATTCATTGTAATAATCGTCATTTAATTGATAGCCGCCATATTTTATATAGTTTATTGCCGAGTTACTGCCGTAGTAATTGGCAATATACGAGCTTGCTCCTGCATAGACTACCACTATCGCGGCAACAATACTAAGCGCTATTGCTATCCTGCGTCCTGCTATAGCTGACTTTTTGTACTTTGCTTTTTCTTTCACAGAAAAAGATGCATTATCTCTTCTATTGCCTTTTCCTCTCTTCTGTTCCCTGGCAGCATCTAACTCCTTGGTTACTAGTTCGTCATACAGTTCCTTATCCATAGGCTCCGGTCCAAAATCCAAAAATGCACGGTCATCTGTTTTTCTATTATAATCATCCGACATGACAACACTCCTCTTAACACATATCCTCAATCAATAATCTGCTAAATCTGCGCTTTTATTGTACCACACCATATTTTTTCACACAACCGATAAAAAACATTTGCATTTTTCTCTGATATCTGTTATCATGTAATAGTTCGCGGATGTGGCGAAATGGCAGACGCAGCAGACTCAAAATCTGCCGATGGTGACATCGTGCGGGTTCGACTCCCGCCATCCGCATGACTTATTTAAGCTCCAAGTGCTTTTTGGCACTTGGGGCTTTTTCAATGTTGGGACACAGGGGTCAGACCCCGGTGTCCCAGAATGTTACATACGGAACACGCTCATCTTTTCGATGTCAAAAATACACATAAATATTTTATATTTTTTGTGTAACATTACTACTATTTTTTTCGCCATAATTATGTATAATATATGTAAGAAATCAGCACTGATTTCGTTAGCGGTTACGAAGCCATAAAATCGTGTTAATAGAGGTTACAGAGCCTGTAAAAATACTGTATTAATAGATGTTACGAAGCATGTAAAAAATCGTATTAATAGGAGCTGTGTTCAGCTCCTTTTGTATTAGGAGACATAAGATGAAGTGAATTAATGTAGATGAGAATTATTTAAATTACTTGCGTTCCGTAGAAAACAGAATACCAAAAACAGATTATGGTTCTGATAAATACAAACCTTTCTTTGGTGTACTTTTTGAAACAGATAATCTATATTATGTTACTCAAGTTTCCCATCCGCAAAAACGTCATCAAAAAATGACACAACAAAAAGATTTTTACAAATTATATGACCCGGATAATCCTACAAGATTAATTGCAGATATTAATTTGAATTATATGTTTTCTATACCAAAAGAATATACTCATGATTTTGAGAAAAAGAAAATCGATACATACAGGATTTTTGAATCAGAAATGGCAAAAAGTAAATATATTGATTTATGAGATACAGAGCTAAAAGCAATTAATACTTTGAAACTTGATGAGAAAGCTTTGTTTATCTACAATTTAAAATATGAGAAGCCACAAAATAAAATTTCAAAAAGATGTATTGATTTTAAGAATATGGAGGAACTTGCAAAATCATATAATCCTGATAAAAACAAAGAATATGAGGTGCTGACGTAATCTTGGACTAGCTAATCTACAATCCACGGTTACATCCACACCCCCACTCGTTTTCTTTAGCACTTAAAAAATTTATGGTTTATTTGTATTAAAAATCCCTCTTCCAATACCATGTTTTTATTATCTTTGTCGCTACATCCTTAATCAATAAATTGAACTCTCTTTTTGCTGTTTATACAATGCCCGAATGATATCATCAGTACCTTGTTTGCCTTGCTCCTTTTGTGAAATCCATTGAGCGTTTTTCTTGTAAGCAATGTCTAATACATATTCTTTCAATTTACTATCTTCATCTAGTATGTGTGATGAATATGCATTTATAAATGATTCAATTTTAAAATTTCTGATAGCTTTATCTTCTTTTCGATATAAGAATAAATCTTGTCTTTTAGTATCATATAGAAAAAGGTAAGGTGTTCTTTGTAAGTAGTCTGCAATATAATTCATTATTGAGTTGATATTTGATGAAGTATTTAAAATGACTATATACTGAAGATAATCTTCAAGATTATATTGAATTTTTCTATCAATAATACATTTAGCTCCTATTTTATCCATAAATTCATCTAAAGATATTCGAAACGTAAGGCTTGGATTATAACCAAACTTTTTAAATTGAATATAGATAGAAGCCTCTTTAACTTGGGTAAAATGTAATGTTTGTGAAATATTTCTATCAAATATACTTCGTGTATACTTTTTAATAAAACTAAGAGATGTTATGCCCCTTAGTGTTGTTTCTGTGTACACTCCATTATTTTCAGCAATTTGTTGAAGAAGCTTAAGCTTTTTATTTGCAATCAACCAATCAATTTCAGGACGCTTACAAATCAAACGATCGGTTATATGCTCTTTAATAAACCGGTTAGCAGCATCTTGATATGAATGATAATGTTCCAGTTCGCTTTGGAATAATTCAAATGAAGTTAATTTACTCTCAAAGGGCTTCTTTCCTTCTTGAACATATTTGGAATATATTTGCCTCATTTTTCCAATCGTACTCTGTAAATCACAGTATAATTTATACGGAAGTAAAATTGGCAATGTTGAAAAATATTTTTCAGATTCAGAGATTGTATTTTCAACACTAGGAAATTTAGCATAAAATTCATTTCTTCTGTTGACAATTTGATGTCCTTTAAGAATTTCATTGAGCTGCTGTTTCTTCTCAATATAACCTTCAAGTCCAGGAAATTTAAGAATGCAACGAGAACCGACATTAAGTAATGTTTGATTCTTTCTATTTCGGATATAATATAAATATTTATTTGGCGTATTACACAGTCCACAGTGAACTTTCTTATTAGGATCTTCCTCACTTACTTTTTCAGCGTACCATTCTTTAATAACATTGTCTATTAAAGTCTTTTTGTTGATTGTAAGTGCAGCTCTTCCTAAGTCATCTAAATTTGGTATGCTTTCTAATGAAGTTGCCTTGGGATTTTGTAATTTTAATATACAATCATATAAATTACCGTATAAATTTGTATCTTTAAGTTCCTCACTGTTCTTTAGCAAATTGATTTCATCCAAAGTTAATACTGTTTTTCCCATATTTACTCTCCTCCTGTGTCTATATGGATAATTATACCATTAATTACATTTGTAGGCAACTTAAACATATGTAATTCGATAAAATATTGTTATCACGATTGAAATTAAACGGAGAATAAATAAATAGAAGCTGTGGTATATTTCAACCACAGCTCAGAAAAATTTCTACGAGTTTCGCAATATAAGTAAGTATTAGTTCTGCCATTTTTCACCTCCCTTCCGTGAAATTGATAACGGTTGGGGAATTGGTGTGGAGAACCCACGATATGCATTTCTTCCAAGAGCTTTATGCCCACTTTCCTCCTAAAATTAGGAATGTGAAATTTATATGTTTCATGACAAGACTACACATGAGGCCGTTGTGTGCTCACGACCATATCCTGTCGTGTCCTATTTTATCATTTATTGGAAGATTTTGGTAGTCGGAAAATTAGTTCTACTGCTCTTCCGTTCTAATATTTCCAATAATCGAAATTACACAAGGTATGATAAATAGGCTTAGACATACAGCATTAGTTCTGGATATCTTAATCAAATCATCCAATAACACTCCCACAACATCTGTAACTCCAATCATCATTGTAAACTGTTTAATTAGGAAATAGATACTTATAATCCACAAACCAATACTGGATGCTATCGTGATTGCGGCACACACCTTGTTTTTAAAATTAGATTGCAATGAAAATTGTAACATAAACATTGTAACTACAAGTCCAGTCATTAGTAGATAATTGCCGTTTTGAAACAATACAAATGAAATAGCTGAAAAAATTATATCTATTATTATCGAAATAATACCTTTTATTTTATTTATCTCACAATATTTTATAGCAGATATTATGAGAAATATTAGTCCAATGAAAAATAAGACATTTAAAAAATGTATAACTCAATCTCATTCCGTCTTGGTACATTTTTATTGTCATAATAAAGGGTTTTTTGATGAAAGATATTGTTTTATAAAAAGTATTTCTACCATTACTTGTAACGCTTCCAATAGAAATAATAACAAATAGCACTGATATTAAATTCATAACAACTGAAAAGTTTCTCTTTGTAAAATTCATACACTTCTCTCCTATTTCAAAATATTTTTCATAACCTCAAACATTATGATAAATATTATACATTAACATAGTATGATATTCAAGACAATAAACGACAATGATTCATTATCTGGACAGAGAATTGTATCAAAATTTACAGCTAGAAAAATTGCACAAGAAGAAGCTACTAAACAGTTAGAAATAGATATACAGTGTTTAAGAAACTACGAAACAGAATGTCAAAAAGGCTCTGTATCAACGGAAACTTTCAGTAACACAATGAAGGGTGCGTCTGTTGAAGCACAAAAATATGCGACAAATATTAAAAACGGAACTGGTTCGGCACAAACATTTGCTACAAATCAGAGAACAATTCAAGCTTCAATGTCTGAAACTTCTATTGTTTCTAAAGTTGCTGCTACTGGTCTTAGCATTTTTAAAGCCGCATTAAATTCCCTTATCTTTTTTGCGGTTATTGAAGGTATTCGATTTTTAATAAAAGGAATAGACAAACTCGACTTGTAGCGTTAAGACGCTTGATAGTCTTCTCAATAATTTGGAGAATATAAATAATGAAGCAACAGCTCAGGCTTATTTAAAATCACAAGTTCTCGAAACAGCAGAAAGTTACAGAGATTTAACCGTTGCAAAGATTGAAACGTGGAGAGCTGACAATTTATTAAAAGCTCAAAATGGTGAAGCTGATTTAACTGTATCAACTATAAACGAGGTAGCAGATGCTTATATAAGACAAGCAAATGCCATCAATAATTTAGTTGACCACACTAATTTAGCATCTGTTTTTGGAACTAGCACCTCTGCATCCAAAGATACCGAAACCGCCCTTGACCGTATCACCAATAAATACAAGGAACTCACTGATGTAATAGGTTCAAATGTCAACCTTATACTCTCTCAGATTAAGCTCTTAGAGACACAAGGTAAGGAAGTCGGCGAAGCTTATTATACAGAGCTTGTAGACCAGTCATCAACTAAAATAGCAATTCTCACAGAACAGTTTAATGAACTCAGACAGCAGTTTTTAAATACTCCAAAGGGTACTGATGAATGGTTAGAACTCAATTCGGCAATCTTAGAGGTTCAGAACTCTATCTTTGATGTTCAGTAATCCATTACGGAAGCGAAAACCAATATAGAAGATTTTCAGAATTCTATAGACCAGCTTCATTGGGATACGCTTGATGAAATTGCTGATGCTATCCTGGGACACCTGTGTCAGACCCCGGTGTCCCAACATCAAATAGAACCGCCCTGTCAGAACATGGGCGGTTCTATTTTTGTTCCGATGCACAAATGTTACATACGGAATGTGCTCATCATAAGTGGCGAATATGACTAATAATACTTCTTGTTACCCCACAGATTAGCTTTTCTAAGCTCAAGATACTCAGCATACGCCTTCTCTAATATCTGCTTCTCATTCGAGAACTTGAGAAGATGATACGCTTCATGAAACTTGTAATAGCCGGAATCCTCAAAAAACTCTTCCTTCTGTGGCTTACTGTAGTAGCTGTCTGCCATCATCAGATACCAATGGACTTCCTTATCTACAACATCTGACGGCACTGAAAAAGTGTACTGGCTCTTTCCTACATACTTGATAATCTGGGCTGATACTCCTGTTTCTTCCTTCACCTCACGAAGGGCTGTCTCTTTATAATCTTCGCCTTCCTCAACAGTTCCCTTCGGAAGCACCCAGCCTTCATACTTGTTCTTGAAATTCTTATACAGAACAAGTATCTTTCCTCTGAATATAACCACACCGCCACAGCTAGTTGCCTGTATCACAGCAATTCCTCCTGTATTATGGTGTGTCACATATGACTTGAATATAGTATAAACCAGTTTTTAAACAATATCAATCTTTTTTATTGTACCATGCATCAAAAATATCCTTCGCAACATTCACAGCATATCTGTCCGGCATTCCCTCTTCATTAAAGCCTTCAAGAACAACACTCACTATTATCCCGGACTCATCATTTGGTATAAAGCCTACAAAAAGCGAATGTTCATACCCTGACGTTCCATACTGTGCAGTTCCCGATTTACCGGCAACCTCATATGGTGCTTCTGAGAATACATGTGAAAAGCTCACCTCAATAACCTGTTTCAAATGAGCCTGAAGCATTTTTGCCTCGTCCTCACTCATAACTTCACCGTAATATTCATCACCGCCCGTTCCGTCATATGAATATACACTGCTGCCATTCGGAGCTAATATATTTTTCACAATATACGGCTCATATAACACTCCGTCATTTGCAATCGACTGCATGATAAGTGCATTATGAATAGGTGTGATAAGCGTAGCACCCTGACCAAAGCTCGTCTGTATAACCTCCCATTCGGCTGAATCTTCAGTGAGTGCGTATTGTGATTTGCTGGTCACAGGTCCTAATCCATCATGATAGTGTATCTCTTTGTTAAAAAGTAATATCTCTGCCGTCTCAAGACTTGTATTTACATCAGTCTCAAGTCCCATTGTTATAAATGCCCCATTGCATGAATGAGCAAATGCTCCATAAGTGTCAACACTTCCATGTGCCGTATGTCCTACACACGCAACCGAAATATCATCCTTGGTGAACACTCCACTACATTCATATACAAAATTCTTGAATCGTTCATCCGCATTGCATTCCCTGTAATATGACAACAGTGTAAGAATCTTAAACGTGGAGCCGGGAGGATACATTCCTGATACAGCCCTGTTTAGGAGCGGTGCATCCGCACTAGAATCCGTTCCCTGTGTCATAAGTGTGTTAGGGTTAAAATCCGGCTTCGACACCATGGCAAGTATCGCACCGTTTCTGTCCATGACGACAACTGCACCCTTGTTAATTCCAAGTGCTTCGCTTGCAGCATACTGCATATCGTAGTCGAGTGTGGTTACAACCGAGTTGCCTCTGTATTTCTGGTTGGTCAGCTCGGCATGGAGCTTATTATCGAACGTGTCACTGCTTCTTGAAAGCTGGTAGTTTAAAACTCCTTCAAGTCCTGCCCCTTCACCATAAGTATATCCGACAACATGCGAGAAAAGCTTTCCGTAAGTGTATACTCTTTGAACTTCTCCATCGGCATTTACAATGCTTGAAGCAAGCTCCTCACCTGTAGCAGCATATATAGAGCCTCTTTTGGTCTGCTCCTGCATCTTGCCAAGCCTTCTGTTGTAAGCGCTGTCAAGTATGCTTGTATCAAATGTCGCAAGCTCATATATATAATATCCGCTTATAATAAGAACAAGAATAAGACTTCCGACAACCATCCTCGGTGAACGCACTGTCTGTACCGGCGCTTTTTCATGTTGTTCATCCTGAAAAGCTTCATCCGATTCATCGTTATCGTCAGCGATTATTGCATTCTGCTCCATATTTTTAGCGGCGACTCCCTGAATAATGGCTATCATTATCATCGAGCTTATAATCGAGCTCCCTCCATAGCTCACAAAAGGAAGTGTTACACCTGTACTCGGAATACAATTTATTGTTCCGCCAATATTCAGAAAGCACTGGAAAATATACATTATTCCAAATCCGCCTAAAAGCTGTCTGTTAAAGATGTCCCTGTTTTCGGACAGCACCGTAATGATTTCAAAAAACACATTCAGGCATACCATGATAATTATTATTCCAAACAGACCGCCAAACTCCTCCGATATCGCAGGAAATATAAAGTCCTTCGTGACAACAGGAATGGAGCCCGGCAGTCCCTTTGTCAAGCCTGTTCCAAACCATCCGCCATTTCCGAGTGCGAATATTGACTGCACAAGCTGATACCCCTTGCCGTCAATATACTTGAACGGATTAATCCATACATCAACTCTCACCCTCACATGTGAAATCACAAAATATGCCCCTACACCCGCAGCGACCGCACATATTCCTCCAAGTACAAGATATCTGTGCTTGTGGGTTGCATCGTACAGCATTACAACATATGTCACATAAAAAATCAATGCCGCTCCAAGGTCATTTGATGCTGCCAATATAAGCACATGCATTGCTGCACAAACCGAAGTTACCACTATCCGTGATGTCGATTTTCCTTTATAGAGCATACATGCTATAAACATAACATATGTAAGCTTCACAAACTCTGACGGCTGGAATGAAAATCCTCCGATACTTATAGAAAGGTTAGCTCCATACACAGTGTTTCCAAGAACAAATACCACTCCTAAAAGGATAATTCCAACGACGCAATAAAGAATATCCATTTTTATCAAAAAATGAAGCTTCTCAACTATCACCGGAACAAAAAGCAAAATCAATGTTCCTGCCCATATAAGCACATACTGTCTTATAAGCTTATCTGTGTCAAGCCTTGCGAGCATTATCATGCCGATACACATAAGAAATGCCATGTCATTGAGCAGAATCCTGTTGCATTTTCTGTAAATCATAGGAAAAATATTTAGAAGGAAAAAGAAATAAAACAATTCCATAAATAAAAATACCATAAACAGAAAATCCTGCCTGTTTATAAAAAGAACAACATTCCCAAGCACTGTCATGCACAAAACAATTATTATTTGGACGATTCCTTTTCGCAGCTTTCCACGTTCACGCCTTTTTTTATAAAAAACATGTCCCAAAAAACCGTGAAGGCAGAAAAACGCTCCAAGCAATATAAATACATATTTTGATATAGCAGTTACTATATTAATCACTTAATCTACTCCTCTGTTATAATGTCCTCTCGTATAATCCTTAATGCTCTCCCCGGCTGTCAGGATAATCTCTTCAACCTCATCGGCTTTTTCTATCGTAAAATTAATTCTCACAGCATTGACTCCCATGTTTTTCAATTCCTCCTTCTTATCAAGCAGATATTCAGGAACGCTGTTAAATATCAGATTATAACAATATCCACAGCTGTTAATCGCCGCAAGCTTCTTTCCTTTTCTGTCTGTGAAATAGTACACACCCGCTCTTCCACACGGCTTGTCTTTTGATGTATACTTTAATGTACAGCCTGCCGTAACCATAAGAGGCAGATATCCGTATGCTATTTTTTCAAGATAAAGCTCTCTAGCTACATCGGAGTATCTTTCGGTGGAATACTTTCCAACTGAGCGGCACAGTCCCTTTAACTGACCTGCGTTCAGCTCCTCCGACAATGTAAAACCATTGATTCCAAGGCGCTCATATTCGTCCACAGCGGCTTTATTGTAAGTGTACATATTATAATCAATTATAATTCTTCCCTCATAAAGCTCATACATTCCATTATTTTTTATATACATCAGCTCTTCCGTACTTCTTATCAACAGACCGTCAAAGCCGGCAGTCTTGATATTTTCTAACTTTTTATCAAAAAGCTTGATTGTCCTTTCACGGAATATATATGGCATGGCAAGATAGACTTCCACTCTCCTATTATCGTCAGAAATATGCCCATTATATTCATCGACCATACTCTTCATTGATATTGCACCGTCTATTCCCGAAAGCTCGGTCGATATATATATCTTCGATACACCTATAGCGGATGCACCTTCCATTCCTGCTTTAGCGCTGTCAAGGACTGCGTGTAACTGCTCTTTATTCATCACCTGAACAGTCATATTCAGTTTTTCTGTTTTTCTGATGCCGGCTTTTGTATTTTGCGTACATTCGCCTGCATTTCTATCCGGCACTTTTATATTTCTTCTGCCTTCGGATAATATTTCATTTTCTATGTCTGCAAGAGCACTTCTTCTCAAATCATTCAACAGCTTAACCGGCACAAACGGCGCTCCGTCTATCTCGACTGTGATATCGGCATCATCGCACATAAAAGCAGTACCGCCAAGCTTCTTTAACTGCTTTATGACATCGGCTCTTGTCGCAGGATGTTTTTCGGACTTTTCAAGTATGTCACCATAAACAACTGTTGCTTTGTCATCTGACTGTACCTTAAGAAATGCCCTCTCGCCTTCTTTTAAACATATATTCATTTTCAAGCCAAGCTTGATATCTTTATCAATATATTTCTCCCTGATTTCTGCCAAAAGAGCATTGTTCCTTGTCCTATACACAGACGTACCGTTTTGCGTATTTCTTATTGCTCCCTTCGGCAATGCAAAGCGTCCATTTTTCTTTCCTGCCGGAACTGTATACTCACTTCCATCTGCAAATTCAAGAACATCACCCGCATTTATTTCCTCTGAAAGCAGAATTTCTCCGTTCTTCACTGTTCCGACAACAATCCCCTGATGATTCGGTCTGTTGAAGGTCATCATATTTTTATCATTATGTGAATAATAATACCCTTTACAAAAACCTCCTCGATTATATAAATCCATTAGCTGCGTGATATCATGTGCATCCACCTTGAATCCGTCACGCCCTTTTTCAAGATACATATCGACATATTTTCTGTAAGCGTATGTGACACCTGCAACATACTCCGGGCTTTTCATTCTGCCCTCAATCTTGAGCGAATACACTCCCGCATCCAAGATATCAGGTATCGCTTCGACGGTACACATATCCTTAGGACTTAACAGGTACTTGTCTTTTATTCCGTTCATACTGTAAGTTAATCTGCATGGCTGTGCACATCGTCCACGATTTCCGCTTCTGCCGCCTATCATACTGCTCAAAAGGCATTGACCTGAATAGCAATAACAGAGTGCTCCATGTACAAAGCTCTCTATCTCAATATCCACATTATCATGTATGTCCTTTATCTCTTCTGCCGAAAGCTCCCTTGCGGTAACTACTCTTGATGCTCCCATTTTTTTCAGAAGCTGCGCACCGTTTTTTCCTGTAATTGTCATCTGTGTGCTGGCATGAAGATCAAGTCCCGGAAAATTATCCCTGAGAATTGCAAACACGCCATAATCCTGAACTATAACGGCATCAAGCCCCTCCTCGTAATATGGTCTTATATATTCAACGAGCTTCTCTAATTCGTCATTTCTAAGCAGTGTATTTACCGTAAGGTAAACCTTCCTTCCGTACAAATGAGCTGTTCTTATTGCCTTTATAAGCTCTTCGTTGTCGAAATTTCCTGCAAATGCACGCGCCCCGAACATGCTTCCTCCAAGATACACTGCATCCGCGCCGGCATTTATAGCTGCCCTGAAGCATTCATATGTGCCTGCCGGAGACAAAATCTCCCTTTTAGTTTTATCACTAATCATTATATCACCTTAATCCTACTTACATTATTAGAAAAAGGGGACTCCATTATAGAAATCCCCCGATAATCAATTAGTCTGTTTTTCCTTTTCTTCCAAGTTGATAATCATATCCTCATAAAGCCCAATATCCCTGTTAAGCTGCGCAATCTTCTCTGCCTGTTTATCATTCATATCATGAAGCTGCGCATTCTCTCTGCGAAGTTCTTCGTCATCATGCCCCACATCAGACTTCTCCTGCCGGAGCTTTTCGTTGCATTCATTAAGCTCTACATTCATTTCCCTGAGTTCATCATTCAACCTTATGACTTCTTCATTCTTATTACTAAGCTCGGCATTGCGGGTACTAAGCTCTGTGTTGGCATTTCCTAACTCTGTGTTCTTCCTGCTCAGTTCTGTGTTAGCATTTTCTAACTCTGTGTTCTTCCTGCTTAGTTCTTCATTCTTATTGCTAAGCTCTGCATTTTTTTCACTAAGTTCAGTATTCTCTTCATTAAGCCCGGCATTAGCACTGCTAAGCTTTGCGTTCTGACTTCCAAGCTCACTGCTCTTATTGTTTAGCTCCGTAATCTTGCGGTTAAGCTCTGCGTTGCTGCTGCCTAACTGCATATTCTTATTATTGAGTTCTGTATTCTTGCTTCCAAGCTCGGCATTTTTATCAGATAATTCTGTATTTTTATTTTCAAGCTCGGCAATCTTACGGCTTAGCTCTGCGTTTTTCTCACCTAGCTCAGTGTGTTTTCCGCTAAGTTCCGTGTTGACATTGCTTAACTCAGTGTTCTTCCTGCTAAGTTCTGCATTCTTATTACTAAGCTCGTTATTCTTGTTGTTTAACTCGGCAATCTTATGGCTCAGTTCTACGTTACTGCTGCTTAACTCAGCATTCTTCCTGTTAAGCTCTGTATTTGTATTACTTAACTCAGTATTTTTTCTGCTAAGTTCAGCATTTTTATTGCTAAGCTCTGCATTTGTACTGCTAAGCTTTGCATTCTGGCTTCCAAGCTCTGCCTTACGATTTTCCAGCTCTGCATTCTTATTGCTAAGTTCTGTGCTTCTGCTTCCAAGCTCACTGCTCTTGTTATTTAACTCGGTAATCTTGCGGCTTAGTTCTGCGTTGCTGCTGCTTAACTGCATATTCTTATTATTCAGTTCCGTATTCTTGTTTCCAAGCTCTGTATTTTTATTTTCAAGCTCGGTAATCTTACGGCTTAACTCTGCGTTTTTCTCACCTAGCTCGGTATGCTTTCCGCTTAGTTCTGCATTGGCATTGCTTAACTCTGTGTTCTTCTTGTTAAGTTCTTCATTCTTATTACTAAGCTCGGTATTCGTACTACTTAATTTTGCGTTTTGACTATCAAGCTCAGTATTCTTATTGCTAAGCTCCACATTGCGATTTTCCAGCTCTGCATTCTTATTGCTAAGCTCTGTGCTTCTGCTTCCAAGCTCACTGCTCTTGTTATTTAGCTCTGTAATCTTGCGGCTTAGTTCTGCATTACTGCTGCTTAACTGCATATTCTTATTATTGAGTTCTGTATTCTTGCTTCCAAGCTCTGCATTTTTATTTTCAAGCTCGGTAATCTTACGGCTTAACTCTGCGTTTTTCTCACCTAGCTCGGTATGCTTTCCGCTTAGTTCTGCATTGGCATTGCTTAACTCTGTGTTCTTCTTGTTAAGTTCTTCATTCTTATTACTAAGCTCGGTATTCGTACTACTTAATTTTGCGTTTTGACTATCAAGCTCAGTATTCTTATTGCTAAGCTCCACATTGCGATTTTCCAGCTCTGCATTCTTATTGCTAAGCTCTGTGCTTCTGCTTCCAAGCTCACTGCTCTTGTTATTTAGCTCTGTAATCTTGCGGCTTAGTTCTGCATTACTGCTGCTTAACTGCATATTCTTATTATTGAGTTCTGTATTCTTGCTTCCAAGCTCTGCATTTTTACCAGTTAATTCTGTATTTTTATTTTCAAGCTCGGCAATCTTACGGCTTAGCTCTGCGTTTTTCTCACCTAGCTCGGTATACTTTCCGCTTAGTTCTGTGTTGGCATTTTCTAACTCTGTGTTCTTCTTGTTAAGTTCTTCATTCTTATTACTAAGTTCGGTATTTGTATTACTTAATTCAGTATTTTTTTTGTCAAGCTCTTCATTCTTGTTCTGAAGCTCAGTATATCTGCTGTCAAACTCCTCATTTTCTTTCGAGAAAACAGCCTTCTCATCCCGAAGCTTCGCATTGTCATCCTGAAGCTCTTCATTTTTCTTGACAAGCTCGGAGTTCTCGTCAATAATCTTATCAAGCTTATCATTAAACTGCGCATTCTTACTGCTCAATTCAGTCAGTTCATTCTGTGATTCTTTTTGTCTATTGTCAAGCTCAGCATATTGAAGCTGCATATTGTCATACTTACTCTGCAGCTCAATTAACTGATGCTTCAAATCATAGATTTCATTATCCTTGCTCTCTAAATCACCCTCAAGCGTATCCGCCATGCTCTTAGCCTTAAAATATTCATCGGCAATATCAAGCTGAATTAAAATATTCTTAAATTCAACAGGCATTTTGCTATAGGATTCTTTTTTCTTATATTCATTTAATTTGTTATCAAGATATGAGGCTACTCTCTGTATGTACTCGCGGCTCTCGTACCCGCTAAGTGTAATAACCCTGCCGCCAATAACAACATCCGCTTCGTTTTTCGCTGGCATACTGTCAACTCCTTATCCATATCGTACCGTATATGCTTTTTGCATAATATCAAATAGGTACAAAGACATAATTATACTTATATAAGTATAGCACATAAACAACCGGCATACAATAAAAATTATTTTCTCGTATGCCGGTATTTATCTTCTGCTCTTATTTTTTTATACACGAAAGCACAGTAAGCACTCCTTCGCTCACCGTGAACCTGATGTTATATCCTGCATAGCTCATGCCATACTCACGCTCTGAGCCATTATTCCGTCCCGTATGCATATAGCCGGGTCTCGGATCCTGTGCAAGCAGTTCTCTTATCTCTTCACACAGGCTTTCACTTAACATGCCCCTGACAGACTCAGGAATGACTACATTAAGACTGTAATCCTTCACATCATCGGCAAAACCGCATGCCGCATCTGCACGGGAGTCCGTATACGAAAGATATGGTTTGATATCATATATCGGTGTTCCGTTAAGCATATCCACACCTGATACTATGAGAACAGGTCCATCTTTGCTGTCTGTTATTACCTGTTCAAGCTTTACACAGGACAGTCCCATCGGATTAGGTCGAAACGGTGAGCGTGTAGCAAATACTCCTACCCGCTTATTGCCTCCTAATCTTGGCGGACGCACAGTAGGACTCCATTCCTCCCTCACGCACTCTGAAAACTTCCATATAAGCCAAAGATGCGAATAGCTTTCTATCCCATTCAACGCATCCACATTGCGGTATTCAGGTTCAAATATAATCCGTCCTTTGCTCTGAGTTACGATTCCGCTCTGTCTCGGTATTCCGAATTTTTCATCAAAATCAGTATAAATATGCGCTATAATTTTGATTACTTCCATCAATGACAGCACCTTCTGTATTTCTTATTTATTATTCGATTCCAAAATGCTTGTAACAAAGCTGCGTGGCGACACGTCCCTTCGGAGTTCTGTTTATAAAACCATTCTGGATAAGATATGGCTCATATACATCCTCAATAGTTCCTGCATCCTCTCCTATCGCGGCTGCTAATGTATCAAGACCTACCGGTCCTCCGGAAAACTTCTCCATTATTGTCATAAGAATAAGCCTATCGCTTCTGTCAAGCCCCATCTTGTCAACTTCCATTCTGTCAAGAGAAGCCCTTGCAACTTCATAATCAATCTTACCATCATACTGAACCTGGGCAAAATCACGCACTCTCTTAAGAAGTCTGTTGGCAAGTCTTGGTGTTCCTCTTGAACGCCTTGCCATCTCCTGTGCTCCTGCATCATCAATCTCTATATTCAGTACATTTGCCGAACGGAGAATAATCTTTTTAAGCTCACTCTCCGTATAGAAATCCATCTTGCATATTACTCCGAATCGGTCTCTTAGCGGAGCTGTCAAAAGTCCTGCTCTTGTCGTAGCTCCGACAAGCGTGAACTTAGGCAGGTCAAGACGTATCGAGCGCGCCGATGAGCCCTTACCGATCATAATATCGATGGCAAAATCTTCCATGGCAGGATACAAAACCTCCTCAACCTGTCTGTTAAGGCGGTGTATCTCGTCTACGAAAAGCAAATCACCTTCCTGTAGATTGTTAAGTATCGCTGCCATATCTCCCGGCTTTTCTATAGCCGGACCGGATGTAACTTTAAGATGCACACCCATTTCGTTTGCAATAACTCCGGCAATAGTTGTCTTTCCAAGTCCCGGTGGTCCGTAAAACAAGCAATGGTCAAGTGCCTCCTGCCTGTTTTTTGCTGCTTCTATATATACCTTAAGGTTTTTTTTCACTTTTTCCTGACCAATGTAATCAGCCAGTGCCATCGGACGAAGACTCGACTCTATAGGCATATCCTCTTCCGTAAATTCAGTGGAAATCATCCTTTTTTCCATTTAACTGCTACCCCGTTCCATAAAACATAAAATCATCTGCAAATTGCTCTACATAAAAGCAAGCTTTTTGAGTGCCGCCTTTAAAAGAGCCTCCGAATCCATATTGCCGGCATTATCAACCAGCTTAACCGCTCTTGTCGCATCTGCCGCCGAATATCCGAGCGCTGTAAGAGCCATGACAGCCTCTGCCGCTGCCGTATCTCCCATATCGCTTGATGTCTCATAGCCGCCGTCACTGCCATCAAGGACATCCTCAATCTTTAGCTTGTCCTTCAGTTCAATAATAAGCTTCTGTGCCGTCTTGTTTCCTATTCCCGGAGCCTTAGATATCGTCTTTGCATCACCTGCAAGAACAGCAAACCTTAAATCATCCGGTGTCATAGCCGACAATATGGCAAGTGCGCCCTTAGGTCCTATTCCGTTCACGGTTATCAAAAGCTTAAATATCTTCAAATCGTCCTTCGTCAGAAAACCATACAAGTCCAGAATATCTTCCTTGACGTACAGATATGTATGAACTTTGAGTTCACTCCCAATCTGTGGAAGCTTTGCAAGGATTGATGCCGGCATCATTATCGAAAAGCCCATTCCACCATGGTCGAGAACTATCGCATTCTCTGTGACCTCGACGAGTTCACCTTTTATATATGAAATCATATTCTTCCTACCACTGATTAATTGAATACATCGTTGCAATAGCTATCTGGTTAAAAAGCTTGTCGGAAAGTTCATTATATTCCTTTTCCTTACCCTCGGTTGCTGCCTTTCCGGCAGGTTCATCATTCCAAGAACCCATGCCTGCAAACACATCCGCATTCGATGCAGCTTCAAATAAATCTCTGTTATGCCCCGGAAGCTCTAAATGTCTTCTAGGAGGTACATTACGACCCTGCTTTTTAAACTGCTCCATAATCATCTCGTCATCTGCCTCATAATCAAAGCCGCCTTCTAACATGCTTATGGAACGCTCGAATACCTTAGCCCAGTTTTCAAAACCAAGCTCTCTTGAAAAATCTCTTATCTGTTCAAGAGTCTCCTTGAATGTATCAGTGTTATCTTTATATACAGGCTTGCCTGTCGGGTGATTCTCCCATATCTTCTCCGTATATATAATATGCCAGCCCTTTCTCTTTTTGTCCATAACCCACTTTGGCATCCACATATGAATCACATCATCAGGATAAAAACAGAGCATGATATTCTGTGAAGTATTTATAAAACCGAGGATACGTCTGTCTTTTACGCCTGTAGGTGCTAAAAGCTTAACATCCTCCATTCCGTTATATGCACATCTTGCATACCAGCCATCAACGCCTTCAACCATTTCGCCCTTCTCGCCTTCTCTTTCAGGTGCGAACTGAAAGCCTGTGCCAAGCTCATAGTCGAGCGGTTCATACTGTATAAATGTCTTCGTATTTAACGCATTCTTTGCTGCTGTTATCACACTGCATAATTGAAAAACTTCGCCCTTCATATTGTAAAAATCCTTTCAAATCTAATTATATTCATGTTCTTCTCCATCTACCCCAAACACTAGTTTATATAATAACCTTAAATTACAAGTTTTGCAACTGTGGGATTTAAAATTGTCCGTCACATTATAAATTAAGCCTTCTGTCTCCCAAAAATTTATAGAATCTCTCAGCCGCAGCACTTCTTTTTCTTGACTTATCATATACCAGAGCTATGCTCCTTAACGGAACCTGACACGCAGTTCTTATCTCAAAAAGCCTGCCGCCTTTAATATCCTCCTCTGCCAGTCTTTGCGGAATGTAGCCTATTCCCATGTTTTTGAGTATCAGCGGCTTTACCAGATCCGAGGTTGCAACTTCCATGTCAAGCTCCATATCCATATTATTTTCCAGAAAAAATTCTCTGTAAAAATCATAAGTCGCAGTCCCTCGCCCAAGTCCGACCCACGGATATGCCGAAAGCTCCGACATGCTGTTTTCCTTTTCAGAAAGATTTCTGTAATGTGTTCCTCCGACAAGAATCTCATCAAAATCCGTCAGCTTTTCAACGATATATCCCTTCGGTATCTGTGCAGGCATTGTAAGTATCGCAAAATCAATTCTTCCGTCAACAAGAAATCTTATTATCTGATTTGTTGTGTGATTGTTTATTTTTATTCTCACTCCGGGATATTTATCGCGAAAACCGTTTATAGCGTCAAGCATATACAGATGAAGCGCCGATTCCGTAGCCCCTATCTCAACACTTCCGCTGCTTCCGTCCGCAAAATCAGACAGCGCTTCCTGAGCGTTCATAAGCTGCCGGTATGCCGCCTCCACATGGGTATATAATTTTTCGCCTTCCTGTGTAAGGCTTACTCCGCGCGCCTGTCTTATAAAAAGAGTACAGCCAAGCTGCGACTCTAAAATCTTCATTATTCTCGTGACATTAGGCTGGTTACTCCCAAGCGCCGTTGAAGCCTTGGTTATATTTCCATATTTAGCAACATAATAGAATATTTTATAGTATTCAAAATTAATATCCATATATTTTTTACATATCTCCTATATCATATATGTATTTTTAATATCCATATTTCAATAGTATAATGCGAAACAGTATGTGTGTAAACAGATTATACAGTACATTTTCAAAACTTTTAAACAACGAAAGGAAAAGCCATGAACAAAGATTTGACTCAGGGAAATCCAAGAAAAGTGTTATGGGCATTCTGCCTGCCAATGTTTGGAAGCATCGTTTTCCAGCAGCTCTACAATATCGCAGACTCTCTTGTCGCCGGTAAATTCATTAGTGAAAACGCTCTTGCCGCCGTCGGTAACAGCTACAATATCACACTTATTTTTATCGCCTTTGCATTTGGCTGCAACATAGGCTGTTCTGTCATTGTCGCCCAGTTTTTCGGCGCAAAAGATTATAAGTCGATGAAGACCTCAGTATACACAACTCTCATTGCAAGCGGTGTTCTCTGTTTCATATTGATGCTGTCAGGACTTCTGACCTCGACAACACTTCTCAGGCTTATGAAAACGCAGGAAGAAATAATGGATGATTCCGCATTATATCTTAACATATATATATGGGGACTTCCATTCCTCTTCTACTATAATATTTCAACCGGAATATTTTCAGCTCTCGGAGATTCAAAGACACCTTTCGTCTTTCTGGCATTTTCCTCCACAGCTAATATTCTGGTAGACATTCTTTTTGTAAAAGTATTCTCTATGGGCATCGCAGGCGTAGCGTGGGCTACATTTATCTGTCAGGGAATAAGCTGTATTCTCTCTGTAATCCTTGTACTAAAACGCCTTGCACATATAAAAACCTCCGAGCCTTCCGCCATATTCTCAGGCGAAATTCTCGGAAAAATAGCTGTGATTGCCATTCCAAGCATTCTTCAGCAGTCATTCATATCCGTAGGCAACATGCTCATTCAGGGCTGCATCAACAGCTTCGGTGTCAGCGTTGCCGCAGGCTACTCAGCCGCTGTCAAGCTCAACAACCTTGTTATAACATCATTTACAACAATCGGTAACGGAATATCGAACTTTACAGCACAGAATATCGGTGCCGGTAAATTCGAGCGCATCAAGTCAGGCTTCCACGCCGGAATACGTCTTGTATGGACACTTTGTATACCATTCTGCATTGCATATATACTGTTTGGCAAGTATCTCCTGCTGCTGTTCATGGATGAGAGCTCTGCTTCCGCGCTTCTCACCGGAAGACAGTTTTTGTGGATACTCTCGCCGTTTTACTTTGTTGTATCGACAAAGCTCACAGCCGATGGTATACTACGCGGTTCCAGTGCAATGAAGCAGTTCATGATTGCCACATTCACAGACCTCATTCTTCGAGTTGTGCTTGCTTTCATTTTATCGGGTGCATTCAACTCCCCTATCGGAATATGGAGTTCATGGCCAATCGGCTGGAGCATTGCGACTGTAATATCACTCATATTCTTTAAGAGACAGTACAATGATATAACTAAGAAACATTTAGTCGAGATATAGCATACTTGCTTGTCCTTCTTTTTGAAAATAACATTGTAAGTGTTCAATATCCCTTTGACTCAGTTATCAAAGTCAATATATATGACGATTTATTCATTAATTTTTCAGAAATTTCCGATGCATTAAATTTATAAATTTTTTCGACATGGCATGTCCTTTGTACATGATAACGGCTTCAATGCATAAGCATAAAAGAACTTCCGTATAGCAGAACCTCCGGCTTCCCTGCTCATTTGCAGAAATGCCGGAGGTTTATATATTTTACATTATATTTATCTTCATATATTTTTTTGTACTTTTGCATACACAAGTCCAGCCGCAATACCGACAAACACTCCAGCCGCAATACCTGTTACAATCAATACGGGAAAATAATAGAACATCCCTGCATTTTCAAATAAAGCCATTGCAACAAGCACTTGTCCCAGATTATGTGCCACACCTCCCGCAAGGCTTATACCCACCATCGAAAATCGTCTGCTCTTTCTTAACAGGTTCATAACAAGGATACTGAGTGCCGCACCTACAAGTGAAAATACCGCCGCCGTCATATTTCCGAACAGGCTGTTCACTGCTATTATCCTGACGAGGCTAACAAGCGCCGCACTCGTCACTCCATATCTCATAAGCACAAAAAGTATGACACAGTTGGCAAGTCCCAGTTTCATCCCCGGTAACAGCCCCGGTATCACTATAAAGCTCTCTATATACCCCATTACGATTGCCACCGCGGTGAACATGCCGCAAAACGCTATGCCGCGGACGCTATGCATACGCTTCTTCCCTGTTATGTTAATGCAGCTTTTATCTTCTGTCGGATTTTTTTTGTGTTCGTCACTGCGCAACACCGTCATACTCACTCTTCCCCCCAGTAATCGTCACCATAGTTTTATTCGGCAGGCATATAATAGTCTGCCCCGGCTTACTTATCTTCCCCTGTGATATACATAATTTATCCGGACAATCCGCCTCCTCCATCCGGACCTCTCCGTCCTCAATGACCACCTTGTTATGACTATCTATATCTATCTCTTTTCTGTGTAGCAGCAGTCCTCTGTAATATTCCTCTCCATTTACAGTTACAACCACCATCAGACTATCACTGCTTTTGTTCTTCTGCACAAAAAAAATGATACACCAAATACACAGGGCTGCCAGCAGTAGCCCTGTGCATAGTAGTATGTCATTTCTGTTAATTGTTGATAGCTTCTTCTTCATTTTGTTCCATTCTGGATAAGCTTTATAACCTTCTTAGGGCATTTTATAGCACACTTTCCGCAGCCCTTACACTTCTCATAATCTATCACAGGAATATTGCCGTTCATAACGATTGCTCCGAAAGGACATTCCTTCGTACAGAGTGTACAGCCGATACAGCCTGCCGAACATGCGTCTATTACAGGCTTGCCCTTTTCAGGTGAATTACATGCAACAGTGACTGTTCTCTTTCTGACCGGGCGAAGCGCCATAAGCTGTTTAGGACATGTAATGACACAGCTCCCACAGCCAACGCATTTAGCTTCATCCACAACAGGCAGCCCATTCACTATTGTGATAGCATTATAAGGGCATGCCTTTTTACAGCTTCCATAGCCTAGACAGCCATAGGAGCATGCCTTGGCTCCTCCGCCCTGCATCTGTGCCGCAATTTTACAGTCTTCAATTCCTGTATAATTATAATTGGTCTTAGCCTTGTCACAGTCACCTGAGCACTTCACATAGGCAACCTTCTTCTCTGCCGCCTGCGCCTCAACACCCATGACTTTTGAAATCACGTCAAGATTATCGGCACTACAGCTTGCACAAAGGTTAATCGGCGCACCGCTCTCAACAATAGCCTTTGCATAAGCATCACAGCCTGCGTATCCACAGCCGCCGCAGTTATTTCCCGGAAGCTGCTCACGTACAAGCGTTTCTCTCTCATCAACCTTAACCTCGAACTTAGCACCTGAAACACCGAGGAAAATACCTATAACGATTCCTAATATACCTACGACAGCCGCCGCAATCAATACTCCATTCATTGCTGCACCTCCCTAGATAATACCGGAAAAGCCCATGAAAGCGATAGCCATAAGTCCTGCTGTTACAAGAACGATAGGCGTACCCTTAAAGCTTTCCGGAATGTCATTGTACTCAATGCGCTCTCTGACACCGGCAAGAATGACGATTGAGACAGTAAAACCCACAGCAGTTGCAAAGCCGTTCACAACCGATGGAAGAATGCCATAATCCTTCTGCACGTTCGTAAGCGCAACACCAAGAACCGCACAGTTGGTTGTGATTAGCGGAAGATACACTCCCAGCGACTTATAAAGGGACGGACTGCTCTTTTTAAGAAACATCTCAACGAACTGTACAAGTGCCGCAATCACAAGAATGAATACGATAGTCTTCAAGTATTCAATATGTAGTCCAACAAGCAGATAATTATATATAATGCTTGTAAGAAGCGATGATATCGTGATGACGAAGATTACCGCTCCTCCCATACCTGCTGCCGTATCTGTTCTTTTGGAAACTCCAAGGAAAGGACAGATACCAAGAAACTGGCTGAGCACGACATTATTTACAAGTGCTGAGCCTATAGCAATAAGAATTAACTCCTTCATCAGCCTTCCTCCTTCTTCTCATTCTGACTCTCCGCAAAGATTCTTCCGCCGCACATCATATTGGTACAGGAAGCGCATCCGCCATCCCTGCATATCTCTATGTCGGAGTACTCCTTTTTCTTCTTATTCTTAAACTTGTTCTGAATAGCTACAAGTGCAGCCAGAACGAAGAATGCTCCCGGAGGAAGAATGAATATAATCATAGGCTCGTATGAAGCAGGCATGATATGTAATCCGAATACAGTACCGACTCCGATAAGCTCTCTGAATGCACCTAATACTGTAAGACCTACAGTAAAACCAAGTCCCATTCCAAGTCCGTCAAACATGCTTGGAAGAACAGGATTCTTAGAAGCGTAAGCCTCCGCACGTCCTAAAATAATACAGTTAACCACAATAAGCGGAATGTAGATTCCCAGCGCATCGTAAAGTGACGGCGGACAATATGCCTGCATAAGAAAATCAACCACTGTGACGAATGTGGCTACGATTACTATAAAAGCCGGCATTCTAACTCTTCCCGGAATAACCTTTCTAAGCATAGAAATCATAATATTCGACAATGTAAGAACTGCTGTTGATGCAAGACCCATTCCGACACCGTTTATTGCCGCTGTTGTCACTGCAAGTGTAGGACACATGCCTAGCATAAGTACAAATGTAGGATTCTCCTTAACAATGCCATTGTAGAGACGTTCAACACACTTATTCATTTACGGCACCTCCTTCTATTCCGGAGCTTTCAATAGCCTTGTATGCTGCTATTGCTGCATTTACTCCATGAGTCATTGACTTAGTTGTATATGTTGCAGATGAAATTGCATCAATTTCATCAGATGCCTGCCTGCCTGTCTTGGTGTATTCAAACGCATCCGTTAAGACTGCCGTGAACTGGTCAAGGAAACTGTCACTCTGTGCATTCATTCCAAGTCCTGGTGTCTCGCTTATCGAAAGAATCTCAACACCTGCAACAGTTCCGTCAGCTAAGATTCCGACAGACATCTGAATGCTTCCGCCATATGCTTCAGAATTTGTGATTGTCATTACATACCCGGAGAGCTTATTTTCCTCGCCATAAGCTGTAACAACCGAATCAAGCACGTTAGATGTATTGTCGCCTAAGTTTGCCATGAAGCTGTCATTAAGGGCAGCGACCTCATCTGCACTCCACTGTACAAAACTAAATTCATCCACAATCTTATCCGCCGCACCCGGAGCGTCTGTTACCTTATCAAAATATTTGTAAAAGACTGCTTTATATGCCTTCTCGGTCTTAGCCTTTGCCTGAGCATCGATAGGTGCCTTGGTAATCCTGTAGACACCGCCAAGAAGAAAGCCAGCGATAAGCGTTATCGCAAAGAGGACAAGTGTGTCTTTGATGATTTTTTTCATTTACTTATCCTCCTTCTTGGCCTTTTTATTTTTATTAACAACGCCGAATGCTGTAGGTGCTGTAAGCTTCTCAATAATCGGCACTAAAAGATTTGAGAAGATAATCGCATACGAAACACCCTCTGCCGAGTTACCCTGAAAACGGAATATTCCGGTAAGGATACCGAGAATAATTCCGAATACAATCTTGCCATTCTTAGTAATCGGGCTTGTAACATAATCCGTAGCCATAAAAAATGCTCCGAGCATAAGTCCGCCACCGCACAGCTCAGCCGCAAGATATGAAATGTCAAATCCTCTTCCGCCAAACAAAAGTGTATATATAGCAAAGGTTGCAATATACGCAAGAGGTATTCTTATAGAAATTACTTTTCTTATAAGAAGATAAGCCGCTCCGATTAAAATAGCGATAACCGATGTCTCACCTATTGTTCCGCCTATTGTTCCGATGAACATCGAAAGAACGTCAACCTCACCGCCCGCCTTTAGCACTGCAAGAGGTGTTGCGGACGAAACTCCGTCATACACAAAATTGGTCATATGGCCCGCAAAGGATATGAGCAGGAAGCATCTTGCAGCAAGCGCCGGGTTCATAAAGTTCTGACCAAGTCCGCCAAAGAGCTGTTTTACAACGATAATACCGAACAGACAGCCAAGAATAACCAGACCTATCGGCATTGTCGATGGCATGTTAAGAGCAATTAAAAGTCCTGTTACAACTGCGCTTAAATCAGCTATTGTAATAGGCTTTTTCATCAAGAACTCATACGCCGCCTCAGCCCCTACACAGGAAAGAACAGACACAACAACTATAAGTGCCGCTCTAAAACCAAAGTTATAAATACCAAATATTGTCGCCGGAAGAAGTGCTATGATAACATCAAGCATTATCGTCCGGGTTGTTGTCCTATCACTCACATGTGGTGATGATGATACATAAGCCATACCGATTCTTCCTCCTATTTCTTCTTTCTTCTCTCAGCCATTACCATCTTCCTCATGGCTTTAATCGACTGTGTCAGCTGTCTCTTAGCAGGACAAATGTATGAACAACAGCCGCACTCAACGCACTCCATGCCAAAGTTGTCAACAAACGCATCCATCGCACCTCTTCTTGCCAGTGTCGATAACTTAGCCGGCAGGAGATTCTCTGGGCATACTTCACCGCATCTTCCGCATCTTATGCAAGGGCTTTCGGTTTTATCCTTTACTGTATCATGCGTGAATGCAAGAAGCGAGGAAGTATTCTTTGTGACAGGAACATTGAGGCTGTACATCGCAAAGCCCATCATAGGCCCGCCGGAAATCATCTTCTCAGGTTCACTAATAAATCCGCCCGCAGCTTCGACAAGCTCTGTATAAGGTGTTCCTACATATACAAGAAAGTTTCTCGGATTCTTAACTGCATCTCCGGTAACGGTTACGATACGTCTCATAAGCGGTCTTTTCTCCATAACCGCATTATAAATTGACACTATTGTATCTACATTATGTACAATACATCCTGCATCTGCCGGAAGCATGGATGAATTAATCTTTCTCTTAGTTACCGCATATATAAGGCAGCGTTCACCCCCTTGAGGATATTTTGTCTTGAGAGTGTCCACGACAATCCTTGCTTCACCCTGTGTCTTTTCCTTAAGAAGCCTTATTGCGTCAGGTTTATTATCCTCGACCGCAATATGGCCTGTTGCCTTCGGAAAGACCTGAAGCACGACTTTAAGACCGTTGATTAACTTATCCGTCTCTTCTAAGATTCTGCGATAGTCGGATGTAAGATAAGGCTCACACTCTGCCGCATTTACAATGATAGTATCAATATCCCCCTCATTTTTAGGGCTCAACTTTACATGAGTAGGGAATCCTGCTCCACCCATTCCTACAACTCCGGCTTCTTTGACAAGCGCTCTGATTTCATCAGGCTTAAGCTCCTCTATCCTCTTCGTCTGCGGTTCAACCTCAACAGCTTCATACATGCCATCATTTTCGACTATAATCGCATTAACCTTCATTCCGGTAGCTGTCAGTCTAGGCTCAATGCTCTTTACCGTACCTGAAACAGATGAATGGATATTGGCGGATATAAAAGCCTGCCCTTCCGCTATTTTCTGTCCCATAAGCACTCTGTCACCTTTTGCGACAAGCGGTACCGCCGGAGCACCGATATGCTGTGACAGCATAAATGCCAGTTCTTTTCCGGGCTTTAGTTCTTCGATTGGTGTATCTTTAGACATTGCTTTGCCATCAAAGGGATGAACGCCACCTTTAAACGTCAACACCGACATACATATTCTTCCTCCTTTTTGTTCTGCATGCGCAAGCACCACAAAGTTTACAATACCGGCTCCTGCAACACAGCCGATACTCATATATCTGCACAGTTTCATGCTGCCTGCGGCACATGTTCAACCGATGTGAACAATTAAATATATTATATAACAATTATATACAAAAAATATAGTCTAAAATTTAACAAAATACTTTATTTAATTAACTTTGGAAATAATATACAAAATATTTTCATATTTTTGTGCTTTTTTTCAGTTGATATAATGTGTTATAATGTGTGTAACTCAATCATATATCCGGAGGCTGCCTTCAATGCTATGTATAACTAAGGAATTGGATGAAAAAATCGAATATATCGAATATACAGGATATAAAAAGGACGAAGTACTCTTCTTTGATATTGAAACCACAGGTTTTTCCCCCGAAACGACCATTTTATATATGATAGGCTGCATATATTGTCAGCAGGACAGGCTGATATGCACTCAATGGTTTTCGGACAATAAGAATGCACAAAAGGATGTTCTCATCGCATTTATGGAATTTATAAGCAATTATAAGCTATTGATATGCTACAACGGTCTAGGCTTTGATATTCCTTACCTACAAAAGAAGTGTCACATGTACAAGCTTCCATATCATCTAGAACAAGTCAACGTTCTCGACATTTACAAGCAGATACAGCCTTTCCGCTCGGTTTTTCACATTCCTAACCTTAAGCAGAAATCCATAGAAATTTTCTTGGGAATCAACCGCGAAGACAAATATAACGGCGGAGAACTGATAGAAATATATTTAAAATATCTAGAAAACCATTCAAATGAATATATGAATCTTCTGACTCTCCACAATCGCGATGACCTTACAGGCATGACAAAGCTGATCCCGATATTGTCCTACAAAATCGCATACAACGGAGGCTTCGATATTGAAGATATACAAAAAATATCATATAACAGCCCTGATTGTGCGCCCGGTACAGAAGTCACTTTTTCTCTGCGCCTTTCCTGTCCCGCACCAAAAAGAGTCTCCTTTGGCAGCGAATCCGTCTTCTTTTTAATGTATGACACAGCCGCAGTCCTGACCGTCAAAGCACATACCGATGAACTAAAGTTCTTCTATCCTAATTACAAAGATTACTATTATCTGCCTCAGGAAGATACAGCTATTCACAAGAGCGTAGCCTTCTATGTCGACAAGAACTTCCGAACCAGAGCCAAAGCCGCCAACTGTTACAGCAAGAAAACGGGATGCTTTTTACCTCAGTACGATGAAGTAATCACACCTTATTTCAAAATCGATTATTATGACAAGATAACTTACTTTGAATTTACCGATGAGTTCAAAACAAGCCGTGAATCCGTCAAAAAATACGTCTCACACATTATAAACCATCTTATCAGGCAGCAGCCATAGTCAAGGCAGGCAACAAAACACACTTATTAATGTAAAATATAAAGGCAGGCATCACTGTACAAGCTACATATACAGCGATGTCTGCCTTTTTTATTATCTATTCTGTTTTCTTATAGAAGAAAGAACGTGAGGATGTAAAGCCGAGATCCCTGTAATTTACAATCTGCTCTGTACTTCCAACGAACAATGTTCCACCCGGAACAAGTGAATCATAAAATCTCTTATAAATTCCATCCTTCGCTTCCTCTGTGAAATATATGACAACATTACGGCACACGATAAGGTTAAGTCTTGTAGGATATGGGTCTTTTAAAAGATTATGCTTCTTAAATTCAACACACTTCTTCACCTCATCCCTAATCTGGAAAGAATTATCACCAACCTTAGTGAAATATTTTGTCTTAAATTCATCAGGAAGAGCGTTGAGACTCTGTCCACGGTAAAGTCCCATGCGCGCCTTGTCAAGCACCTGCTCATCTATGTCTGTTGCTATAATCTTAATCTTGTTAAGCGGCATAAACTTAGACAATAACATTGCAAGAGAATATGGTTCATCACCTGTCGAACAGGCTGCACTCCATATTCTTACTCCGCTTCCGTATTTTTTGACAAGCTCAGGAAAAACCTCTGACTCAAGTATCTTCCACTGTTCCGGATTTCTGTAGAATTCAGACACATTGATCGTAAGATAATTTACAAATTCTTCAAACAATACCTTGTCCTTCTTGATTGCTGCAACATACTCATCGTAGCCCGGATACTTATTCTTTGCAATAAGAGTATCTATACGTCTCTTCATCTGACGTTCCTTGTATGAATTCAAATCAATACTTGTAAGGGCATACACATTTTTCTTAAAACCCTCATAATCATTTGCCATTTAAAAGTCTCCTTACATATGTAAATGAAAATATTAATTTAATAAACGCCACACTTCATGCAAAAAACACAAGAAATGTGGCGTTCAAAGTCAGAAATTACTGCTCGTTGTCAGTAGTATCCTCATCCTTAGCAGGAGCAAGTAAAGCCTTAATGCTTAAGCTAATCTTCTTTGATTCAAGATTAAAATCAACAACCTTAGCTTCTATCTCCTGACCAATCTTAAGAACGTCTGATGGCTTGTCAACATGCTCTAAAGAAATCTGTGAAACATGAAGAAGTGCATCAATGCCAGGCTCAAGCTCAACAAAGGCACCAAAATCTGTCATTCTGGCAACCTTTCCCTTAACTACATTGCCAACTGCATACTTCTGCTCTGCTGTAGGCCATGGATTAGTCTCCTCGAACTTAAGTGAAAGAGCAATCTTATCACCCTGAATATCCTTAATGAAAGCCTTGACATGATCACCAGGCTTGAATACCTTCTTAGGATTCTCAATTCTTCCCCATGACATCTCTGAAATGTGAAGAAGACCATCTACACCGCCGATATCAATAAATACACCGAAATCGGTAACATTCTTAACTGTTCCTTCAACAGTCTGTCCAACAGAAATCTTAGAAAGAACTTCCTCCTGACGCTTCTGCTTCTCTGCAACCAAAAGCTGCTTGCGGTCACCTATAATTCTTCTCTTAGCTGTGTTAAACTCAGTAATTACGAATGAAATCTCCTGACCGGCATACTTAGAAAGATCCTTCTCGTAAGTATCAGATACAAGGCTTGATGGAATAAATACTCTTGTCTCCTCAACGATGACAGTAAGACCTCCGTTAGTAACCTGTGAAACCTTAGCGGTAAGGACTTCCTTATTCTCGAAAGCCTCCTCAAGTCTCTTCTTTCCATTCTCAGCAGCAAGTCTCTTATATGTAAGCATAACATATCCATCGCCGTCATTAACCTTAAGAACCTTAGCCTGCATCTTATCGCCCTCGTGTACGAGAGTGGTTAAATCAACGTTAGATGTGTTAGTGTACTCATTTCTGGTAATTATACCATCAGCCTTGTAGCCGATGTTAAGTATAATCTCATCTTCCTTAACGCCGATGACTGTTCCTTCTACGACCTCTCCTGTTCTGATTGTTTTTAAAGATTCTTCTAACATCTGTTCAAAACTTAATTCTGACATCTCGTTTGAACCTCCTCAATAATATTATTTGGGGTTGATGCCCCGGCAGTAATCCCTATTCTTCGCATTCCCCTTATCGCAGTAAAATCCATGTCCTCGGCATTCTGAATATAATAGGTATTACTACATTCCTCCTTGCAAATCTCAAACAATTTCTGGGTATTGGAACTGTTCTTTCCACCAATGACAATCATGGCATCCACCTGTGAAGCTATCTGTCTTGCCTCGGTCTGCCGAACTTCAGTGGCGTTGCAAATCGTATTTAAACATTTTATATCATAACCCTTTTTTTCAAAAATTTCAACTATTTCTTTAAATTTCTTTAAATTAAATGTTGTCTGCGACACAATGCTTATTTTTTGTGCCAAAATATTCAAATTTTTAGCTTCTTCTGCACTTCCGACAACATAAGTATCCTCACCTGACCATTCCCGGATACCCTTTACTTCCGGATGCTGTCCATTGCCGACAATGACAACTGTGCGCCCTGCTGCCGATTCCTCTTCGACAATCCTATATATCTTTGACACAAAGGGACAGGTTGCATCCTCAATCTTCATTCCGCACGCTCTGAGCCTGTCAAACTCTGCGCGGCTTGCACCATGTGCGCGGACTACTATCGTTCCTTGTGGGAGCTTCGATAAATCCGCATCCTCATCGACAACCTTGACTCCCCGCTTCTCTAAATCCGCAACAACCTGCTCATTGTGTATTATCGGTCCATATGTATATACATGCTCTTTATCCGCATTTGCATATACCTTCTCAACAGCACGCTTTACGCCAAAGCAGAACCCGGCTGTCTTAGCTACAATCACTTCCATATAATCAAATACTCCTCAAAAAAGTCTTCCGGCAAATCACAACATCTTCCCTTGATAAGCCTCTTTTATACTCATAAATATCCCGCCGGCATCACACTGTAAGCCGTAAAACATACTTCACAGCTTTTACTTTGCCGCCGTCTTAAATATATTCATTATGGCATCCGTAACTTCCTCGATATTCATATCCGAAGAATCAAGAAGAATGGCATCCTCCGCCTGTCTAAGAGGTGAAATATCCCTGTGCATATCATTGTAATCTCGTTTTTCTATGTCTGCCTTTATGACATCAATTTCCTGCATTTCACCTTTTTGCACAAGCTCATCATATCTTCTTTTAGCTCTTGCATCAACGCTTGCCGTAAGATATATTTTTACTGTTGCATTAGGCAGAACACAGGTTCCTATATCTCTTCCGTCCATTATGACATCCGTTCCTGCCGCAAGCTGTCTTTGAAGCTCCACAAGCTTGCTTCTTACTGCCGCATATACAGCCACCTTGCTCGCCATGCGGCCTGTCTCCTCATGTCTTAACCTGCCTGTCACATTCTCGCCGTTTAATATGACCTGCTGTGCTCCGTCCTCGTATGCTATTTTCACATCGACATCACCGCATGCCTTAGAAACAGCATCCTCATCGCTTCCGTCAATTCCATTGTCCACAAAATATATAGCCATCGCACGATACATAGCTCCCGTGTCCACATATACAAAGCCAAGCTCCTTTGCAACTCTCTTTGCTATTGTGCTCTTTCCCGCTCCTGCCGGTCCATCTATTGCAATACTGTATGCCATCTTAAACTTCCTTCTTTCATCAGTTTTCTTTAATCTGTCTTTTCAAGTCTGAAACACCTGTAAAATTATATATCAATTCCTGTATGCGTTAATATAAAACCTCTCACTCCGTACAGCTTCTTAGCCGCCATAATTATTGAATGCTCACTCCGGCAAGATGCCCTGTAGACCACGCAATCTGAAGGTTGAAGCCTCCTGTCACTGCGTCAAGGTCTAAGACTTCGCCTGCAAAATAAAGTCCCTTGGCAAGCTTAGACTCCATTGTTGAAGGGTCAATCTCCTTAACACTCACTCCACCCTGGGTTATGATTGCTTCATTATAGCCTCTAAGGCCTGTCAATGTAAATTCAAGATTCTTTATCGTATTGACAAGCCTCTGTCTCTCTTCACGGCTTATCTCATGGACCTTCTTATATTCGTCAATTCCGCTCCTTCTTATCACAACAGGAATGAGCGACTTAGGTAGAAGCTTATCTAGGGCATTGTTAAAATTCTTGTTGGTAAATTCATCAAAATCTCGTAACACACGCACATCAAGCTGTTCCATATCAAGTCCCGGCTTCAAATCTATCACCAGCTTAAGCGGATGCTCCTTGATTTCCTTAGCCACATAGCTGCTGGCACTTAAAACAGTAGGCCCGCTCACACCAAAATGCGTGAACAACAGCTCTCCAAAATCTTCATACAGCTTTTTCTTTCCATCATATATTGTCACACCGGAATTTTTAAGTGCAAGTCCCTGAAGCTCTTTTATATCTTCCTCGGCGACATTAAAAGGTACAAGTGCCGGACTTAGTGCTGTAACATTGTGTCCTGCCTTCCGTGCAAACTCATAGCCGTCACCTGTTGACCCTGTTGTCGGATATGACACACCTCCTGTCGCCACTATAACGGCATCTGCCTTGTATATTTTACCGGATGAACACTTGACACCTGCTATAATGCCCTGTGCTTTTTTCTTTCCTGTTTTGCCCGTCCGGCTGCTTTCCATATCACCGTCAACCTCATCACTGTGGCTGATAACAAGCTCTGTTACAGTTGTATCATATTCAATTTTTACACCGAGCCGCTTCATTATCCTTACAAGTGCCGATATGACATCGCCAGCTCTGTCGCTTACAGGAAACACTCTGTCGCCCCTCTCCACCTTAGTCTCAAGCCCTGCTTCCTTAAGCATTGCTACCACATCATCATTGGAAAAGCCATAGAATGCACTATATAAAAATTTCTTATTGGTGACAACATTGTTAAAAAGTTCCTCAACATCACATGCATTCGTGATATTGCACCGGCCTTTTCCGGTTATATAAATCTTCTTTCCCGCCTTCTCATTCTTCTCAAGAACCGTCACCTGATTACCGTTTTGTGCCGCAGCTATAGCCGCCATCATCCCTGCTGCACCGGCTCCGATTACTATCACATTACTCATATTTTTACTTTCCTTATCAGATTAATATTATCGCTGTTAATCGCTTGTACGGCTTAATCATGAATCAATTCTTCTCAACGACCCAAACAAATCTTCATCGAGCTGGTTAATCTCATCATTATTGTACACCTGATAATCGCTCCACACTCTGTTAAGCTCCTCAAGTTTTCCGGTAACCTGCTCCTTATTCTTCATACAGAGTGCAACAATAAGAGCATTTATCACACTCATCGGTGCAACAAGAGAGTCCACGATTGATGTCATGTCACTTCTTGCAAGCAGATTACATGACGAATACAGACTCATAGGTGAATTGCGGCTGTCAGTTATGGCAATCACCTCAGCATTCTTATTGTTGGCATACTCCATGCATTTTAGTGTTCTCATCGAATACCTCGGAAAGCTTATCCCTACAACTACATCCCTCTCATTCAGTGAGAGCATCTGCTCGAACATTTCTGACGCACTGTTAGTTGTGACCATACGGACATTATCATGTACCATCCTAAGATAAAATCCCAGAAACTCAGCAAGCGGAGCACAGCTTCTGACACCGACCACATATATATGTTCAGCCGTATTGAGCATATCAACCGCAAGTTCAAATGCATCCGGTTCTATCGTATCCATTGTAAGCCTGATTTTTTCTATATCAGCACTCATCACATAGGATAACACTTTCGACTGTTCAATATCTCCTGATGCCGCCTCTATCTTCTCGACAGAACCAAGCCTTTTCTTTAGAAAAGCTGCCATAGCCTCCTGAAATTCCGGATATCCCTCATATCCGAGAAGCATGGCAAATCTCACCGCTGTCGACTCACTGACACCGGCTTTTTCCCCTAGCTTAGCTGCCGTAAGAAAAGCTGCCGTATCGTAGTTCTTAAGGATATATTCAGCAATTCTCTTCTGCCCTTTGCTGAAAGCCGGCATCATGGCATGAATCTTTTCCTTGACTGTATGTCTATCATCCAAAATTGTGCTATTATCCATATCAATAAAACCTCAAGCCTGAAAAACTATGCCGATTATTCACGATTTTTGCACTCACGCTCTTCTTTATAAGAATCTGCGGAATACATATCTGGTATATTATAAATCAAAATAATTTTTATATCAAGTCATCAACATACAATAAGCGTCACAATAGCTGTGAGCAAAGCTACAACAACATAGTCAACAGCAATTCCAAGTACCGCAAGCATACATCCTCCATTCCCGGTTATAACAGCCACCGCAAGCGACTGAACAAGTACAATTACCGCAAAACAAAGTGAACTTCTCAACACGCAGAGCATACGCGCTCCCCAAAGCATCCATCGGTTCAAGCACCATAATCTTCCAACACGCATAGGTACAACCCTTCTTCCTGTCCCTTCCCCCTCCTGAGTCACCAATCCAAGGTACTGAAGCATAATGCCCATAACCACAAGACCGGACATGAACCCTGACGCAAACTTTGTTTCGCTGTCAATCCAAAATGCTACCGAGCCAAATATGAACTGAAAAAAAGCGATAACATATGAAGCAAATCTGAGATTGCTCTTTAAGTATATTCCTCTGCAGAAACTGACCAATTCCTTAAAACCGGGCATATCGCCCAGAAGCGGCTTATAATCATCCGTCCCTATTTTTTCTATTTTCGCACCGGAGACTTCATTTTCTTCTATTTGAAGTGTTCCATTCTCCATCACACCGATAAAATCCGCAATCCGTTCCAATTCATCCGTAAGATGCGTTGAAAAAATCACGCTCACCAGTTGTTTTTCTACCGCTTCCTGAATCATATATAAAAACTCTCTGCGAAATGACACATCAAGTCCGCTTGTCGGCTCATCAAGCAGCAAAAGTCCCGGATGATGTCCCATCGCAAATGCAAACTGAAAACGAACCTTCTCACCCTTAGACAGCAGTCCGTACACCTTATGTTCCTCTAACCCGACACTCCTTAATCTGTCATAGAACTCCCGCTCATCATAATTCTTATACAGATTTTTAAACACTTCCATATTTTCTTTCAAGGTTGCTTCTATGAAAAACGGAGCATCCTCCATTATGAATCCTGCCTGTGCATCATACTTTACACTTCCGCTCTTTATCAAAGCCGGATTTAATATATTCTTTAAAAGCGTTGTCTTTCCTGAGCCCATTCTGCCTACAAGCCCCATTATGTAACCTTTTGGAAGTGTAAAACTTATATCATGCAGCTCAAACTTTCCCTGTTTTGCACAAAGTCCATCGACTATCAAAGCATTTTCATCCATTTTTCTCTCCGTTCTGCCGTCCTGCGGCTATCCTGCCTTTCATACTATTCCCACAGCAGCTCAATCATTGATTTTAGCTCATCAAGTGACAGCCCTGCCGCCTTTCCTTCATTGATAAGCTGCACTGCCGTATCCTCAATCAGCTTCAATCTCTTCTCTTTTAAGATTTCCACCTTGCCCGATGTCACAAAGAATCCCTTCTGCGGAACCGAGTAAATCATCCCCTCGTTTTCAAGCTCCTCATATGCTCTTTTAGTAGTTATAACGCTAATCTGAAGCTCCTTTGCAAGCTGTCTTATGGAAGGCAGCATCTCATCCGGCTTAAGCGCATGGCTTAATATCCCTTCCTTTATCTGTCTGGTAATCTGCTCATATATCGGCACACTGCTCTTATCAGAAATTATTATCTGCATCTGTTCACTACCCTTCAATAATTTTATTATCAACCGATCCTCTACAGCGCTTATCTGTATCCATCCCATAAAAAGTAAAGAATACAAAAGGCTTAAATTGAGTTCCGCATTTTTGCCTGCATTATTATCCTGCCATTATTAAAAAAATTTCACATAGTTATCCCGTTCAAATGTATTTATTAAAAAGCTTCATCCGCTGCACTGTTTTTCTTTCTGCTTACTCCGCCCATTCCCTCATACGCATTCACAATCCTGTACTCATCAAAGGTTGAATGTACCATATAATATACTTTCACAAGCATCTGAACCAGAATTCCTCCAAAACACATTATAAGCATTATCATATAATTTATTTTTGTTTCCCCTGACAGCATAATTGCCGTCAAAAAAGCAACCCATGCAATTATACTAAAGAAAATTCCAAAGCCTTTCTCTCTCATAGAAATATCTTTATACCATCCGCAAAAGCATACAGCGCTGCACGCCTCGAACAGCATTACCGCTATCACAAATAAATTATTAACCACACATCTTGCAATCGAATACTCATACCCGAAGATAACATACCTCAGACCTGCCGTTCCAAATATAAGCAACACGAAAACTGCCTCCATCGCAAACTGTCTGTATATCATATAGCGCTTTCTGTCAGCTGCGCTTAGCGGCATTACAAAAGTTATCCTATCGCATGATGACATAAATCTCATTACTGCCAGCTCGATAAAATAAGCCAGGCAAAGAAATGTTGACCCTTCAGGCGGCGCAAACGAAAGACCCAGCAATATCAAAGCCAAAATCATGTTATAGCCTCTGAAGCCGTGCTTTATATCACACCACAATGTTTTTCCTGTCAGCTTCAATATCTTTTTATTCATAACAATCCACATCCTTTCCATATCCGGACATATTAACAATTAAGCGAATATAAAGCATTTACAAAAGATATTCCACAATATCAGAAAGTCTTGCCGGCTCATCTAACGCTGCCAGCTTAAGATAATCCTTTGTTGTGTCAACCAGCCCACAGCTGCAGCTCTCATCATCCCTTCGCCCGACCAGTGCTTTTTTCATATAATCAAGCTGCTTTTTACTTCCCTTTACAACATGGTATTTCTCCGTCAGCTCTTCCTTAGTCCCAAAATAAACCTGCTGCCCATTTTTGATTCCAAGTACATAATCAGCCCTCTTATCAAGCTCCTCCATCATATGGCTCGCCCAGAAAATAATATGTCCTTCATCTTCATACTCCCCAATAAGCTCATAAAGTTCATTTCTTGCATAGCTGTCAAGATGCGCAGACGGTTCATCAAGGAAAAGCACCTCCGATTTATAAGAAAACGCAAACGCAATCTGCACAACCATAACATTTCCTCTCGACAGCTTAAAAAGCTGCTTATTCAACGGAATATTGTACCTGCTTAAAATCTCATAATATCTTTTCCTGTCAAATGTCTCATAAAAATCAGCAAAGCATTTTTCAATTTCTCTCGAAGTATATTCCTTAGGAAACGGACATCTCTCAAGTATGTATGCAAACTTCTCAGATAAAACACTATTATCAGCATTACTCTTCCCATCAATATCCCATCTGCACTCACCGGAGTACTTCTCTGTTCCGAGAAGACAATTAAAAAATGTACTCTTGCCGCAGCCATTCTTCCCGATAACAGCCACAATATACCCTGCACCAATATCCATATTGACAGGACCAAGTGTAAAACCATCAAACACTCTCTTCATATTCTCTATATGCAACCCTTTCATATAATCCTTCAAGCCTCCATTGCGTATTCTATATAATTATTACATAGCAAACTGTGCATATCTGTATATACACAATATATACAGATATGCACAGTTTGTCAATAACATTTTCATTTTTTTATAAAAATCCGGGTATCAAAACATGTTATACATTCATAGCCTAAATGGGCATGTCTTCACACTCAAATCCTATAATGCAAAAAGTCCGGCTCATCTCAAACCGGACTTTTCAAAATACTTCCCCTCATTACTTTTATCTTCTTAAATGTATTACAGCCTTTTGTGACATTAATAGTGTGTTTAAAACTCTGTTTTTCCTATAAAGCCATAATCCTTCAGTTCATATGTGTATATGCTTCCGGCTCCATCAAATATATACAGATAATCACCTATATAATTAGCCCGCGGATAATCATATGAATACAAATCAAGTACACATTCTATATGCTGCACAAATCCATCTTCCGCATCATAGGAGTACAGTCTGTAAACCTGAGCAAGCTCACCTGTTATATTAGCTCCTGTGTCATCTGTGCTGATTACATTCTCCTCTGTGACAAATCCTATAAGATTCCTGTCAGCATTGACAAGTATAGCTCTGTGCTCATACATTGCACCCGAATAATATGCGTCAAGCTGCATCCTGTCAACTTCTTCAATATCTGCAGGATTACTTATATCAAACATGCTCATTTTTACATTCTGCAAACTTCCATTGCTTTCATCAGCCTCATACCCAAGACCGAAAAGCAGTCCTTCTCCATACGGATGCAGATACTCGGAAAATCCGGGAAGCTTAATCTCGTCAACTATAACCGGCTTGTCAGGCACCGAGATATCCACAGCAAACAGCGGATCCGTATTTCTGAAGGTCACAAAATATACCATATCGCCCAGAAAACGAACCGATTTAACACTCTCGCCATCAGCAAGTCCGTCTATCTCACCAACAAGCTCAAGGTCATCATCAAAAATATACAAACCACAGCTTCGCTCACCGCTTTCGTAATCCATCGTTGTTGTCACAAGTCTTAGATATCCATTGTGTTCGCTGAATGAAAACTGGCTGTCTGCACTTCCGTAAACCTTCGTCTCGCCTGCGTACTCAATACTTCCTTTATCTATTGTAAGCTTCATAAGAGTACTCTTTGTTTTTTCATCACCGGCTTTGAGCTTATTAACCACCTCACCAACCAATTCATCAAGAACATATTTTACTCCACTCTCATCAGTGGATGCTCCCATATCATATAACTGCCATGTATTGTATAAATACCAAGGCTCAGATGCAAGGAAATATATCGCATTCTGACTTACATACATATTATCAGGATCTGCCACTACAGCCTCTGTATCCTTGTATGTCATAGGTTTGGCCAAATCCACCGACCCAACAACCGTATAAATATTGCCGCTTATATATTCCGGGCAATATATATTTTCCTCCTCCACAAGCATGTCATTGTACAGAGGTATATATTTTTCATACTCATCCTGTCTGTAACTGCTTGAAGGTGTGTATGATGAAACCAGATATAACACGCCATCCGTAATTCTTGATGATTCATAATATCCGCTCTGTGTAACGGTATTTATCTTTTCAGGTGCCATCCTGTCAGATATATCATAAAACGTGCCGAACGTAACCGGCTTTTCACTATAATCATCATAGCATTTTTTATTGGTATATCCGGTCAGCACAAGCATATCTTTTTCTATATACATTGCCTCATAGCTTATATAATCAGAATCATCCATCTTATCTAATGAGATTTCACTGCATTTTGTAAGTACACCATTCTCGGCAGCATATATAGCAAGTGAGCGCATTCCGGAATAAACATCACCGGATTTTTTCATAATGTAGAGATATTTCCCATCTGTCAGAAAAATATTTCCCTCCGAAACACCCTCCTCCTGGTCATTATTTTTAGAAAAATCTTCATCACCGGTATCCTGAGTTTCATCAGCACTCTCTTTTCCCGCTCCGTCTGCAATCCCATTGTCATAGCCGCCTGTCGTTACATCCTGCTCTGCTTCCTCAGCAGAATCTCTTATATCTCCCTTCGCCTGAATATCAACATTGCCAAAATAATTCACATAATCTTCAATGACATAATTTCCACCGTCATAAATATCATTCACCTGTGTTAATTTTTCATAAAGCTCATCATATTTTGTTCTCTTCATATCTGCGTTTCCTGCTGCCTGCGTTGTCTCTAAAACAGCCGTCTCCTGCATATTTGTCTCCAATCCTTCCATATCCATACCATTATCCATTATTGAGCTGCCGGTCTTTTTATTCCCCAATGTCGGCATTATCGAAGCTCCGGTAACAACCACTATAAGTGCTGCAGCAGCCAGCGCACAACTTTTTATATATTTACGCATATTACTGACTTTGCGCCTACCATTCTCTTTGTCATATGTTTCTTTTCCGCCTTGTGTGACATTTACATTATCATCGTCAGTATCATAAAGCCCTTTATGCTTCATATCTTCCATGCTCTTATCAAGCAATCCGGATATGTTCTCCGGTCGAAGTGATTCCGGAATTTCCACATCATCATTATCTATCCTATCCTTTAGGAACTTATCATCCATATTATTTTCCTCCGTCTCTATTTCATATTGCATCTCATTGTCTTATCAAATTTCAATATTCTGTATGTATTTTAACGAAGCATCTTTCTCAGTTTTTCAAGGGCTCTGCTCTTCACAGTGCGAACTGTATTGTGGTTCATATTCATAAGCTTTGAAACTTCTTCTCCTTCATATCCCGCGATAACAGAAAGTGCAATTATCTGGCGCTCCCTGTCATCAAGCTTTGAAAAAGCCGTCTGCAAATCAACCCGACCCACAACGTCTTCCGCGTCCTTGTATACCTGTGAGTCTAATGTCTCATCTAAGCATACGCTTTTATTGACATATCCTTTCAGTTTCATTTTGCATTTTATCGAAAGAATCTTAAATATCCAGCTCTTAAATGCCCCCTTATCCCTCAATTTATCAAAACCTGCATATGCATCAACAACTGTCTCGCTGACCGTGTCCTCAGCGTCCTCTCTGTTGCCTAAAATATATAACGCATACTTGTATAAATCCTTGTATACGCCGCTGTACAATTCAATGAATTCATCTTTCATGTAATACTGTCCCCCTGACAAGCCTGCCTTATAAAACTTTAAAGTCATATAATAAGTATCCGTATACTTGCATTTTGTTTCAAACATTTATTTAAAATTTTCTCTTTTTCATAAAACGATAAATTTTCTAATTGCCAAGCTCATCCTAAACCTACCAATTACTAAGCTCACGCCAAAACACTTAATTGCTAAACTATATAATCACTAAATTTATGTAACACTATCACTTATATATCAAGAAAGAATTCTACTTTGCTGAATTCTCCGCCTGAAACAAGTCGCTTAAGCGAACATAATTTTGCTCCGCCGTAGTGCGTTCCTGCACGTTTGGCTTTTTATATAATAGAAAATTTCAACGAATTTCCTATAATGATTCGGGTGTCAAAACATGCCTTATGAACTTAACCGTGTATAACAAGTTATAT